>CAZKUN010000151.1:0-22509 GCA_964555935.1 uncultured Armatimonadia bacterium | reverse complement strand
CGGCCGCGTTTACGCGCGTAAGCTCCGGCTCAAGCGTCCGCTAACCAACTACGAGTACCGCTTTGTCTTCGAGGATAGGCACGGGGCCGCCACCGGCGCGCCGACCGCATGGACGGCTGGCCCGGAGACAACGGCTAGCGATGGGATTCTGGCGCTGACAGGGGTGATGGCAGCTCAGACGAGTGTCGGCGCGCAACTCAACTTCACTCTCGCGAGCGCGGCGGACGTTACGGCGACCGTGATCAACGTTGCGGGTCGTCCTATTCGGACGATCATCACCGACTCTCCCATGGATGAGGGCATCAACACGCTGCTCTGGGATCGTCGCGATGAGAACGGCCTCAACGTGCCATCCGGACTTTACATGATCCGGGTCGATGCGCGAGACCCCGGAGGCGCCCAGACCTCAGGCGTGGCCACCTTGTCCTTGCGTTGACCTGTCGCCGTCCTCCGGCCTCACGCGGAAGAACTCAGGGACAGTAACCATTTTCCCTGCCGTTGGGAAACATGGTAACTGTCCCTGAGTTCTTCCCCTATCACTTCGCCGTTCTTCGCGCCCTTCGTGTCTTCGTGGTTTCCCGCCGTCCCCGTCACGTCGCCATTGGCTCCTCATCCGCCTCGCCGCCGGGATCCTCCCCGGCGTCATCCGCCATGCCGTCGTGCTCGAGTCTCAGCCCGATCAGCAGCTTCTTCAGATCTCCGATACCGAAGATCGTGCCACCGATCAACAGTCCCGTGAAGAGGACGAGTTCCACGATCAGCACTACCAGCCACACGGTTGATAGGATCTCCATGTTAGCTCGCCTCCTCTTCCTGGATGCCCGACTCATCGGCCGTTTCAGTAGCTTCCAACTCGGCCCTGAGCATCTTGTCGCGTTTGGACTCTACCACTCCCTCTTTGGGCGGCTCGCTATCCGGGAACAGCAGCGACCCCACGATCATCGCCGTAAACGCAAGGCACACCGTGCAGATCCCCACGCGTTCCGGCGTGATCCACGTGATGCCCCACCAGGCTTCCCACTTCAGAACGCCTAGCACTGAGAACAGGCCGCAGATCAGCGCCATGCTCGCGCCGGTGCTGGAGGCGCGCCTCCAATACATCCCCATCGCGATCGCCACGAACGCGCCCGCGAAGTAGATCGAGCCGGTCACCGCCATGTAGTCCCAGAGCGCCGCCTCGGTCTCATACCAGAGCCCAAATACCAGCAGGAATATGCCGATGACCAGGATGAGCACCCGGGTCGTCCAGATCCGCTGCTTGTCGGTCAGCCCCTTCCTGCGCAGGGGGCCGATGACGTCTTGCGTGAGCACCGCCGACCAGGCGATCAGGTAGCTATCATGCGTGCTCATGAATGCCGCGAACATCCCCGCTGCCAGGATGCCTAGCAGGACCGTCGGGATGTTCTGAGCCAGGAACAGCGGCATGGCTTTCATCGCCATATCAGCCGGCGCATCGGGCCCGGCTACGAACGCTGCGAGCTGCGGGTTCGAGTGAACATACGCCAGCGCCGCGATGCCCCATGTCGCCGGGAGGATGAACCGCGCGCTGAACGTAATGGCCGAGCCCATGTACATCTGCTTGGCCGTCTTTGGGCTGCTGGATGCCAGCGCCCTCAGCGTCGCCGTCTCCCAAAGGGCGCACGCGGCGAAGGCGACGAACGTCTGCCAGACCACGTGCGTGGGTCCCATCACCCCTTCGGCGAATGGGTTGAAACCCCCGATGCCATGAGCCGCGTCAACCGCCTCCACCAACCCGCCCCAACTGAACTTCGTCACGGCGTAGATGGTGGCGATGAGAATTCCAAAACCCAGGATAACGAACTGCGCGAGGTCGGTGATGACCACCGAGATCATCCCGCCGAGGATGGTGTAGACCAGCACCAGGCTCAGCATCCCCGTCATCACGAGCTTCAGGCTCCACCCGTCGGCGGGGATGCCCGTGCAGACGGCGACGAACTTCGCGCCGACCTGCAGGAAGAGCCCCATGTTCAGGATCCCGCTAAACGCCAGCAGGATGCCGCCGATGATGCGGGTACGCTTGTTGTACCGGCGCGCGTAGTACTCGGGGATCGTCATGCACCTCATCTCGCGGAGCTTGTGGATGATGAATCCGCTTCCGCCGATCATCAAGAACGCGACGCCCCAGACCAGTCCCGAGTAGTACGCCGCGAAGCCGTTGTTATAGCCCCACTCGGACATGTACATCAGCGTCACGAGGCCGATCTCGGTGCCGGTCATCGTGGCCAGTCCGAGCCACGCTCTCAGGCCGCGACCGGCGACGATGAAGTCGGCGATGTTGCCGACGAACTTGTTCGCGAACAGCCCGACGATGATCGACAGCGAGCAGTAGCCGATCACGATCACCCAGTCGATCCAGGTGAAGTTCGTTGCGAAGATCTGGTCCATCGTGGTCTCAAGCAAAGGGCGTAACCCTCCCATGCTATAGATCCGAAGCTAGTCGATGGGGTTCGAGAGGAGCAGCGGGGGGACCTTGTACCGGCAACGAACCGGAAAAACGAGACGATTCAATGGGGTGGTTGAGATAAGCCTAGCAGGTCCCCCCGAAAAGGGTCGATAAAGTGCCTCGGTCCCCCCGATTCGTCGCCGAAAATCGCGTTTTCATTGCCTGTTCTCGCCACCGGAAGCCTACTTCCGGGTCCTAGTCGGGGCGCCCCAGCAACCGGATATCATCCAGCTCACAGTCGGCCGTTTGGGCTTCGATTCGGACCGTCGCCGACCCCGTCGCCTCCGAAAAGGCGACCATCACTTCCCGCCATTCGCCGCCGGTCTGCTCCAGGTCAACGGTCGTCGTCTCGTCTCCAACCGAGACCTCAATCTGCCCCCCATCCACCCGGTAAGCAAGCGCCACGGCACTCGCCTGACCGGCCGTTGAGAACTCGCATGTTCCTGGTCCGCTGAGCCGCAAGCAGAGACCGCGCCGAGCGGTGCGCGGGTTGTTGCCCGAGACGATCTCCGCGCCCTCGGGGACCCGGATCGGCGAGGCGCCTGACTCGGTGGCGATGGACTCCAGCGAGGGCTCGCGGTCACCGAAAGTGTAGTTCGCGAGCGGCACACCCAGGCCGAGGCGCGTGGTCGGATGCACCCAGTTCTTGATGCCTCGGGAGCAGTCATCCAGTTGCTCTGTGACGGGCACGTAGTCGGGCGCATCGCCCATCAGCGGGCAGATGAATCCGCCCTCGGAATGCTCGTTCCAGGCGTAGATCCAAGCCGCGTCGGCCTCGCACTGGTCGGGGTTCTCGATGGCGTAATCGAAGGCCGATCCGAGCAGCCGGGCGAGGTCTCCCGGCTCTGGCTCGAGGTACTTCGGCACGTCTGGATGACGTGGCGATTGGTCGGCGCCCGACAGCATCGGCACGACGACTTTGCGCGGTCCGCCCATGTCCGGATTCTCGAGGAAGGCGCTGCGGATGTTGCCCCACAGATCGCCAAACAGCGTCCCCTCAACGGTCCCGCCGAACGCTCCGCGATACGCCGAGACGGCGTCCAGCCCCGCTTCGTCGACATACTTCGCCGCCCAGATGCCGCCGGCGTGCATTCCGACGAGATACGGATCGGGCAGGCCCGCCGCCTGGACCTCATCGCGGAGGTACTGGATGGCCGGCTTCAGCTCCTCAACCCCGTGCTCCTCATCGCCGAGGTTCTTGGCCAGTCCACTCGGCCCGAAGATGCCCCAGAGCGGCCGCCCATCGAGGACGGTTTGGTAGGTGGGTTCTTGCATCAACTCGATGTACTCGCGGACGTACGCGCGCCAATCTTCCCACGTGTTCTCGGGCGATTCCTCGCCCTCAATGCCCTTGCCGACATGCTCCCCGATGCAGATGAGAGCGAAGTTGATTTCGGGCTTCAGCGGGCTGTCGAGGTAGGCCTGGAGGTTGTTGCGGAGGCTCCAGCCATCGCCCTTATCCTTGCGGAAATGACAGAACGCGAAGAAGTCGAATCCGCACGACGCGGCGTAGCGGATCTCCTGGTCGGTGACCTCCTGGACGATTTCCTGTTTGAACTCGGGGTTGAACGATAGGGGCCGTTCCGGGTCACCCGTCCGCCGGGCAAACCATGGCGCGCGCCAGTGGTGCTCCTCGGCCTTGATGAACGGGAATTCCTGGTTCTGAGTGAAGTGCCCGCCGTTGTACCCATCCCACCGAATCACACCAAGCGCCGGCCGTTCACGAACGACGGGCACGGTCTGGGCGGGAGTTGCCATGGGGGTCACGCTTGCCAATACGAGCAGACTAGCGGCTACCATCATTGGCACTCCTCGGACAGACGCGGGCTCGTCTCGCCCGCCTGGACGTGATCATTGGTCGGCCCGCTTCTTCTCGGCTCTCGCTCGCAGGGCGTCTTCCTCCATATCGATCGCGATGTCTGCTCTGATGTCCTTGGGCGTCAAGCCCTTCAAGTCGTTCCAGACATCAGGCACGTCAACCCCTTCAGCAGCCATTTGGGCCTGCGCCTCGGGCGTGAACCATTGAGTCCAGAGGTACCCCGCATTGTCCTCATCTAGCCCCAGCACATCAGCGACCTCTTGCGCATCCTTCGGCAGATCGCCCACCGTCTTGTCGGCCTGCGCTGGCGGCGCCACTCCCTCCATTTCCATTTCCATCGCGATCAGTTCTCTGATGCTCTCGGGCGGGCTGCCCTGCAACATGTCCCAGTGCTCAGCCGCATCCTCCCCTTCGTCAGCCACTCTGGCCTGCGCCTCGGGCGTGAACCATTGAGTCCAGAGCCATCCCGCATTGTCCTCATCCACGCCCAGCACATCAGCGACCTCTTGCGCGTCCTTCGGTAGATCGCTCTCCGCCGACCCTTCCGTTGCTTGGGTCGGGGCCGGATCTGTTTGCGGTGCCGTCTCCCGTTCGAGGATGTGCCGCACTCGTTCGACCAGATACTCCCAGAAGCCATCATCGCTGCGCTTATCGAAGAAGGCCCGACGTTGAGCCCCTTGCCGGCGACGCGGAGATCAGTCCCGCTTGCTGTTGCTGCGTCGAAGCCTTCCTTCTTCAGGACGTCGATTGCCCGGGCAACAAACGCCTTCAGTTCGTCGTCCGCCTTGGCCAGTATCTCCTCCGCGGCGGGCGTGCCGATCTCCTGAAGCCGATCCTTGATTACGAAGCGCGCGTTGCTGTCCGGGTGATTCAGTCCTCTCAATAGGTCGATGCAGGCCTCGTCGGTGAGCATGCTGAGCGCCAGCTCGACGAGAAGCTGTGCTTCATATTCCTCTTCGAGTTCAGTCATCGATCTCGCTATCAGAGCATCAACGGTCTCTTGTTCTGATTCAGAAAGCGCCCTCGGGTAGACGAAAGTCGATTCCTCGATGTGGAAGAACTCGACTTCGGGCTGCGAAGCCAGGGACTGCAGGAACGACGGGATGGACGGCGCGAGCATCCGCGACCGGTCATCGTGGCAGATCTGAAACACGTACCCGGTCAACGGCGGCTCGAGCCCGACCATGGCCGGATCGGACGCGTTCTCGTCCGCTACGAAGAACGGCAGGAACCGGAACTCCGCGTGGAAGTCGTACGTGCCGACCAAAGTCGCCGCCTGAGCGAGTGGATAGGCGCGGCAAGAGAGCGCATCCACGCTCCCGCCATTGCAGTGCTCGTAGAAGGCGCGGATCTCGGCGGGTACTTCGCACTCAAGGTAAGAGAAGTGCTGTTGACGCGCCTTCTCGGTCGTTGGCTCTGTTGCGACGAATCCACCAGCCTCAAACGCCTCTTTGAAATCCATGGTCATCTCCCTTGATGCCGAACTGTGCGGTGTTTCGTCGGGGCGGGGGCGGGGACCTGTGGGTGCGAAGAGAGCGGGGCACTCAGGTGGTCCGACGGCACGACGGCGTGCGGCTGTGGATGGTGGGGCGTGTTTTCTGTCGCAGCTGAAGCAGCTCCTACAGTTCTATGAACCGCGGGAAGGCGACAGCGCTCGTGGCCACGCCACTCAGTTCTCGGCGCCCAACTGCACGAGCGCGTCGCCTCCGGCTTGGAGGTCGATACCCTTCACGACAACCGCTCGGTCGCGTTGATCCCACTCGTAACCGACGGGGCGGAGGTTGCCGAGGCCGGTGAGCCAGACCTCGGTGGGGCGCGGCTCGTCGTTCATCCAGGCGTTGAACTGGAGGGCCTTGAGCCAGTCGTAGGTGGGGCGAGGCGTGATTCCGTCGGAGCGGACGATTCCGAAGCCGAAGTCGTGGATCGCGAGCCCATCGGGGAGGTTGGTCTTCGTCTCGATCTCACCGTCATCGTTGCGCTCGTTGCCGGCGCTGTACTGGTAGGGCAGGATCTTCTGGTAGATGCCTTGTTCCAGCGCCGCGTTGAGACAGGCTTCCCACTGCGCTTTGTGCAGCGCGTCGAGAGTTTCGGCGTCTTCCTTGCCGCGGTCGTGCGGGTAGCCCCACGCGCCGACAAGATTGCCCGCGTCGATGCCGAACTCCGTGTTCCAGAGCGGCTTGTCGTGGTCGCCGAATTCATCCATCACATCCCGCACCGCGAGCCCCCGCGCGATGAACGCCCAGACCACCGGCACGCCGTAAGTGTGGATGTTCATGATGTCGAAATCCTCGCGCCCGCCGGCCTCGTAGATGCCCCGAGGGAAGTCGCCGACATCGGTCATGCCGCCCGTCAGGATCAGCGCGTTGGGATTCGCGGCGCGGATCGCCGGCGCGGCGAGCTTCAGCATCTCGGCGTACAGCTTACCGCGCTCAACCAGAGGGATTCCCGCCCTCGCGCCGAAGAGATCGGTGAACGCGCCGTCCATCTCGTTCCACAGCTCCCAGTAGCGGATCGAGGGATAGCGCTTCGACATATCACCCATGAACCGCGCGAAACGAGCGTACGATTCGGCGCGGTTCTCGTACGAGCATCCGGGCGCGTTCTGGTGGACAACGACCTCCAGCACGATGCCTTGCTCGTTGCAGCGGCGGACCAAATCGTCCCACTGGGCCAGCGCGTCCGCATCGTAGAGGCCGGGCTCTTCAGTCGTCTCGATCTGGGCCCAGTACATTGTGTGGCGGACGAGCCGGATGCCCAGCGCTTTCACCCGCGCGAGGTGCTCATCGGGCATTCCGTGCATGCCGATGCCTAGCTCGACGCGCCGATCGTAGACGAGGACGCGGCTCTCGCTGAGACGGCGGGTGCGGATGGTCTGCGAAGGAGTAGCGATTGGGAGCGAGAGGGCGGCGAGGGTGAGGAACATGGGCGGAAACTTCGCAGGCGCAAGAGCGTAGACCTGCACAGGACGCCGACAACGACGATGCCGGCTGAAAGCCGGCGATCCCGGTAGGCTACATTGGGAGAATCCCGCGACGTATCGGGACGGGGAGAGCATTCATGTCAGACAGTAAGAAGGGTTTTGCCACGAGGGCGATTCATCTCGCGAGCAAGGAGCAGACCGGCGTTCCCGGCCTACCGATGAACGTGCCGATCGTGCAGACCGCGAATTTCTACTTCGAGAGTGCCCAGGAATACGCCGACGTCATCAACGAGCGCGCGGACGGATTCTGCTACACCCGCCTCGGCAATCCGACGAACATGACCTTCGAGAAGACGATGGCGAGCCTCGAGGGCGGCGCGGCGGCGGTCGGGTTTGCCTCGGGCATGGGCGCGATCTCGGCGGCGGTGCTGGCCCACGTCAAGTCGGGAGACCACGTGGTCAGCTCGCAGGCCATCTATGGCGGCACGAACGAACTCTTCAACGACTACCTGCCGAACTGGGGCATCGGCGTCACGTATGTCGACACCAACGACCTCGACGCGGTGCGAGCGGCGATCCGGCCGACCACGCGGATCGTCTACACCGAGACGATCGGGAATCCCACGCTGCGCGTGCCCGACATCGCGGGGGTAGCTGATATCGCGCATGAGGCCGAGGCGCTGCTGTTGATCGACAGCACCTTCGCGACGCCCTACCTCTGCCGCCCGATCGAGCATGGCGCCGATGTGGTCATGCACTCCGCGACGAAGGCGATCAGCGGACATGCGGACACGATTGCAGGCGTGGTGGTTGGCCGCACGTGTGAGGTCATCGAGCCAATCGCGCAGTCGCTGCACGTGTTCGGAGGAGCGCTGGCGCCGCTGAACGCCTTCCTTCTCTGCCGGGGCATCAAGACGCTGGCGCTCCGGGTCGAGCGCTCGTGCGAGACAGCGCAGAAACTTGCCGAGTTCCTCGAGGCCCACCCGAAGGTCGACCGCGTGCATTACCCGGGCCTGGACTCGCACCCCGATCACGCGCTCGCCGAGCAGCAGCTCGCGGGATATGGCGGCGTGCTCGCCGTCGAGATCGCCGGAGGCATGCAGCCGGCCATGGCGTTCCTGGATGGCCTCGACTTGGTCGCGCTGGCGGCGAGCCTGGGCGAATGCCACACGCTCGCGACACACCCGGCATCCACGACGCACCGCCAGTACACGCGCGAGGAGCGTGAGGCGTCGGGCATCGCGGACGGCTTCGTTCGGCTGTCGGCGGGGCTGGAGGATTCGCAAGACGTCATCGCGGATTTCGAGCAGGCGTTGGCGAAGGTCTGACAGGCGTGGAAACTCGCGGAGTTTCCCTGCGCCTGTCCCACGTGACGGGCGCAAGCATGGACGGTGGAGGAGGGTGATATGGGAGGACAAGAGGGCGGGCAGGGCAAGCGGCGGGTGGTGGTCGCGCCGCAGCTTGCGGATTTCGTAGAGCGGCGTCGCGAACAGGGCGCTGATGATCAGGCGATACTGTCGGAGCTGCAGACGGGTGGATGGGACCCGGCGCAGGTGGAGGCCGTGATGGGTGTGGCCCCGCCGCCAACGGCGCCCACGCCTCAGCCAACGTACGCCGGTCCGCCGTCGACGCAACCCGCACGCGTGGAGCCTCGGCCGCCTCCCTTTGAGACGGAGGTCACGGCGAAGAGAGTTCTGAAGGGCCTCGCCTGCGGGCTGGCCGCGGCGGTGTTGACCGGGATCATCTGGGCGCTCATCTGGACGCGCGCCAGCCTGATGGTCGGTATCGTCGCCTTCGGGATCGGCTATGCCTGCGGATACGCGGTGGCTCTGGGCTCGGGAGCGCAGGGCAGGGCGTATCAGGTTATTGCGGGCGCGTGCTCGGTTGTAGCCATCGCCATCGGGAAGATCGGCGTCACGCATATCAACCACACGCGGTCGGGCTCGCCGACGGACGTGTTGCTGTACCTCGAACTGCTGCCGAGGCAGTTCTATGTGCTCGACATATTATGGATCGTGCTGGCGCTGATGGCGGCGTGGCCGGCCCTCTCGGCGCCGAGACGGCATCGCGGTTGAAGCCGCTCCTACATGCCTGCGGCATCGACGATCGGGACGATCGTCGTACGGAACTGCCAGCGGGGGCCTGACTATGCGGATCGCATTCATCTTCGACATCCACGGCAATCTCCCCGGGCTTGAGGCGACGCTTGCGGCGATAGGCTCCGACGCGCCCGATGCTATCTACCATGGCGGCGATCTGATCGGCTGGGGACCTCAGCCGAACGAGGTCGTCGAGCGAATCCGCGAGGCCGGCATCTCGGGCGTTGTCGGCAATCACGAGCTTCTCGCGCTCGGCGCGTTCACGGAGGAGCACCCGCTGCGGAATGCGTCTACGGCTTGGACGACCGAGCAACTGACGGAGCCTTCGCGGGCTGCGATCTCGGAGTTGCCAGGATTGCTGAAGCTCGATGGCGCGTTGCTGGCGCACTCAAGCCCGGCGGCGTGGACGGATCCGCCGGCGGCCGAGTGCTTCCCGTACGTGCATGACAGCGCCAACCTCATGCGCCACCCGCCTGGCTTCTCCGAGGCGCCCGGCGGGATCATCATCACGGGCCACGTGCACGAGCCGGCCGTTTACATTGCGTCGCTCGGTGGGATGGCGGTTGAGAAGCAACCGATGCCTCGCGGCGCGACCGAGATGGCCGTGAGAATCACGCCGGACCAATCGGCATTCGTGGTCGCGGGAGCGGCGGGCAAGCCGCGAGATCGCGTGCTCGGCGCCAACTACGTTCTGCTCGAAGAGAGAACCATCATCTTGCGACGGGTGTCGTATGACGTGGCGAGCGTCGCCCAGATGATGCGCGAGACGGACTTGCCGGACGCGCTCGCCGAGCAACTCATGGAAGGTGTCTGAAATGCAGCAAAAAGTCCGCTACGAGGAGATGCTGCCGGACGAGATTCAGGCCGTAATCGACGAGATGCCCGTGGCGTACGTGCCGGTCGGGTCCCTCGAGTGGCACGGCTACCACATGGCTGTCGGCAATGACGCGATCAAGGTCCACGAGATCTGCATGAGGATCGCGCGAGAGATCGGCGGCGCGGTGCTTCCGGCACTTTTCTGCGGTGTCGGGGGAGGCCACACCGAGTATTTCACGTCCATCATGGTGGAAGAAGAGTGGATCGAGCCGCTTCTCGTGAGGCAGTTCGACTGCCTCGCGCGGCATGGCTTCAAGGTAATCGTCGCGATGACGGGCCACTATCCGGTCGAGCAAGTGGAGATGGTCGAGCGCGCGGGCGAGACACACATGGCGAAGCCTGAGTCGGCGACGGTCATCGCGCTCCCCGAACCGAGGGCCTTCGACGAGGACCCCACGCGTGGCGACCATGCCGGGAAGTGGGAGACGTCCATCCTGAGTTACCTTCGTCCCGAGTTGGTGGACATGGGCAGACTCACGGACGGGCGTGAGGATCCGCTCAAGGGGATCTCAGGGATAGATCCGCGCGAGCACGCTTCGCCCGAGGTTGGCGAGGAGACGGTGGCGGGAATCGTCCGTGGCATGATGAGACGAATACGCGAGGCTCTGGAGTGAAACCGTGACGCGCTGTCGGCGGAGTATCCCCATCATCGCCGCGCTACTGATCGCGCCTTGCCTGAGCGCGCAGGAGCTTCCGGACGCGCCGTACACGTGGCTGTATGGCGCCGGCGACCTCCGCTCGCTCCCCTACGTCAAGTTCCTGGGCCTCAATACCGTCTTCATAGAGATGGGATCGCCGGTCGACGCGGGCATGATGAGCTTCGCCCGGACGATCATTCAGGAGGCCGAGAAGCTCGACCTCGGGGTCATTGTTGGACTGCCCACGACGCTATCGGATGAGTACTCCTGCTCGCTCGGTAACGCCGCGTACATCGAGGGCGTGACCGAATACATCACGACGGTGATCAGGGACTTGCGCGAAGTGCCGGGCGTGATCGGCTGGGCGACGGGCGATGGTCTCGAACGCGACCTGGTGCTCTCGGACGCCTCGTTCCGCAACTACCTGAAGGCGAAGTACGGCGGGCTATTGGGAATCGGAGCGGCGTGGGGCGTCGAGTTGCCATCGGAGGCGCTTATTAGCGTTGACGGCGCCACGGCTATCGACGACGAGCTGCCCTTCGGGGCGGGCCAGCCGTCCATCGACCTGGCTGACTTCACGGCGCAGAGCTATCACGAGATGATGGCGCTCTGGGCGCGCGTCATCCGCGAGGTCAGCGAGGGAGAGGGCCTGCTCATCACCGGCCGGATCACGCTGTACCGCTCGCTCATCAACATCCCCGACGAGTATGACATTATCGTCGCGTCCACGCCGCCGTGGCTACTTGAGCCGGATTGGACCACGCATAACGTGCACTCGCTGGACATCGCCCGGCGGGGAGGCCGACGCAACGCGATGCCGTGCCTGCGCCTGCCGGACGTGCTCGACGACGGCGCGCCCTTCCGCGAGAAACGGCTCCAAGAATGGATGATGGAGGCGGCGATGCGCGGCGCTGTCGGACTGTCGTTCATCGCGCCACCGGAAGTCCTCAGCGAGGCGCAAGTTCAGGAGCAGCTCCGGGATGGCCTGGCGTGGATGGCCGGCCAACCTGCGTGGGGCACGCGACCGAGGAGTTCGGCTGCCATCCTCTACGAGCCATACGCGGATGGTTTCGTGGCGCTCGGGACGCCGACGTATGGGTACATCAGGGGCATGTCGCCCCGCGAGCCGAGCGACCTGCTCAACGCGTTCAAGCAAGGCACGCGCTACGGCACGGTGGATTATCTGTCGCGCGATGACTTGCTCGACGCGGACCTCGACGAATACGGCGCGATCCTGGCGCCGATGGCGCTGGACATCCCGATTCCGTTGCAGGAGCGCCTTGAGGAATACGTGTCGAGAGGCGGCGTGTTCGTCGCCGACATCGGCGCCGGGTGCGTGCAGTCGGGTTCATGGGCCGAGTTGCCGCGACGCCTGGCGAATCTGTTTGGCGTTGCGGAGTTTGCCGAGATGCGCAACATGACGGGGAATCTGACGATCCACCAGACGCACCCCGTGCTGCCGTCGCTCGCATCAGGCGCGCGGACGACGGGTGATTTTGAGGGGTCTGAGCGCGGTCGGCGAACGGGCAAGGCCGGGTATTCGGTCAACAGTTGGGCGGGCTTTACGGAGCTCGACCGCTCGACGATGCCGCTCGCAAGGCTGGGGATGTCGGTCACGGAGGACGGGAAGCCGACCTTCGCGGGGCTGACGGTCCGCGAGACAGGCCAGGGCGCGGCCATCTATGCCACCCATCGGCTGTGGTCGGCCTGGATGCCGGGCCACGGACTGTGGGACGCGTTCCACGCGGATCTCTTCGATCGGCGAGCGCGGATCGCACTGCAGGATGCTCCGTTCATCGCTCCGCTCGTCGAGGTCGCTGAATGCGAAGATGGGTCGGTCGCTTTCTACGATCCCAGCAATGGCCACCGCGTGCAGATCGCGTTGCTGGCGGCCGATCACAGGCTCTTCTCAGGCGCGGCATGTCACTTCTCGTCGCGGCTCATCAACGAGGCGGGGTTGCGCACCGGCGGAGTGCTAGCGACAGTCGACACCCCCGCCCACGGGTCGTGGATGATCCGGCCAAGCTCCGTCAAGCTTCGCCCGTTCACGGGCGTCGGCACGGCCGTGCTCGAAAACGAAGCGGCTGACGCCATCTCGTTTCTGGTGGGGGGATCCGGCTCAGTCGCGGTCGGAGATCACGGCGAGATGCGTCCGTCGCTCGGCGGCGCCCAGCGCGTGCGGTTGACGATCACCGACGGGACGTACCGCGTCGAGCCGGGGTCGAAGCACCGCGTTACTGTCACCAATGATGCGGGCAGATCCGCGGAGACGGTGGTCACGGCCGACGCCGACGCCGAGTTGACCACCGACATCAACGTGAGCATCACGCGAGTCACCGTCGAACCCTCGATCTGAGGCCCCCCGGGCCGGAGCGCGCTACTCGATGAACAGGATGTCGTCGATCCAGAGGGTGTTGTAGCCCGCCGGCTCGCCGGCCATGAATGATACGTCGGCGATCGAGAATTCCGACACCTGCTCGATGTCGAGCTGGCCGTTCTCGTCGCCGGAGTCATCGCTGAGCGCGAAGTCGGCCAGGGCGAATTCGACGACGGTGAAGTCATCGGCCGGCTCAACCGGGACCATCACGTTGTACTCCGATTCGTCGTCCTCTTTGAGCCCGATGAGCAGCGTGATCTTCTTCTCAGTCATCACCGACAGGCGCAGTCGGGTCGTCTCCTCAAGCGGCGCGGGGCCGGGGTTGCTCATCAGTCCGAGCAGCTTGCCGGCCGGCAGATCGTAGACGACGCGAAGGCTGAAATTGCCGTCCGCGACCAGCTCATCATCGTAATCCAGTTCGATGTTCTTCCCCGCCAGCATCATCCACTGCAGCGGCGTGCTCTCCAACGAATCGAAACGGATCGCGCGGGCGCCATCGATGTCAACCGTCTCCCAACGCGGCGGGAGGGCTTCGGCATCGACGGACACGTCGTCGAGCCAGAGCATCCGCGGACCGAGCTCGGGGGCCTCGAGAAACTGAACCTGCGACGCCATCTCGGCCAGGAACGCAGTCGCGTCGATGATCACGAGGCCGTCGATCTGGTCAGGGTCGAGCTGGCCGTTCTCGTCGCCGGAGTCATCGTCCAGCGCAAACTCGCTGAGGCCGATGGCGACCTCCTGCCAGCGATCCGGCAGGCTGAAGAAGCCGGTCATATAGTTGCTGCCGTCGGCCTCGCTGATGGAGACGAGGGCAATGACCGGGTCGCTCGTGCGGAGCCAGAAGCTGAGCGTCTTGGCGTCCACGAGCGGCATGTCAATCGGCGTCATGACGCCGCTCATCGATCCGATCTCAGCCGTGTAGGAGAACTCGGCAACCGGGTTGGCGTCTTCGCGGACGATGTTCTCGTCAGCCGTGACCGAGAGCAACGCGGCCGGGCCAACGCCCTGCCACTGGCCGGTGTCGTCGTCGAATGTCCAATCGGCGACTGGGTCTTGGGCGCAGGCGGAAGTGGCGAGAATGACGACCATGGCGGCGATCAGGTAGCGTGTCATTGTGTTCTCCTGTTGGCGCGGACGGCGTCCGCTTGGCGCGATGAACTGCGCGCCTACGAGGTGGCTACTCAGCGAAGGACAGGTCGTCGAGCCAGAGCGTGTTCTGCAGGACGGGATCGCCGACCATGGCGGAAAGGTCCCCGATCACAAGCTGCTTCGCCTGCGTGATATCTAGTTGGTCGTTCTCGTCCTCGGAATCGTTGCCGAGAGTCAGTTCGGCCAGCGCCATGTCGATCTGGCTGAAGTCGTCGCCGGCGACAACCGGCAAGAGCGTGCTGTACTTTGATCCGTCGACTTCTTCGATCTCAAGCAGGAGCGTCGTCGCGACCTCGGACAGGTATGAGAGACTCAGTCTGGTCATGCCTTCCAGAGGGACGGCTTGGAGCCCCGTCATGGCGATGAAGAGCTTGCCGGCCGGAAGATCGTAGGCGATGCGGAGGCTGTTGTTGCCGTCGGTCTTCAGTTCCTTGTCGTAGGCGACCTCGAGACCCGTCCCGGCAACGCAGGCCCACTGGAGCGGCGCGGCTTCGAAGGAGTCGACCTGGATGCCGGTCTCGGTCTTGATCCAGCGCGGATCCACGCCCTCGCTGTCGACCCACATGTCGTCGATCCACATCATGCGCGGGGACAGATCGGGCGCCACGAAGAACGGCACTTGGTCCGCCATCATGGCGAGCATGATGACCGCGTCGGCCACCATGATCGTGGCGACCTGGTCGGGGTCGAGCTGACCGTTCTCGTCAGTGCTATCGTTGCCGAGTTCGAACTCGGCGAAATCGATGGCTACTTCCTG
Organism: uncultured Armatimonadia bacterium; assembly: GCA_964555935.1. GTDB lineage: Bacteria > Armatimonadota > Zipacnadia > Zipacnadales > VGFC01 > CAZKUN01. Next base: position 7,410 of record CAZKUN010000151.1, on the reverse strand, counting down.
CCAGCGGTCGGGGAGGCTCGTGAAGGCGGTATTGTAGCTTGAGCCGTCGGCCTCGACGACACCAACGAGGACGATGGTCTGGTCGGTCGTGCGCAGATGCATCATGAGGCTCTGACCGCCCGCAAGCCCCTCCTGAAGCTCGCCGATGGCGGCCACGAGAGTCGTCTTCGTGGGGGTGTAGGAGAGTTCGAGAACGCCATTGTCCTCTTCTCGGACGATGTTGGCGTCGTTGGTCGATGTCATCTGGGCGGTCGGATCAGTGCATGCGAAGCCCTCGATGTCGTCATCGAAGAGCCACTCGGCGACGGGCGCCTGGGCGCCGGCCCACGGCGCGGCGATGGCGATCACAGCGATGATTGCGGCGATGGTGCGGGTCATGTTGAAGCGCCTTTCTATTCAAAGAGCACGAGATCGTCGAGCCAAATCGTGTTGAGCGCGACGGGTGCTTCGGTGATGGCGGAGATATCGGCGAACAGGATCTGCTTCGCCTGGGTGATGTCGAGCTGCCCGTTCTCGTCCGTGGAGTCTTCGCTGAGAGTGAACTCGGCCCACGCGAGTTCGACCGTGTCAAACTCATCGCCGGTGGTTAGCGGAATCATCGTCTGGTACTTGGACTTGTCGAGTTCCTCGATCTCCAGCAGAAGGGTCGTCTCGACCTCCGACAGCAGCGAGATACGCATGCCGGTTGTGCCGGCGACGGGGATGCCACCCAGGCTCGTCAGCATGGCGAAGGCCTTGTTGGGCGGGAGATCGTAGGAGACGCGCATGCTGAACTCGCCTTCGGCTTTCAGCTCGTCGTCATACGCCGCCTCGATGCCGCTGCCCGCGAGCATCATCCACTGAAGCGGCGCGGACTCGAAGGAATCGACCTGAACGCCCTTCTCGCCGTCCACATCGAACGCGACCCAGCGGGGGTCAACGCCCTGGACGTCGACCCAGAGGTCGTCGAGCCAGAGCATCCGGGGCGACATGTCGGGCGCGATGATGAAGGGGATCTGATCGGCCAGGATCGCCAGCATCGTGACCACATCGGCGATCATGATGGCTTGGACTTGGTCAGGATCGAGCTGCTCGTTCTCGTCGGTGCTATCGTCGCCGAGGGTGAAGTCGCTGAGGTCCAGAGACACTTCTTGCCAGCGGTCGGGCAGGCTGGTGAAGCCGGTGGCGTAGTTCGATCCATCAGCCTCGACAAGCGCCACCATGATCATGGTCTGGTCGGTGGTCTTGGCGAAGAACTGGATGCTCTGCGCCGCGGTGAGGCCGGCCGGCACGCTGCCGACGATCGCGGACATCGTGGCTTTGTCGGGCGTGAATGAGAGTTCAAGCACGCCGTTGTCGTCCTCGCGGGTCACGTTTGCATCGATCGTTGAGGTCAGTTGGGACGCCGGATCGGTGACATCCCACCCGGCTACGTCTTCATCGAAGGACCATTCCGCGACCGGAGCCTGTGCGGTTACCAGGGCGGCAAGCGCGAGCAGCGCGGTGATGAGCATCAGTCGTCGCATGGTTGGGTTCTCTCCCATGGATGTTGGGCTTCCGGTAGGCATACACCACGTGGCGGTGATGGGTTTCATGGAGGCGCGACGGCAGGGAGATGCGCCGAAGTAGGCAACCGACGGGCTGGAAGCCCGTCGGTACGCGGGGAGTCTACTCGCCGCGGATCCAGTCGATCTCAACAGTGGCCGGCGAGCTGCCGTTGAGAGGGTCGAGGCGGATCATCGTGATCGTCTGGCCGCGCCACTGGTCGTGATCGGCGACGGGCAGGCGGTATTCGTGCCAGACGCCGTCGGCGGTGACGGGGAAGAGCGCGACGCGGTCCTCGGTGATGGTCGGTGTCTGAGTCGTGCCCCAGTAGAGCTGGCCCGCACTTCCCACCTCGGTCCTCATGCGGATGACGACCTCGTCGACAGCGTCGCCGTCGATGGTGAGCGATCCGCGTGACATGTAGGGGTCTCCGCCAGTGACATCCACGTGCAAGGCCCCGTCCTGGACGCGGAGATCACCGATGTGGTGCTGCGCCATCCACCCCTCGCTGGTCTCGCCGAACTCGAAGGCGATTTCGCGGCGGGCGTCCGGGAGGAGAGCGGCGTCCAGGTAGTCAGTGCCGACGACCTCAAGCGCGTGTTCGCCATCGTCGACGATGCGCGCGACGACCATCGCCCGGCCGGGCATGTAGGCCCAGCCGGAGGACTCGCTGGATTTCAGATCAGCGACCTGAGGCAGCTCTTCGCCGTCGAGAACAACGGCATCGGGGCGGGACGCGTTGACGAGCAGCGTGTAGCCGGACTCGTTCGATGGGTATTCAAGCGTTGCGGACACCGTGTCATCATCCCATGATGCCGCGAGGATCTTCGCGCCGGTGGTGAGGTGGATACGGCTGGGCAGATCGCCGAGGATAGCCGTGTCGGGCTCGATCTTGCGCCCGGCGAGCATGCTCCACGGCTCGAAGATCTGATGCGGCCCGAAGATCCAGCCGGACTTGATCTCCGTGATCGCGCTGATGGCGTCGGGCCAGAGAGCGATGTCATCGGGGTCCGTGGACTGCTGGTAGAGGCAGCTCACGATGAGGTGCTCGGCGAAGAGCTTCCAATCCATCGAGTCGTCGTACTCGGCGAGCTTCAGGATCGCGCGGGCGTGACGGAGACCGTTCCACTGCACGGGCATGGCATACCAACTGTGCCTGCGCATGGTCGCGCCGAAGACGGGGATCGACGCGCCCTGGACGAAAGGCTTGTCGGGATCGTTCCACAGGTACATGAACGGCAAGCCGCCCCTCGCCCATTTCACAGCCTGGGCCAGCCACTCCTCATTGCCATCGTACATGTAGGCCTCGAGGTAGGCATCGACGGCGTCTGCGGCGGCGAGGATGTCGGGCGCGTGGAACATGACTTCCCAGACCTGCGCCGCACGCGGAACGCGGAACTGCTTCATGAACTCCAGCGCATTGACGCCGGAGCGATAGGCGGTATCAGATCCCGTCAGTCGGGCGAAGCGCAGGATGCGGTAGGCATTGGCGGCACAGGTGCCGAGTTCCGCGCCATCGTGGCCGCCGAGTTCGTGGTAGTCGAAGCCCTTGAAGACGCCAGTGGCTTTGCGGTCGGCATCGAAGCGCCAGGAGCCGTTCGGCAACTGGGAGGACATGATGCCCATGGCGGTAGCGGCGATGCTGAGCATGTGGTCCTCAGCGCCACCATAGTCGAAGCCGTCGTCGGCGTAGACCGACCAGGCGCCCTGGGCGATGGCTTCATCGGCGCGAGCGAGTGCTTGCTCCTGCAGGAGCGGGTCCTCGATGATCTGCGCGCCCCAGCGAAGTTGGTGGATGTAGTGGCCCGGCAGCGCTGGGTAAGACATCAGCTTGCTCGCGCCGCGCGTGGACCACCATTTCTTCTCCTCGGGAATCCACAGGGAATCGAGGTACGCCTGTAGGCTGAAGGCGACCTCGCCCTCGAAGGTCTCGTTTGGATATGGCAGTGGCTCGGGGACGCCGAAGACGTTGACCCACTCGTCCATGACGGTGAGCGCGTCGCTCTCGCCGGTGCGAGCGTAGATGACCGATTCGAGCTTGATCTCCCTATTGGCGGGCAGATCATACGGCGTCCAGGCGATGCGCTCGTTGGGCGCGACCCACGGCTCGCCAAGCTCGGAGACGGATGGAACGAAGAGGCCCATGACGTGGGCGTCGCGACCCTCGAAGCGGTCGGGCGAGGCGAAGGCGGCGGCCGGACGGTCGTGCCAGCCGTCCCAGCTCTGATTGTGATCCCACATGAGGCCGACGGTGGTGCCCTCGTGGTGGACACTCATGAGGGGGATGGTGATCATGTTGGGATCGGGGACGTAGCGGACCTGGTGCTTGTGGCCCCTCTCGATGAGCTTGCCCTCGTATTCGCTGGAGATATCATCGGAATCGAGCCAATCGCAGCCCGGGAAGAGCGCCTCGGTCTTCTTGCCGCCGAACGATCCCTCGCCGACGTACATGAACGGCATGTCGAAGGCGTAGAGATCGCACGTCTGCGCGGCAGTCAGCGAACTGGTGACGCCGATGTTCTTCCCGTCATCGCGGAGCGTGAAGGTGACGGAGTGGGTGAATTCGAGGTCCGTAATGTTCGGCTGTGCCTCGACCATGAGCGCGTCGCCATCCGCCCTGACCTCGCCGCCGGCGATCCACCGGACGGAGTCTGAGGACGAGCGACGGCTGGCGACGGCGCGACCGAGGGACGGCATGCGCGCGACGGTGGTCCACTTGCCGGCCTTTCTCACCTGTACGTCGCCGATGCCAAAGCCCGCAGCAGCGCGTTGGATGACGAGGCGGATGTCGTCTCCTTGGAGCCATGCTACGTCTTCCTCGACGTGAGCGCCGGGGACGTCCGGTGCAACGACGGGCTTGGGCGCAAGGACGAGTGTGGTGGAGGCGTCTCCGCCCTCTGCGTTAGACCCCGCGATGGTGGCGGAGAGCGATACGGGGTCAAGAGCCGGTTGGAGGGCTTTCACGCGCCAGGTGACGGAGACTTCCTGCCCTGGGCGGACCTCGATGGGTTTCCTCGGAGTGCGGATGATCTTCACGAAGTCCGATTCGGCGAGCAAGGAGAGTTCCCCCGTGATGCCGGTGCAGATGGCGCTGCCATTGCCGCGGACGACCGCCTCGATGGTGGCCGTCTGGCCCGGCGCGAGGATGAAGGGGCTGGCGCGGAGCTGGATGATCTCCATCTTCGGTTCGATGGGAATGCTGAGTTGCGGCGCTTCGCCGATGGACTCGGCGACATCGATGGCGACCTCTATAGCGCTTGCCTCATCGCGGCGGCCGAGGATGTCGAAGGACACGACCTCGGTGTCGTCGACGGCAATGCCGGGGATGGTGGCGGTCGGTCCGTCGGCGACGCGGAGGCCGTCGGGGCACGTGACGGTGACGGCTGCGTTCGCGGCCGGCCGGTCGCCATTGTTCCTCACGCGCACCGTCAGCGTGGCGCGCTCGCCAGGGCGCTTCTCGTCTTCCTCCCAGCGCGTGGTGGCCACGGACAGCGCGGGGCCAACCTCAGGCATCCACTCGACATCGTCGAGGAGAAGCGAGGCGCTCTCACCGGCTATGCGGGGCGAGAGGTGGACCCACTTGACATCTTCGTTGGCCGAGAAATTGTAGCCCACGATGCCGACGTGCCACTTGCCATCGCCGACGTGACCGGCGGGAATCATGAAGTCGGTGCGCATCTCGCCCGTGTCTTCCATCGGACGATCGCTCATGGGGATGACGTAGAAGCGCATCCAGGCGTCTTCGGATGCGTCGAGGGCCTTGTACCAGAATCGCAGGCCGCCCTTGAGTTCAGACAGCATCGTCCCCTGCTCGCCCGAATCGGGCTCCCACTCGCGGTTGAGCCCGCATTCGAGGTCGACGGAATCGCGGCTGAGGAGGACCGCCTTCTCGCCGGAGTGGGCATCGTCGCTGATCGTAACGTCACCCATGGTGTTCCAGTCGGCGGGCCCGCCGGCATCGTTCGCGATCTCGAAGCCGCCGTTGGTGACGGAATTCTGGGCGTGGGCGGCGATGGTGGTTGAGAGGACCAGGGCGACCAAGGCGAGTCTTCGCATCATGCACCTCGAGGGTAATGAGACGGTAACGGCGGGAGGGCTGGGCGGGCAGCGCCACGAACTCCGTCCGCATCCAGTTCCCCGCTACGGATGGGGAACCTCCGACAGCATGCTAAGGAGATGCTCATGTACGATTACGAGGTTATCGAAGACGAACAGGCCAGCATGGACGCGCTCGAGGGGCGGACGCTGGCTGTGATCGGCTACGGGAATCAGGGCCGAGCGCAGGCGCTGAACATGCGCGACTCGGGCTGCAACGTCATCGTCGGGAATCGCGGCGATGCCTACCGCGAGCAGGCGCTGGAGGACGGCTTTGAGGCGTATCTGCCCGCAGAGGCGGCGGCGAAGGGTGACATCCTGTTCCTGCTCGTGCCCGACGAAGCGCAACAGGATCTGTTCCGCGAGTCCATCCTGCCAAACTTGAACGAGGGCGACGTGCTGGTCTTCGCCCATGGCTACAACCTGTACTACGACCTGATCGAGGCGCCCGAGGGCGTGGATGTGGTCATGGTCGCGCCGCGGATGATCGGGAGGGGCGTGCGGGACCTGTACGTGAAGGGTTCGGGCGCGTCGTCTTACTGCGCGGTGCACGCGGACGCGAGCGGCAAGGCCAAGGACATCTGCCTCGCGATCGCCAAGTCGATCGGCAGCCTGCGCGTGGGATCCATCCTCAGCACGGTGGCGCTGGAGACGGAGATCGACCTGTTCATGGAGCAGGCGACATGGGCGGCGACGGTCGCGGTGCTGACCACAACGTTCGACGTGCTGGTCGAGGCGGGCTTCCCGCCGGAGATCGTGTGTCACGAGACGTGGGGCAGCAAGGAAGCGGCGGAGATCTTCGAGGCCTGCGCGGACACGGGCCTGATGCAGCAGATGTCGCTGCACTCGCAGACGAGTCAGTTCGGGCAACTCAGCCGCGGCCCGGTCGTCGCGGGCGATGGCCTGAAAGAGCGCTTCAAAGAGGCTCTGGCAGGCATCCAGAACGGGAAGTTCGCCCAGGAGTGGGAGATGGAGCGGATGCTGGGCTATCCGCACTTCAAGAAGCTGAAGAAGAACGCGCTTGACCACCCCATCAACGCGGCCGAGGAGAAGATGCGCGAGATGGAGGAGTAGCGCCGACGATCGGGACGATCGTCGTACGAAGCGCAATGGACAGGGCCCGCCGCGAAAGTGGCGGGCCCTGTTGATTGTGGATGGCATGTCTGTTGCAGGGCGCATCAACGTGGTCTACTGTACGGGAGGCTGCGATGGACAGGCCAGTCGTGGACCTCAGAATAGACGGACCGATGTCTCTGTACTTCCTGACTCTCGTCGTGTTCCCGATCCTGGCATGTGGCGTGATTCGTGGCCACTCCGGCTGGACGCTGGCGCGAGCCATCCCTGCCGCCACCTCTGAAGGCGCGGCACCGGCCGAGGCCAACGCCCGGACGCTTGCGCTCAGCGAGGCCCGCACGAGGCGGAAAGAGGGTCTCCTGCTGGCACTCGCCAGCGGCACCATGGCAGCCTGGTGCCTCCCGATAGTGATCGCATGGCGCCGCCTGCGGCGCGAAGAAGCCAAGCAGGTCGAGTGGTCGCCAGAGAACCGCATAGGCGAGTGGGATGGGACGCCGCGGGTGTGCGGGCGCCCCCAACTCAGGGGTCCCGACTGGCAGCGGCGCGGCGTGGGGACATAGCCGAGCAGACCCGAGAGATGACCGGAGCTGGTCTCAGAACTCTAGCAACCACGCCTGTCGGATCAGGAGATCCGACCTACGGGGGGTCTGAAACCACGTCTAGTGGCGGTTTGTGGACTTCGTATTCGCTGAGAAGCTGGACAGCAGGCGTAACGGC
>CAZKUN010000150.1:0-22521 GCA_964555935.1 uncultured Armatimonadia bacterium | reverse complement strand
GTCCGATCGGTCGTGTACAGCTCGATCTGGCGACTGGCCCAGCCGCGCTGCACGGCGCTGACGACGTGACTGTCCGGCATGTTGTCCCGGAAGGCGACGAGCGCGGCGAGGCGCTGAAGGGCGTCCTGCTTGTCCTCGTCGCTGGCCGTTTTCGCGTAGTTCCGATCCGCCGTCCAGGCGGCGAGCCAGAGGACCGCGTGCTCCAAGGCGAGGCGCTCTCGGTGCACCCGATCCCTGTGCGTCCCCTCATCCATCTCGGCCTCGGCGGTGGTGACCTTCTGCGCCATCTCCTGGAGCATCTCGGCTGGGTAGATGCGGGGCGCTTCGAAGGCATTCCCCGTCCAGTTGGACTGAGGTGGCGCGGCCGAGGCTTGCGTCCCGCTGAGGGTCGCGTAGACCTCACTCATGTCATCGCCGGCGGGTCCGTAGAAGTGAGAGAAGAAGTCCGCCAGAAGCTCCCGCGACTCCTGGTCAGGATTCCACAGGAGCTTGTGCTCGAGCCACATCAGTAAGGGCGTGCCGTACTGCACCTCCAGGTATTCGCGACTCATCGCCCGGGCACCGATGGAGGCATAGTAGCGCGTGTCCATGGCCAGCCGCCGGGCCTCGGCGCAAGGCACCGGCCACCACGAGGCGTACTCCCGGACACCAATCTCCTCGGCAATGGCCTTCCACCCCTCAACCTTTCGCCGGTAGATGGTCTGGTAGGGACACGTGGGATCGCTGAGCGCGTGCAGTTGGCACGTGCTGTAATGGGCCAGCCAGGGCACGGCATTGGCCTCGAGCTGGATGTCATCCGCCGGCGGGGCGACGATCCCCGCGTACGCGTAGAAGGCGACCTGCCGGTCGGGGTGCTCTTCTCCCACTCGCTGGGCCACCTGGTTGATGAACGTGACGATGCGACTCGTGAGGTCGTCGCTCACGGCCACGCACGGGGAGCACTCGCACCAGCCGGCCCCATCGTTGGGGGACATGGAGGCGTAAAGGAACTCAGGGTCGGCGTCAAAGCGACCGATAATGTCCTTTGCATAGATGTCGACCACATCGGCGTTCGTCGTGCAGAGCTGCAGCGGGCGCCGGGTCCCCTGGAGTTCGGCGAAATACTCGGGGTGGTCATCGAAGTAACGCCCGGGAGACACTGACCTCGCCCAGTGGTGCCCCACGTAGCCTGATGGGCCACCGGACCTGTTGCGGCGCACCCAGACGCGGTATTCCTGCATCTCTTGGTCCGTATAGCCGGCCGTGCAGTTGCTGTTGTACCATGCCCTCCTCACGGCGAACCGAGGCTTGTTGACCTCATCGATGTCACCGACCGTGACCGTGGCGGTTTGGGGCACGTGAGTGCCCATCGGTCCCGGGTAGTACCAGCGGACCCCCAGGTGGTCCTCCAGGAAACCGTAGACGCCGTTGAGCGTCCCGGCATCCTTCCGTCCGGTGATGCTCAGCGTGGCTTCGGATGACTTGATGACATACCCGTCGTAGCCGATGTCGCGGTCGGAGAGAACCTGGCCCATCACATCGGTGGTCTGGGCGAGGTCGAGAAGCACGGTGACGCCCTCGCCCACATTGTTCTCGGACACGATCGGCAGTTCGGCGCCCGACATGGCCAGGATGTGGGTCTGCAGCTCCTGGGCCGCGAGCGTCAGCGTGTCGCCGGCATCCTCGGGCAGAACAATGGTGGCATTTGGCTGGCCCTCGGCCGCGAGCGTGACCGCGCGCGCGGATGGGGTGAAGACAAGGGCGGAGCAGATCAGTATGGAGATGCGCATAGCTTGTAGTTGTCCCCTCGAGCGCCGCGTTACATCCACGGGCGAAGAGCGGCTACCGTCGAGTCAGTTTCCACACGTCCGGGAACATGTTGTTGCCGGCAACCACCCACAGCGCGTCGTCGTACACGAACAGGCTGGCCGCGTGGCGCGGCGCCCACGGCGTGTCGGGCAGTTCGGTCCAGTCAACCCCGTCGGGCGAGTACCAGACATCGGCCCGGTTGCCGGACGAAGGCGACCATCCCTCCATGATCCACAGCATGCCATCCCACACGGCGCCATCGTGGAACTGCCGCGGCTCCCAGGGAGCGTGGCTCGAATGCAGCTCCCAGTTCGCGCCATCCGCGGAACTCCACACGTCATTGTAGAACGCGCGATCCGGGCGCTCGGGCGTCTCGTACGTGCCGCCACCAACTACCCACAGGCGATCGTTGAATGCGATCCCCATCCCCGTGAGGTTGCGCGAGGGCCATGGCGCGGCGTCGGTGACTTGCGTCCAGTTGGTCCCGTCGGCGGAGCACCAAACATCCTGGTAGAAACGCTCCTCGGCCGGCGCGAAGCCAGGCACGGTCTGGCCGCCATACACCCAGAGTTTCCCCTGACAGACTACCGCGCAATGCAGCGCCCGAGGTCCCCATGGAACGCGGTCCAGAACCAATTCCCAGTTCCGCCCATCGGCGCTCGCCCAGATGTCATCCTGGTAATGCCCCTGGTTGGCATCGCCGCCGATGATCCACATGCGATCGTGGAAGACGACATAACCGGCGGCGTGTCGCCCCTCCCACGGGGCTTCTGCCGCCTCAAGCGTCCATTCCGCGCCATCCGTCGACGACCAGACCTCGCTGTTGCAGATCCTCGGGAAACGCACCTTGTCATCCGGGTTCCATCCGCCCAGTAACCACATCTTCCCGTTCAGCACCACAGCCCCCGCGCCATCACGACCCGCGAAGGCCGCTTCCAGCGTCACTTGCTCCCATTCATATCGCGGTGTCGCCACTCGATCACGCTCCCGGTCGCGTCGCGGTGCTCTAGCCGCTCCGGAGAGCGGGTGGGCGGTCGGCGTCCGCTGCGATCCTTCGGCAACTCGGCGCCAGAAGCCTGCACATGCGGCGCGGAGGCCGAGAATGGCCAATGCACCAGTGCCCCCATGTCAACAAGGACTACCACCGCAGTTCCCCGAAGTCGGCCCTGGAAGGCCGGATGGTCAGGCCAATCCAGCGGACACAGGGAGAAATGACGCGTGAAATTGCGAAAGCCCGCCCCGGGCATGCTAGCCATGGCCGCGCTGCTGTGCGCCCTGGCCTGCGACCCGGCTTCGGCCGTCACTCTCGTCCAGCAGGGGGAACCACAGTGCGCCATCCTGATCCCCCCGGAGGCGCCGGACGTCATCCAGCAGGCGGCTGAAGATCTCAGGTACCACATCCTGGAGATGTCGGGTGCCGAGATCCCGATCACGACCGACACCGAGGACGATGACCTCGCGGTCATCTGCCTGGGCGTGTCCCCAGACGGCGGACAGCTACCAGTGGACCTGTCCGACACGGACCTCTTCTGGCCCGACGGGTATGCTCTCGTCGAGCTTCCGGCCGATGCCTCGCCCGCGGCGCTATGCCTGCTCGCGCCACGTCCCGAGGGCGTCGCCAATGCGGTCTACGGACTGCTTGAGGACTACCTGGACTGCCATTGGTTTACGCCCGGGAAGATCGGGGAGCACATCCCCAGGCGCGAGACAATTGAGGTGAGCATCCCCGGCGGCCGGCAGGTGGTCAAACCAAGCTTTGAGATGCGGACGCCCTGGTACAACAGCAATGTCACCGGCAAGCTCACTGACGAAGAGAACGCGCAGATGCGCCTGTGGCGCGCCCGCAATCGCGCGGGGGGAATGCGAGGCTATGCCGGGCACTATTGGAGCTGGATCTACCCCCAGGCGCTTCAGGAGAAGGAGCCGGAGTTGGCGCCGCTGTTCAACGGCAAGCGCAATCCGGGCCAGGGCCAGATCTGCATGTCCAATCCCCGGGCGGTTGAGGTGGGCGTCCAGTTCTTCATCAACACCTTCACCAACCACCCAGAACTTGACCACTACTCGTTCACCCAAAACGATGGCGCGGGATGGTGCGAGTGCCAGCCGTGCCAGGCGATGGCTCCCAACAACGGCGCGCGGATGCTGATTCTCTCCAACCGCATCGCCGAAAAGCTGGCCGAGGCGAAGCCCGGCAAGCGCATCACAGTCCTGCCCTATGCCGGCACCATCGAACCGCCCCAAGAACTGCTCAAGGGGCACCCCAACCTGGCGCCCGTCATATGTTCCTACTCCATGGAGCAGGTCAAACCCAAGACGGCCGACACCGATTGGTGCAACACGTATCGGGAGCGGGTGGAGCGCTGGATGACGCTCTTGCCTCGCGCCTGGAGCTATGACTACATCGGGTGGTACCCGGGGCCGTGGCCGCTGTTCGCCAAGCTTCAGACCGAGCAGGACTACTATCGGAACTTGGGCTACACGGGCATGATGCCGGAGTACCTCGGCCGAAACATGGGGACCGACATCCACATGTGGCTGTCATTCAGGCTGGCGTGGGACGACGGCTTGCAGGTGGCTGATCTGTTGAACGAGTTCTACCCCGTATACTTCGGCGCGGCGGCGGATGACATGCGCTCGGTGTATGAGATGTTCGAGGCGCACATGCTATCGGTCGGCGGATCCGGCGAGATGATGGACATACCACGCCTGTATCCGCGGACGCTCATTGACCAGGCTCTCGACACGCTTGCGACGGCGAAACAGCGCGTGGCCGACGATCCGACCATCGTGGCCCGCATCGAGCGAAACGAGAACTGCCTGCGAGGCACGGGCCAGTGGCTGAGTTTCTGGTCGGCGCTAGGCAAGCTCCGCCGCAGCGGCGGCGATGAGGACCGGCGGGACGCCGCCAGCCGCGCGCAGACCTATCTCGATGGCGTCAGCGCCCTCGAGGGCGCTCTAACAGCGGAGAGCGGCCACTCCGACTTCGTTGCCGCCACGCTGAAGGATCTCAATGATCCGGGCACTTACTTTGCCGAGGCCGGCGAGTTCGCCTACAGAGACGGCTTCGATGACGGCGGCAAGGTCTATCAGGCCAAGGGCCGCTCGGGCTTCTTCCCGAGCACCTACGGGCTGTATCTCGCTGCGGGCGCGACGGGAGAGGTCACCTACGATGTGCGCGCGGGCGCGGGGCTTAGCTTCACCGACGCGCGCCTGGTGAAGATGTACCTGTTCCTGCCGGAGGGCGGACACAATAAAGTTGAGATCTCCCTCGACCAAGGGCAATCGTGGGCCGCCGCCTATGAGGACACGTACATGTGGGTCGGGCAGACCGGCGGGCAGACGGAGTACGACCTCACGCAGCATGTCGCCGGAGCCAACCAGTTCCTGCTCAGGTTCTGGATACAGAACGCGGACAAGGAAATACTGGGCATGGATGGCTGGGGGATAGCCGGGACGATCGAGTGAGGCGCGACGCAAGTGAGAGATGCGGAATGGACCTGAAGAAAGTGATGGAGCTGGCCGGTCGGAATCTGCTCTGCTGGCTCAATCCGGAAAGGGACTACCTGCCCACGGAGAGCTGGTGCATCACGCATGATCTGGGTCGGCTGTGGGATGCCCTGCTGCGCCTCGAGGATGCCACCGGCTTCGTCATTCCCGGCCATCTCGAGGGAGCGATGCTTCGCAACCTGCACTGGCTTGTCGATAATCCCGACGGGCTGCTCTTCGTGCCTCCCGACTTGGATTGGGTCGAGCAGAGATTCGAGCTTCACTCCCTCCGGGAGGGCATCCTGACGTTCAATGCCCTGATCCGATATCGGAACAGCCGCTGGGCCGAGGATGCGGGCCACCGCTACCTGGAGACGATCCGCCGCTGCCTGAAGCCGGATGGCGAGTGGGACCTGCTCGGGTTCGACTATGCCAAGTACTTCCCTCGCCTCGCCGCCGGCGACCTGACCGACGCGGATCTCGCCCACACCAACAAGCTGACCACCCACGGTCGATCGATCGAGGCGTTGGTCTGGTTCTACGAGGCGACCGGGGATTCGCTAGCTCTGGAGCTGGCCGATGAGCTGGCCCGCTACCACCTATCGCATGCCACGAGTGCCGATGGCACATTGCCCAGGGAGATGACGGACGACGCGAGCCACGGTGACCGCCAATCCTACCTCTACACGCTCTGCGGATTGCTCCTCTTCGGCCGGTTGACGCACCAGTCCGAGTACGTCGATGCCGTGGTCAGAGCGTACCAGGTCGCCATTCCGGGCCTGGTCAACGAGTGCGGGTGGGTCGCCCACGATCTGGGGATGGACAGATTTCAGGACGAACTCGGCAATCCCATAGCCAACACGGAATCCACGGGGGCCGCCATCCGCCTGGCTCTGTGGCTCGCGCTCCACACGGGCCGAGCCGAACTCTACGATGATGTGGAGCGCCTCATCCGGGCGCGAATCATCCCCGGCCAGACGACCGAGGCGGACGGGCGGGATGATCCGGGCACTGCGATGCCCAGATTGCAGTTGGGCGCCTGGGGAGCCAACCAGTACCCACACGCGGGCAAGGGCGCCAACCCCAGCGGCACGGCGGAGATCGCACACACTCTGAGTGCCGTGTACCAGCACATCACCGCCCGTGAGGCGGCGGGGCTGGTTGTCCGCATGCACTTCGACTATGCCGATGACAGCATCGAGATCACTACCAGCAGGAACGAGGAAGCCACCACCACCGTCCGTCCTCGAGTCCATGACAACGTGCTTCTGCGCCTCCCGGCGTGGGCGCCCGCGGAGACGGTCCGCATCACGGTAGACGGGCGGCAAATCTCCCCACTCACGGTCGGGCGTTTTGCCTGCGTCCCCAAGGAACTACTGCGAGTCGGGAGCGAGATCGTATTGCGCCACGCGCTGCCGGCTCGTCAAACGACCGAGACGATGCCCGCCGGAGACACCTATCAGTTCGCATGGCGAGGTGACGAGATCGTCGGCGTCCATCCCAACGATTGGCCCATGCCGTTCTACCCGACCTTGGAGACCCGCGAGCCCGACTGAACGTCCATAGCATCAACGTCTGATACGAGGGACCCCGCGTGAAAGGGCCGTCCATGACACCCCTGTCCACCGCGCTTCTCATCGCGATCTGTCCTGCCCAGGCAGCGCCCGACCTGTACTGCGGCGCGGAGAACATCATCGCCGCCGAAGGGGCCATCCACCTCGCCCGTCGATGGGAATCCGCCTTCGTCGAGGATTTCGATGAGGGTCTCGACAGGTGGGAGATCACCAACTACGAGGACAAGCTGGCCTTCGAGTCCACGGACGGAGACGACGGCGGCCAAGCCGCTCTGGTGACCAACCATGGTGCCGAGGGCGACACCGCCTTTGAGCTGACTTCCGAACTCATTCCCGTCATTGGTGGGGAACACTTCCGGCTCGCGCTCCGCTGGCGGTCGAATCGTGCGATGAACAGGCTCACCGGCCACAAGGGCCTTTACATGACCCAGATACAGTGGGTGGACGATGCCAGCGAGGAAGTTGGCACCGCGCCGTTCGTCTTCGGCGAGGCGGGCGACGAGTGGCAGACGCTGCGCCTCGAGGGAACCGTGCCCGCGGAGACGGCGGGCCTGGTCATCCGCATCGGGTGTGACCACCCCAACATCGAGGACGGCGAGTTCCTGGCCCTCGATGACATCCAGCTTGAGCTTCAGTCCGCCGCGGGCGGCTACGAGGAATCCGGAAGCATGCGATCCCGTCCGATCCACGCGCCGGATGGTGACGGGCGCGTCGGGTGGCAAGCTGATGTGCCGCCGGGGACCTCATTGCTTCTCCAGGTGGCGAGCGCGCCCGAGGCAGGCGGCGGGCCTGGCGAGTGGTCCGAGTTTACCGGACCGGACGGCTCCGCCGAAACATACTTTGAGCAACCTGGCGCGCTACCGGCCATGCACAGCGGTCGCTCGTGGCTACGCTATGCCGCGAGCATTCGCACCGATGATCGGGCCCAGACGCCCGTCCTCGAACAGGTGACCGTCGGCGGGGGAAGCGACGGCCCGTGGACCGGGCTGGACACGCATCCGCCAGTGGTTGCCGAGCGCAGCCCCACCCGCACGGCAGACGCCAGCCAACCCATTTCATTCCAAGTCCACGATGAGACCGGCATCGACCCGCTCACGCTGCAGGTGTGGCTCGACGGCTCGGACGTCACCGATGCGCTCGCTTTGCGTGACGGCACGTACACCTACGCTCCGCCTGCCCCCCTCGCGCCCGTGCCCGGTGGGCTCGGAATGGCCCGGTGGCAGACCACGAACTACATGGATGGCTTGACGGTCTCGGGCGTCGCTCGGACCGACGCCTCGCCCGCGGGCGTTCACGTCACGCGCGCGGCAGGACAGGTCGACACCGCGTTTCGCCTGGAGTCGCCGCCCATCCCCGTCGCGGGTGGCGCGGATTACGAACTCTCCTACTGGTCGCGTCACTCGGTGGATTTGCAGGGAGCCATGAACGGGACGACCAGTTGGTCTGGCGGGCTGCAATGGCTGAGCCCAGGCGGGCATCCCATCGGCGAGCGGGTGCCGATCGATTTCGGGCCGACGAATCTCGAGTGGCACAGGGACGAGTCTGCGCTGACCGCGCCGGATGAGGCGCACTACGGTACGATCTCATTTGGCTTCGACCATCCCAACCTGTTCGACGACGCGTTCGTGGACATCGCCGAGGCGAACCTGGACGGGCCTCACCCGGATCGCGGAGGGGACGAGCCAAACCTCCACCGCGTTGCGCTTCACGCCGAGGATTTCGCCGGCAACGCTCTGCGGCGCGACTGGTATCTGCTGATCCGCCCGCCCAGGACGGAGAATGTGGTGACGCTCCGGGATGACGGCATGACGCTGATCGACGGGGAGCCGTTCTTCCCGATTGGGCTGTACGCGGTCTGGAAGAAGGATTTCAACGAGAACAGCTTCGACAAGGCGTTCTCGGACATGAGGGCGTCGGGTTTCAATACCGCCCACACGTACAGCAGCGCGCGCGGCCCCGACTTCGAGGAGTTCTACGACGCCGCCGAGCGGCACGGCATCAGGCTCTACATCTCCTCGGGGTCTGGTGCGAACACCATGGACGCTGATACGGTCCTGTACGACGTCGTCCGCGAGGAGGGCCGCGCGCCGG
Organism: uncultured Armatimonadia bacterium; assembly: GCA_964555935.1. GTDB lineage: Bacteria > Armatimonadota > Zipacnadia > Zipacnadales > VGFC01 > CAZKUN01. The sequence goes on along the minus strand of CAZKUN010000150.1, from coordinate 13,582 downwards.
TTCTCGCATGGTACCTCGCCGATGATACCGCGAGTCACGTGGGGGATGATGAACTGCGCCGCCTGAGTGACGCGATCCACGACGTCGACCCCGCCCACATTACCGTCCAGGCCGATGGCGTCGGCTCGCCGCCAAACTCGCGGTATGCGAAGTACGTGGACTCGACCGACGGCTTCCTCCCCGAGATCTACCCAATCCACGATGACAGCGATCGCGGAGTGCCGCGGATCATCTCCGACATGCAGACACTTCGCGCCGATCTCGACGCGGCCGAAGCCCCGCCGAAGACGGTCTGGGCCATCGTGCAGTACTTCCAGGGCTGGGGCTGGCCGCGCTATCCGACGCGCGACGAGCTGTGGGCGATGAGCTATCTCTCCATCATCCATGGCGCCCACGGGATGACTTGGTACACGTATGGCGGCTGGGGGGATAACCATGGAGTGACGGACTCCCCCGAGCAGTGGGACAACATCTGTGCCTTGGGGCGCGAACTCTCCAGCCTGCAAGACGTCCTCGTCGAGCGAACGGGGCCGCAGCCGGCCGCGCCCCAAGTCCTCGCCGGGCCCGAGGCCGACGCCCTCGGCCATCCAAGCATCAGCATCCTGCTGAAAGAACACGCCGGTACGCGCACCCTTATTGCCGCCAACTCCGCCCGCGCCGAGGTCACGGCCCGCATCGCCGTCGGGGGCGGCGCCACGCTTACGCTGCCCTTCGAAGACCGGGAAATCTCTACAGATGCGAACGGATTCCAGGACACGTTCGGCCCATACGCCGTGCATGTCTACGAGTGGTGAGCACCGGAGCGAATCGACGGAGAGGCCCGGGACTGCACCAGCCCGCCTGACACCTTGATACAATCTCGACCCAGTCCGATGGGCAGGTTTCGCAGGCTCGGATGGCAAAATGCCGCTCCGATTGGCTGACGATCTAACCAACGGCCCGGGCGGCCCCGGCTGGGAGTGGTCTGATATGACCGACGTGGTGTTCGGATTTGACGTTGAGGATCCCGTCAACGAGTCGGCGGATGATGCCCTGCTGGCATTGTGCCGGATCTTCTCGGAAGAGGAGGTGCCGTGCTCGCTCTTCGTAGCCGGGGAGAAAGCCCGCGTGCTTCGCCAGCGCGGGCGTCATGACGTAATCGCCGCCATGCGCGACCATGAAATCGCCTACCACGGGAACTACTGGGCCGAATTCCCGAAGCCGGCGCTCGAGTACGGTCAGGACATGTCGTGGGATGATGCGGTCGCCTTTGCCCTCAGCGTCGAGGCTCCCGGACTCCATGACGTCGCGGACATCACGGGCCAGTTCCCCGTCACCTGGTGCTGCCATCAGGCTCAGCAATGCCCTCAACTCTCCTACGCGCTGAAGCTCGCGGGGGTGCGCTGTTGGGCCGGCGGGCCCCGGGGCTGGATCATGGATTGGCTCTCCTGGGGCCGCTCGAATTGCACGCTCGGCATGCAAGGCGCCTGGGCCCAGAGCTTGGATCCGACGAGGAGGAACCATGTGAAACCTCCCGCGGACCCGGTCGCCGATCTCGACGGGCTCCAAGGCGAGTTCGAGCGCATGGCCGAGACGAATGACTTCCTCACTCTCGTCGGCCATCCCACCTGCTGGGCAACCGCGGACTGGGGCGGGCTGTATGAGTTCTGCATGTTGTTCCGCCGCGGAGGACCAGGCCCATACCCGCGGCCCGCGAACATCTCGAAGTCGCAGCCTCGTTCGCCTGAGGATCAGAAGGCGGCTCTCGAGTTTGTCCGACAGATCCTGCGATGGGTCAAGACGCGGGGGGACGTGAACGTCACGACCTACTCAGCGCTCTGCGACCGCGATGAGGAGAATCCGGTGCAGTGGGTAGCGATGGATGATGCCCTCAGTCTTGCTCGACGCATGAGCGAGGAGCTGACATACATCACCGACTTCGGCACTAGCTTCTCACCGGCCGATGTGGTGGGGCTCATGACCTTCGCGTGCGACTACTGCTTTAGGCAGGGGGAGTGGCCCGCGATGCTGCCGATCCAGCGGCTCGTCGGGCCGACCGAACGACCGTTGAAGAATGAGGGCCGAGTGACGCTGACTCGCGAGAACCTCTTCGCCGGCTCTCTGGCCGCCTATAGCATCATGATGGATGAGCGTCGTATCCCAGGCACGCTTCGCGCGAGTCGCGTTGACGTCGGCCCCGGGACGTGGCTTCGGGTCCTGACGGAGTTCGTGGGACAGTCCGTGGAGACGGGGAACATGCCCGGCGAGGTGACCGTCGAGGCCGGACCGGACCTTCCCGAGGCCGTCAGTGAGCCCGTGATCCAGGACCGTCGGTTCGGCTCAACCAACCACCGACCGGGGCTCGAGTACGACAGGCTCTGGGACCTGCTGAAGTGGCAGGCCTGGAGCTACCGCCCAGCCGTGAGCCGATGAGCAGCGCCCGTACTGCTCGAACCCGCACGATCACGGGTTCCAATCCTGCACCACGCATCCAGGCTGTTGCGGATCAATGGTCAGCGCGATCTGTGCCATTCCGTCCTCGATGGTAGGCGTGAGATCCACCTCATTCCAGGCGTCGCGGTATGTCGCCCCAGTCCGGTGAGGCACCGTCAGAACCAAGCCGGAGTAGGTCTTCGGCCGGCCGTTGAACAACGTCCACAACTTTCGGTTGTCGCCCGGGAAGAGGTTGGCGGTTAGGCCCGGCGCGGCCGTCTCCACCCATGGCCTCGGATTGTCGCTGCTGAAGCAGTCGGCATGCTCGCGCTTGAGCACGTACGCGCGGTTGATTCTGACGCGCAGGCGCGAATGGTGCAGCCGGAACGTGTCCTCGTGGAAGGGCTCGCCGTTGACGAACACCGCATCGATCTGGCTGGGCTTGTTGCCTGCCTCGATGTAGACAGGCAAGCCGAAAGTCCTGTAGCGCGTCAGGACGTAGCGCCCGATACTGAGGGGCATCTCCGTGAAGAGATCGTCGGCCCGGTCTGAGCGGTTGTATCGGCGAGCGAAGGTCTGATTCAGATCGAGGAAGTAGTATTGAAGACAGCCATCCGCGTATTGCGAGGCGACGTCGGTGAACGGGTACTCGGTCCATAGCGCCACGTCGGCGGGCAGGGCATCGCGCATGCGCCTTACCACCGCCATGTCGTTCTCACGAGGGCTCACGCCGCCATGGCCACGCAGGTGTGAGAACCGCGGCATGACGTCGATGTAGACCATCTGGCATCTCGTCTCGCGCTGCATCCTGGCAATGTCATCCACGACGTAGTCCGTCCAGCGTTCGTTGCCGAAGGGGACGTGGACGATCCCGTCCGCCTGACCCGAGGCGCGCAAGGCGGCGCTGGCGTCATTGTCGATCGCGCGGTGCGTGGCAGTTGCGGCAAGCTCCTTGCTGAGCGCCTGATCCGGCAGAGCCGAAATGCGGAATCGATCGTTCAGCGTGTATAGCGACACCGGTCGCTGCCACTGGTCCTGGATCCGCGCAATCCCCTGGCGGAAGAACTCGAGCCCTCCCACCTGCTCATAGGCCAACGGCGTGCCGTAGACACCGTACTCGTTGCGGTCCTTCTCGCTGTTGTGCGTCCAGTTGAAGAAGTGAATCAGCTCCGGCACGTGACCGAGACGCTGCTTCTCGAGGGCGAAGGTCTCGTCTATCAGGAACTGCTTCCGGTCCGCCGAGATGATCGCGGGGGTGCGGGCTTCCCTCCAACTCAGTTTCTCGCTCGTCCGGTAGACCTGCAGATCCCAGGCGTTCAGGAAGTAGTCCTTGTCCTGAGCCTTGTGAGGCTCATACCAGCTCCGCACCCAGTCCCGATAGAGATCGAAGGCCGAGTGCCAGTCGCCACCGTGGGCGAAGAGCGCCACGGGCGGATAGGAGCGGCTCGCGCCGGGGTCGATCTGGTTGTAGTCCGCCGGGAAGCAGACGCCGCCCGACACCCCACTTGCGTCCTTGCGCAAGGTGAAGTTGGCCATTCGCTGGTGGTGGCTGTCGGTGCGGACCATCAGCCCGATCCCGGCCGGGCGGCTGTAGACATCGATGAACTGCGTGGAGAATTCCGGCCCGTAAGGCGCGCGCAAGGCGATGTCCTCACCGGTATCAACCACACGGTATTGCGGGAAGAACAGACGTGTCTGTGCGAGATCACCGAGGGCGAGACCAGCAAGCGCCGGGAGGCAGAGCTCGACTGCCAGCGGCTCGTTGCCGAGGTTCGTGGCCTGCGCGATGAAAGACAGCTCCGGCGAATCGTGGGCGGTGATGGTGACGGTGATCGCGAGGGGCAGCTCCGGCCGCGTGCTGGTCAGTCTCAGTTCCGCTTCCGTGGGCGCCGCGCGCAGCACCTCGGCCTCGAAGCAGCGGCCCGTGTAGATCGTGTCGCCCACGCGCACGCGCAGGCCGCTGTTTGGTGCGATCTCAACATCGGCCGAGGTATTCCAACGGCTGACGAACCGGTCGAGAGCGAAGCCCTGGGCCAGGTCGAAACTGAACTCATACCAACGGTTGCTGAAGGTCAGACGCCGGCCCTGCTGCGTGACGGTCACAGGCCGGGGATCGGGTTCGGGATGCTGGGCAGTAGGCTCCGGCGCGGCAATGGTGGAAAGCTCAGGCACGAGTGCCTTGTCCGAAGCATTGAGGGTCAAGCCCGCGAGGGCGAAGTTCGGCCCGAACTGGCGGTTGTGCAGGGCGATCCGCTTCAGCCGCCGCGATGGGTCGACCGCTACCGCATACGCCCCGAGTTCCCGGGCCGGCAGGTAGCACCCCTTGTCGGCGAGCGAGTACGGAAAGGCGGTCTCGTTTCCGCCCCGGTCGTAGGTGAGCTCCACCGAGAGGCACTCAATGTCGTCGAGGTGCAGGGCGGTGTATGGAATCCCACCCCGTGGCTGCACGGGCGGCGCGGAAAGGGCGAGAAGCAAGAACGCCTCGCAGGTGCTGGCGTCCACGTCAACGCTCAGCGTGTCATGGCGCGACTCGGGGCCGAGGTTGCGACTGTCCACCGTCTGACCGAGAAACTCGACGCGCTCGTTCGGCTCAGCGGAGTCGGGCATGAGCGCCAGGTTCTTTTCGCCGGGCGCAATGACGAACGGCACTCCCGACACGTCTACGCGACCCGGTCCAAGCGCGCGGGCGCCGTCAAACACGATCTGGTGCTTCGTCAGCACTCGCTCATACCAGCCGGAAAGGGCGCCGTTCAGGGCCGCACCGAGATCCACCGACACAAAGCCTTCCATCGACCTCGCTCCTGCCGGCAATATCTCCGGGCTGAAGACCTCGGGCACTTCGTTGAGGAGTTCGAGGCGTTTCAGGACGAGGCGAGGCGCATCGTCCTCGGTAAGCAGCACGACCTTGAGCTGCTGAAAGGTGAAGCCCTCCGGCAGAGGCTTGACCAGCGTGTGAGTCAAGCCGTCGTCCATTGCCATGTTGGCTTCGAGTAGCGCAACCTCGTTCGCCCCGGTCCGGTCGTTGACGCCTTGGAGCAAGACCATCGGGCGAACGTCGTAGGTCCGGCGAATGCCCTGGGCCTCAAAGGTGAGCACCGCATAGCGGCAACTCGCGATGGATATGGCTTCTTCGAACTTGCCGGTCCAGGACATGCTGCGGGGCTTGCCCGCCTCGCCGTTCAGCGTAAAGCTCATCCCGCGCTCGTCCAGCGAGGCTTGTTGCAGCGGGCTATCGCCAGCCTGCTCGATATCGCCATCTACCAGCACCACGCGGGTGGGCCGCTCCGCGAAGGGGGTGGAGTTCGTGTTGTCGCTCCATTGGGTGTCCGACCAATCGGCGCGCCACTCTGTCGGCGCATCCGGCCAGATCAGAGGCCGGTCTAGCCACGCGACGTCCCCCTCGTAGACCTCCACCTCATCCAGCATGATATACGCGCCATTGCCCAGGTTGATGGGCGAGCAGACGAACTTCACGAACCTGCCGTGGGTCTCCAACTGGTCGGCCACGAGCCAGAAGGCGGCATAGCCTTCCTTCGGCGGGCGCGTCGCCAGAAGCTCCATGAGGTTGCCGACGTAGCTGTACCTATCGCCATCGTCGCTGACATGAATCTGAATGCTGGTCGGCCATTCGACCCCGGCCCGTCCGGCACCCATGTGCAGCCCCACCCCACGGATCGGATGCACCCCGCCGAGATCGATGGTGAACACCGTGGGGTCAACCAGGACCCATCCGACGGCACTCTTGTCATACCAGATGGGCGTGGCGGGCGAGAGTTTGCCATCCACGAGCTGCAGAACGTCCTCGGCGTCGGTCGCGCTCACATCGTTGGGAGGGGTGTTGAAGTCTACGGCCTGCCCCAGCGCCAGGTTCTCCCATTCGGGCGGAGCAGCGACTCCATCCTGGGCCCAGCCGCCGGACAGGCACGTCACGCACGAAGTCAGGGAGAACAACAGCCAGAGCCTATGTCGGTCCATCCGTCGCTCCTCAAGAGATGTGCATCTGTCGCTCGCACCCATTCGGCCCGGAGGGATGTCCGTCCTGCTGATATCAGGCGCGGCGACCAGGAGTACGAATGCAGCACCCGGAAACTAACGCCAGGTCGACGGATAAGAGGGGAGACACAACGTGATCCTGTGGATACGGTGGACCGCCTGGAGTGCGGCATGTCTCGCGGCTCTGGCCCTCCCGACGCCCGGCGTCTTAGGCCAGGCAGGCACGGAAGCCGAGGCCGAAGGGTGGAAGCTCGAGTTCTCGGACGATTTCGACCGCGCGCAGCTCGGCCCGAACTGGCAGCCCGTCCGCGGCACGTGGGCTCTGGATGACGGGATGCTCGCCGCGGACTCATCCGCCCACATCGGCTGCAACTGGCGGTTCACGGGCGACGTGCGTCTGGAATACGATGCCGTTACGAACGCGGAGGAGCCCTGCGACTTGAGCGGGGTCCTGAGCGCCAAACTGGGCGAGGAAACCAGCGGGTATTACTTCGGGTTCGGCGGACAAGGCAACGCGCTCTCGTTCCTGATCGCCCGCGGGGGAATCGTTGAGCGCTCCGATACGCGTATCGTGCCAGGCAAGCGCCACCACGTGGTCTGCCAACGCGAGGGACAGCAGATCACGTTCTCGGTCGACGGCGAGGTCATCGTCTCCCACGTTGACGACAAGCCCATCTCGGGCCCCGAGCACGATCGCGTGGGGCTGGCGGTCTACGCTCCCGGCCGGTTCGATAACGCGCGCATCTACACCAAGAACGACGGAAGGGCCATTCCACCCTCCACGACGCCCAGCAAGGTGGAGTCCTTCGAGGTCACCGGCTTCGAAATTGAGGACCCGCTCTTCAAGCAGCTCTTCGGCGACACGCCAGGGCCGACGCGGTTCTTCAGCTACACGGGCAAGTACGAAGCCGGGCGCGAGGCCAGCGCGGCGAGACTCAGCATGTTCCGCGCCACGGCCAAGCGTTTCGGCGCTCGCTACGTCCTGTCGGAGATGCTGGATGAGGCTGCGGAATACAACCTCATCTGCTACGGGAACCAGAGCGAGCCGGAATACAGAAAGCGCGGCATCGCCACTCACTCGCGGCCCATTGAGCGGCCGTATGGGATGCCGTCGATTTCGCTGCCCGACGGCTCCTTGCCGTTCGTGATGAACGGCCATGGGTGGCTGATGGATCCCCGGTTCCTCGATCAGTTCGCCCGTGACGTGGAGGAGCGCGCCCGCGAGCGCGACTACTGGGGCATCCCGCAGCTCGATGAGATCTTCACCTATTACGCCATCAAACCCGTGCCCAAGGACCAGTGGTATCCGGAGGTCGCCGAGGCAGATGAGGAGATCCGCGAGAAGTACGGCTTCGGCAAGTACGGCATGCCTGAATCCCATGAAAGCGGCGGCCCCTTCGAGCGAATCGCCCACCGCCGATGGGCCTCGGACAGGCTGACGGAGACCTTTGCGGAGGCGTGCAGGTTGGCGAAGGCCGTCAACCCCGAGATGAAACTCATCGGGCCCACCCATGGCAGCAACGCCACCTCCGCGGACATGGATGCCTGGGCGCCGTATTTCGACATCCTCGGCGGCCAATGCGCCGGCGACTCCACGAACTGCTTGCTCGACTGGGTCCGGCCGGGAGCCACGACCAAGCTCTACGTCGACCTGACCGACAAGCCGATCTGGATGATGGTACACCTCTCCCACGGCCACGCGCCGGTAACAGAACCCGAGTATATCCGCGAGATGTACAGCCAGGTCTTCCGCAACGGCGGCCAGGGCCTTTGGCTCATGAGCAGCGAGTTCTTCGAGCAGGAACTCGAGGACGCGGTCTACTCCGAGCCGGCCAAGTGGCGCGCCATGCTGGAACTCACCAAGACCATCCGCACCATGCGCCTGCCCACCCTCCCCGAGTCCGACTGCGCCATCCTGTTCTCCTCAGACAGCACCAACACGACCATATACGGCGGGCTGTCGTATCACAACGATCAGATCATGAATGCCTACACCGCAGTCGGCCCCTGCCTGCGAGGCTGGCCGCAGTTCGTCACCGATCGCCAGATCCAACGCGGCGACCGCGACCTGAGCGACTTCAAGGTCCTCTACGTGCCTTACGCCGCGTATCAGCAGGCGTCCCTCCTCGAGAAGATCAAGTCCTACGCGCGCGACGGCGGCCTGGTCGTCTGCACTGACACCGACGCTTTCACGTGGAACATCAACGGCGAGAAGTTCGGCGAGCAATGGGAAGAACTCGTCGGCGCGCGCAAGGTCGGCCCCCGAGAAGCCGACGCCGTCATGCGGACCGTCACCCCGAATCCCCTCCCCCTGACTGAGCCCATCGGGCTCTCCGCGCTCGTGCCAGGCAGCCACATCGAGCCGGTCAGCGAGCGCCTCGTCAACATCGCCGTGTTCGACGACGGCTCGCCCGCCATTACGCTCCATCCCTACGGCGAGGGGAACGTCATCTTCTTCGCCGCCGATCCGTTCTACACCGTGGGCAAGGGCAAGACCAAGAGATCCACCGTCTCGTTCGACTCGCCCGTGGTGAAGCTCATCGAGGCCATAAACGAGTTCGCCGGCGTGAGCATGGGCCACGACATCTGGCGGTTCACGCTGCCGCCGTACAAGAGAGACGTGTACCGGAAGGAGAAAGGCCTCTGCCTCACCGGCAACTATGTGTACGACATCAACGAGCCCCTGCTCGAGCCCAATAACCTCCAAACCGGAGGAACCTACACGTACACCCGCGCGCCCGCGGCCGTGCCTGATGAGGGGAACGCCGGCGAGCCGATCCCCTTCGCAACGGGTCACCTGACCAACCGGCTGGAGGCCTTCAATACCCGAAATCAGCGCGAGCGCAGGCCCCGCGACCAAGCCTCGCTCGACGCGATCAGCGCGGAGTGGATCGCGGGCTGGGACGATTCCCGGCCGATCGGCATCACCTTTGATCTGAAGGGCGAACACGCGCTGTCGAGGGCTCGCCTCTTCTACTCCGGCACGATGCCCGCGCTCGAATTGAGCGGCAGCCGCGACGGGAAGACGTGGAAGAAGCTCGCCTCCGCTCCGGAGGAGACCGTGAGTGGGGATGTCAAGGACGTGCAGGTGCGGCTGAGGGGGCGCTATCGCTACGTGGGATTCGCCTTCGCGCGCAGAGACGCGGGAGAGGTGTTCCAGCTCTGCGAAGTCGATATCTGGGGGAGGGTTGAATGAGTCACGCGCCGCCGGGTATCATCGAACTCTCCCGAGAACACCACGATGCCGTGAACCGTCGCCGTCGCATCAGCGTGCAGTACGATCCGAACCTGCGCGTGGGGCTGGACCTCACGCAGCGCTCGGAAGATCGCCCACCTGATTCCATCGGCGATGAAGCCGTCCGCATGGTCGGCCATTCCGAGCAGAGCGCCCAATCCGTGTTCGCCTACGAGGACGATCCGGACACGCAGATCGACGCCATCTACTGGGACATGGGCGGGCCGAGCACGTTGGCCACCTGGCCGAGCAAGGTGCTGGAACGCTTTGAGCATCCGGCTCTCGTCGCGTGGTGGGATCAGGGGCTCGACATGGTAACGGCGCTGGTCGACGCGACCCGCGAACGCGGACTCGAGGCATTCTGGAACTTCCGCGTGAGCGAGGCGGACTTCCTGCCGGATGGCAGCGAGCCCGATCAGCTCGTCCCGCTGAAGAAGGCGCATCCCGACTGGATCATCCGCGATCAGCACTGGCATGGCGACTGGAACTACGCCGTGCCCGAGGTGCGCCGGCTCAACCTGGACATATTGCGCGAGCTGGCCGGGAGCTACGCCTTCGACGGGTTCCAGATCGATTTCTCCCGGCACTCGCCCGTGCTGCCGCGCGGGGAGGAATGGCGGCATCGGGATGCGCTCACAGACTTCGTGCGCCAGGCCCGACTCATCACGCTCGAGGTCGAAACGAAGCGCGGGCAGCCGTTCCTGCTGGCCGTCAAGGTCCCGCGCAACCTGGAAGGGTGTCGCGCGGACGGATTTGACGTGGAAACCTGGGCGCGACAGGACCTCGTCGACATCCTGACTCTGGGCGCTCGCTCAATGGATGTCGACATCGCGGCCTTCCGCCGCATCACGCAAGGCCGAAACATCAAGCTCCAGCCATGCCTGGACACGCATCACGCCACCGCCGGCTACAAGTGGCCGCCCATCAGTTTCTTCCGGGGCGTGTTCGGCAACTGGTGGCGGCAGGGCGCCGACAGCGCGCTGACGTTCAACTGGTCCGCCGCGCTCCAGCAGCACGAGGGCCAGTTCCCCAACCGGCACGCGGGCACACGCGTGGAGCTGCAGGCCTACAGGGAAGTGGGAAGCCCAGACAGCCTGGGCGGCAAGGGCAAGTTCTTCGCCGTCGAGCGCTGCGGCGGATTCCCCTGGGCGGACGGATTCTTCGGGCGGAATGATACCGCGCCGCTGCCGATGGTCTTGGCAAACTACGGTCGGCCCACGAGTCTGACCGTCTGGATCTGCGACGACCTGAGGGCTTCGTCCGACCGCGCCGCAACCGTTTCCCTGCGCGCCGTGCTGTCCGGCGCGCGCGAGGGAGACGAGTTCGAAGTGCGGTTCAACGACACCGCGCTCGAGCCGGCCGTGCGCGACCATGACTGGAAGGATCGCCAGATTCACTCGTCCGGGCCCCAGCCGAACACGTGCGGGCTGATGCTACCCGAAGTGGATCCGAGTCAGGAGCTTCTGCGAATGGACTTCGCGGTGCCCGCGGCGATCTGCAATGTCGGAGAGAACGAAGTGAGCATCCGCATTCGCGAGCGCATCCAATACGGCACCGGCGAGGATATCGCCGTGGAGAAGGTCGAGGTCCATCTGGATTACTGACCACGCGGCGGACGCTGAATCCGACGAGTCCGGCGAGGCTCTGATGGACGATTCCCAGGGCGCTCATGCATACGGGAGCGCTTCCTCAGCCAGCCGCCCACGGCCTGCTGAGCTCTGTGGTCCAGACTATACTGGCTGTTTCCGGATGCATGTCGGCCATTCTGGGTGTCGAGACCGCCAATCCTGGGCATGCCCGAGCATCCGGATCTATCGCCCCAGGGGCGAGTGCTGTCGTGGCCGGGGCGCATCCACATCTACGCGGGCATCCCCGAGGGCGAGCCGGTCAACGACAGTTTCGCGGGCCTCCTGGCCGTCGGCGGCTTCGCCTGCGCGTCGCCGCTCACGATCGGCGCATGCCTGTGGGGTGAGAACACGCGGCACGTCCAGGGGATCATCGACGATGTGGAGATCAGAAGTCTGGGCAAGCTCGTCACGAGCGAGTAAAGCCTCACAGCCGCCGGAACTTGACGGCGAAGTCGGCGGTCGTCTCGCGAGGCTGGAGCACGGGGCCAGGGCTGAGGCACTCGGTGACTTCGGACTTGCCGCGGCCCAGATCGAGCACCTCAAAGCGGTAGCGGCCCTCCGGCAGGTTGGTGTCCAGACCAAAGGGTCGATCGGCGCCCCGCCGGAGCGCGTATGGGCCGAAGGCCTCCGGCTCCCAATTCCGGAGGTAGGCGATACCCGCGCTCAGGTCCTGAGCGGCGATGCAGCGCATCTGGTATCCTGCCGGAACGGACAGCCACGGAGTGATGCCGTCCATCGCGTCCTCGTCGAACTGCCCGCCGTCGATGCCCGCCTCGCCCAAGCGCAGCGCGATGGCGATCCCCCGGTCAAGCGACAGCTTCTCGTAGCGTCGCAGCGAATCGAACAGCGGACTCGCGAGCTTCGCATCGCGGTCCTCGAGCGTCTCGAAGAGACGGGCCAGCTCTCGGATGTCGATTGTCACCCGCGGGGAGGCCAAGTCACCCGCGAGCCAATCCTCGCCCGCCAGGAACTCGGCGGCCAATCGGTACTCGCCTAGCTGCCCGACCGGTTGCCGCTTGATGGGCCACTGCATGTAGCCGGCGCCGCCGCTCACCAGACTCAGCCATATGGAGTCGCGCAGTGCCAGTTGGCGGAGATCATCCGGGACGTTGCCGTCCAGAACGCCGGACTCGCCGGGCCAATTCGGCATGGCGACGGCGCAGTAATCGTGGATGAGGGCTGTGGCCCCCCCATAGTCCAATTCGGGCGACTCGCCGGAGATGCGCGGGTAGTAGTGGGAGCTGAAGAAGTCGGCGTCGATGCCCTTCGCCCATCTGATCGGGTCGATGCCCGTGACGCCATGCCCAGCCAGGCTGAAGCAGACGGGAAGATCGGGAGCGTGCTCGCGGACCACGTCGATCATCTCGTTGGACCAGGCGATCTCCAGGTCCTGGGTCTCCCAGCCGAACTCGCCGAACCACGCCATCTCGTTGTACAGTTCGACCGCAAAGACCGCCGGGTTGTCCCGCAAGCGAGGGACGAGTTCGGTCAGGTACTGCTTCTGCAACGCGACGGCTTCCGCGTCGGTGAAGTACTCGGCGCGCGTCTTCAGGAGACGCCGGCTGTTGAGGACCTCGGGAACGAAGGAGTTCCACTCCCAACCGTTTGGGGCGTACTGGGGATGTGCCTGCAGAATGGGCGCCCAGTGCCGGTAGACGGAGCCCCGCGGCTCAGACAGCAGCGTCATCAGGAACGAGATGCCGTACTCCTGGCCGATGCTGAAGAAACGCTCGAACGTCGCCATCAACTCGGGGTCCACATGACCGCCGGCATCCAGCGTCCATTGCACCGGGTTCTCATCGCGCTCGTCGTGCTGCCGGCAGAAGACCCGCAGCGCGTTGCACCCGTTGTCTTGCAGCAGCGCAAACCACGCGCGCCACTCATCCTCGCTCAGCTTCTGGAACGGAACGAGTTCACCGAGGACTTCTCCGTCGACACGCGCCATGAGATTCGCGTAGAAGCCGCCTAGAGGCACGAACACCGTGCCGTCGGAACGGCTGAAGTGGCCGTTGACGAAGGTCACGTCCCCCGCGTGGGCAGCGGGAGCGACCGACAGACTGAGAACTGCGAGTTGAGTTAGCACGCGATCTCCTCCGGCTGCGATATGACGCCTAATAGATGCAGCGCAACCGCCTCACTGGCCAGGCTCCGCGTCGAACTGGACATTCGCCACGTGTTCCCCGATCCGCACGCCCGCCTCCTCGGCGCTCAGCAGTGGCTCCCCGTTGAGGCGCACGTTCTCGAAGGTCACGCCGTCCACCCCGTGCTCCGCGTCGAAGCCCCGGAGCGATGAGGGCGGCGTCCGCGGAGCCGT
>CAZKUN010000149.1:16341-22590 GCA_964555935.1 uncultured Armatimonadia bacterium | reverse complement strand
AGGTCACTGGTGCGGTATCCGGACACTCCCGCGTCGCGTGGAGTTGCACGAGGACCGATTGCGTCTGGTAGCCCATAGCCTCAGGTGGCTCGGGCCCCCGGTAGCGGTGTCATCGCACCTCAAGTATGAGGACGTGGACGATGTTGAGATCTGCGGGCGCCGCAGCCCCAAGGGCTACCGGTGGGTTCTGGCGCTTAGGGTGCGTGGGGCCTGGAACGGGCGCCTTCGAGGCAGGACGTTTACGTGTATGGACGTCGCCGGCCTGTCAAGGCTCGCGGGTGAGGTCGGACGGCGAGTGGCTGAATGCGCTACTGGACCGGAGGCGGATGGCGGGGACTAGGGGCGACAGTGGGCGCTGGGGATGCGCGGTAACTGAGACATGTCACCTTGCCGCCAGCGCCGCAAGATTCTCCTCGCGCGGAATTGGTGTTGCCAAACCTCACGAAGTGGGGTATGCTCCGTGGGAGGGAACAAGCAGGACACCGTTCCCCAGGCACTTTTGAGTATGCTGTTCAGTAAGAAGACGTCTGGCCTGGGTTCGTACCCCCGTGTTGTACTTCCAAGCCTACCTGACAGTGGATAGACCCTACTCGAAGAGTGCTAATCCGCGCCCGGCATGCGCTGGGGTTGCGCGTTTGCGCGCATATCTCCACGCATCTGGACCAGCTACGCCGGTGCGCCCGCGGATTCAACTCTATCGATAGCTGGCGAACAGAAAGCAGTAAAGAAACACCATGAGATTCACAGAACTACAGTTGGACAGCCGTCTCCAGCGCGCCGTCAAGGCGGCTGGCTTCACAGAGGCGACCCCGGTTCAGGAGGCTGCAATTCCTCCAGGCCTCGACGGTCGCGACATCGTCGGCACCGCCCAGACGGGCACCGGCAAGACCGCAGCATTTGTGCTGCCCATCCTCCAGAAGCTCCTCGACGATCCCGATAAGCGCCGGCGCACCCGAGTGCTGATCGTCACGCCGACGCGCGAGTTGGCCGAGCAGATCCACGAGGCAACTAGGCAGTTGGCGAAGTTCACCAAGATCAAGTCAGCGACCGTCTACGGTGGCGTCGGCATGCAGCCGCAGATCGACGCGCTCCGCCGGGGCACCGAGATCATCGTCGCCTGCCCGGGACGCTTGCTCGACCACCTGCAGCGCCGCAATGCGGACCTGCGAGGCGTGCACACGCTCGTACTCGACGAGGCGGACCGGATGCTGGACATGGGTTTCCTGCCTGACGTCCGCAGGATCATCGCCCAGGTCCCGGAAGACCGCCAGACGATGCTGTACTCCGCGACTTTCGCCTCCGAGCTGAACCGACTGGCGTCGGAGATCCTGTATAAGCCCGAACGCATCGCGTGTGGCATCGTGCAGCCCGCCTGCACCGTTGAGCACACGCTCTGCCCGGTCGACCAGCGGCAGAAGACGCCGCTCCTGCTGAAGCTGCTCTCACAGACCGACACCGACTCCGTGCTCATCTTCACCCGCACGAAGCACCGCGCCGACCGCGTCGTAGCGCAGATCAAGCGCGCGGGGCACAAGGCCACTGTTCTGCACTCGAACCGCAGCCAGGGCCAGCGCAAACAGGCGCTCGACGGCTTCCGGACAGGCCGCTACCAGCTCCTCGTGGCGACCGATATCGCGGCGCGGGGACTCGACGTCCGGTCGATCTCGCATGTCATCAACTTCGACATGCCCGGCACCGTGGATGACTACATCCACCGGATCGGCCGCACGGGCCGCGCCCAAAGCACGGGAGACGCCCTCACGCTCGTGACCGCGGACGACCACGCGACGGTGAACGGTATCGAGCGCGTCCTGGGCAAGCCGATCTCGGTCATGAAGGTCGAGGGTTTCGACTACGGGATGCCGACGGCGAACGCCGGTAAGGGTGGCGCGCGCACCCCGACATCGTATCGCTCCCGGCGCGCGCGCGGAGGACCGTCGTACGGTGGGGGACGCAAGTCTCGCCGAAGCGGCGCGCGGCGTTAGAGACACAGCTTAAGACAACCTACGAGCGCCGGCCACTGCGGCCGGCGCTCGTTCAGTTCTACCGGGTCAGTTCCTCGAGGATCTTCACGCGCCACGTATCTGCAACAGTCCGGTCCTTGTCTCGCGTCCACGGGATTTCAGCCGGGCTGTAGCCCTCGCCGCAGACCGCGTCGATCGCATCCGCGAGCAGTTTCCGCGCCGCGTCGGCGCGTTTCTGTTTGCCGTCGTCCTCAAGCTTGTCGGCATGCTCGCGAAGCATGTAGAGAATCTCGTAGTCCTCCAAGCCCTCGCGGATCGCCTCCATGTGCTTGCCATCCGTAATGGCGTCAGGCTCGATATAGATCGGCGTGAAACACGCCCGGCCGGCGCGAAGCTCGTTCCAACTCGTGCCCGCGCGCGACGCATCCGCGTACGCCCAGAACCCCTGCCCAGTCGCCCCGTACTTGAACGAGTACCAGCTCTGCAGCCGGTGGTAGTAATAGGGGTCATGCGTCTTGGCCGGGCCGCTGCACTGGTAGAACCACAGCTCCTTCCCCTCTGCCAACAAGTCGAGGTACAGCCTCCGGGAGTCATCCGTGCCCGCACCGAAGATACCCAAGTTCGGGCAGAGCACGTCACTCACCGACAGCATTTCCAGATTGGCCTCGACATCCGGTTGCTTGTACGTCGGGTCCTCCCAAATGACGACCTCGGGCTCGGCGGACTTGATCGCGTTCGCCCAGGCGATGATGATCTCGTCCTGTTCCAAGGCATGAGGTTCGTCCACGAGCAGCAGCAGAAGCTGCGATGGGTCGACCTCAATCTCCCGGCAGTGAGCCACCCACGCGTTCATCCACTGCTCGATGGCGCGCCCGAAGCGCTCATCTTCAATGCCGACGCCACGAATCGACCGGTTGACGGAGAGGAATATCGCGTAGTTCGTCGCATCCCGCCAGTCGGCGATCCACGAGTCGAAGCGCTCAAAATCCAGTTCGCCCACCATGTTCCCTTCGGCGTCGAAACCATCAGGCCAAGCAACGCAGCCGCTCGACAACCAGGGCGTGTCGACAAAGTGCTCCTGCATGTTTACGATGGCAGCGTCGACGTTGCCCTCGGTCATGTCGTAGCCCTTGGCGCACGAGTAGTCCCACATCCCCAGGCTGCAGTGGAGCTTCTCGGGGAGTTGGAGATCATGGACGGTGATGCGAGTGGGCACGGCGATGTCGATGCCCGGCCTGCCCTCGCCGTAGATGTACAGCTCGCCCGAGTAGGTGCCGGTCTCGGTGTCGCCGCCATCAAACGAGAACCAGATCTGCCGGGTCATGCCGGCGGGCACGTGAACTCTCGCGCCCTCGGCCCCGATATCGAGGGCGATCGGCAGCGCATCGGGTACGGGAATGCCCGCCTGCGTCTCGATCCACTCGACCTGGTGGACGCCGGGATAGTGCGTTCCCGTCGGTCGTTCGATCCCTACGTCGAGATAGGCATCCTCATCGCTCATATTCGTGATATTGACCGTCGCCGCCCGGTACTCCCCGCGCATCACATCGACCTCGATGGATGGATCCGCATCGTCCTCCGGCAGATCGGTCGGCCCGAACAGATCGTATCGCGGATTTGTCCAGACCGTCCACTCAGTCGCGCCTAGGTCCCGCTTCACGCGAGCGCGCGCCCGGTAGATCTCCGCGTGCAGCGGCGTGAGCGGGTGCACGGCGCGCCAATCAGCCGGGAACTCGCCGAGGTCTTCCATGGCCGCCGCTGTGAAGCCGTCGGCTTTCGCCAGCGCCCACTCGTGCGTCTCCGCCGAAACGCCTTCCTGCGCCGCCTCGTCCTTCAGCGCCGCGATGTCGAGCAGAAGTCGCTTGCGCACCGCGCCTGCGACTCGCTCATGGAGCGCGGCCTCCGCGGGATCGGTTACGACGTCGCCGAGATCCAGAGCCAGCATGTCCTGCGTGCCCTCGTAGACCTCGATCTCATCGCAGAAAAGGAAACCGCCTGACGGGGCGGCCATCAGGCGGAAGTAGCGCCCATGCAATTGAAGGGCATCAGTGACGAAGCGGTGCGTCGTGTACGGCTCAGGCGTCGGGAGTCCGTGGATCGCGGAGAGTGCGATCAGATCGCCGCCGCTGTACCAATCCTGGCCGTCATCGCTGGCGAGGATGGTGATGGTCGCCGGCCACGCGACTCCCGCAACGCCGGCCGCCGTATTGAAGGAGCACCCAACGATCGGCTTCACCTCGCCCAGATCGATGGTGATGTCGGCGTACTGCGTGTTCTGCCAGCCGACCGTAGTCGTCTGCGTCCAGAAGTAGCCTACCGTGTACTCGCCATCGGTGAGTTGGATCGCATCGTCCTCGTCGGTGCTGTAGCTATACGCGGGCTTTGGCGCGAGAGTATACGGCCTGCCCAGCGCGATGTTCTCCCCGGGGGGATCGCCCGCGTAGCCGCCCCTGGGCGCGACGCCGCCATCGTATTCGTCGGTCAACACCACCCGCACATCATCGACCCAGACCTGCCCCGACCCCGCGTCCTGCCCGACGTGCGGAACGAGTCGCACGGTGACCTCGGTCAGACGGCCGCTATTGAACCGCGCGCTGTGCTCTTGCCATTGGGCTTCGCCCGCGCTGATTTGCGAGATGACAGATTCGCGACCACCGTCGCTGGTGACGATCTGCACGGCCGCCTCCAGCCCATCACACTTCAGCCAGGCGGCGAGAACGTATTCGGTGTTTGGCTCGCATGTCACCACCTGCTCGACGAACTCGGCGGGCTTCTCGCCGTCTTGTTTCAGGCGAAGACTGCCTGCCGCGCCATAGCCTTCGTCATCGGCATAGCCCGCGTCGGTCCCCAGCCCTTCGGGGATGTCCCAGCCGTCGGCGCCATCCACGAAACCACCATTCGCAAGCAAAGACTCCGCGGCAGAGGTCGCCGCGGAGCCGATAAGCATCATGAGTCCAGCCAGAATCGCCAGGGTTCTCACCAGGATTACTCCTCCTGGCCGCCCTCCAGGCGACGGCGGACCGTCTCGCGGTGGAGCGGAAGGCCCTCGGCGGTCGCGATGGTCATGACCGCGGGAGCGAGGGTCTCCAAGCCCTCCTTCGAGACGAGCTGGAAGGTCGGCCGCTTAACAAAGTCGTCGGTTGCCAGACCGTTGAACATGCGCGCGCACTGCCCCGTCGGCAGGACGTGGTTCGTGCCGGAGGCATAGTCGCCGACCGGGACGGGCGCGTATGGGCCAAGGAAGATCGACCCCGCGTGTTTGATCTTCGGCAGAACCGACACGGGTTCCTTGGTGACAATCTCCAAGTGCTCGGCGGCGTACTCGTTGGTGAACTCGATCGCTTCCTCAAACGTATCCGTCACGAAGATAGCTGAGTTGTTCTCGAGCGCCGGTCCGATGTAGTCCGTGCGCGGGAGCGTGGCGAACTCGGCGTTGATCTTGTCGCACACCGCCTGCGCGAGGTTGGCATCGGCCGTGACGAGGACGCTGGCGGCGTCCTTGTCGTGCTCGACTTGGGATAGGTAGTCAATCGCGAGCCAGTCGGGATTGGCGGTTTCGTCAGCTAGTATGAGGATCTCGCTCGGGCCGGCGGGAGAGTCAATATCAACGATGCCGAACACGGCCATCTTGGCGGCGGTGACGTACTTGTTGCCGGGGCCGACGATCTTGTCGACCTTCGGCACGACGCCCGTGCCGTAGGCCAGGCTGCCGACGCCCCACGGGCCGCCGATCTTGAAGACTCCATCACACTCAGCAATGTCGGCGGCGACCAGCGTCGCCGGATTGGCCTTCATGCCGTCACCAGGCGGCGTGGCGGCGTATACCTTCTCGACCCCGGCGACCTTCGCCGGGAGGATGGTCATGAGAACGCTGGAGGGATAGGTCGCCTCGCGACCGGGAACATAGCACCCGACGGAGTCGAGCGGGCGCACCATCTGACCGGCCAGGACGCCCGGCAGTACCTCGATCGACCACATCTCGCGCTCGAGCTGGGCCGCGTGAAACTTGCGGATGTTCTCGGCCGCGAACTTCAGCGCGTCGACAACCTCCTGATCGACGGTCTTGTACGCATCCGCGATCTCCTCGTCGGTGGCGCGGATGTCGGCGTCGGTGATGTCTTCCTTCAGCTTGCGATAGTGATCGACGCTGACGATGTCGCCACGGTCGCGGATGTCCAGGACCGTATCGCGCACGTCGCCGAAAACATCGGTCACGTCATCCATGGAGCGCTGCATGATATCGCGACGGCGCTCGGGGGAGATATCCAGGGCAATCACGCGGGCA
>CAZKUN010000149.1:0-16331 GCA_964555935.1 uncultured Armatimonadia bacterium | reverse complement strand
GTTGAGTCTCTCTACCTTGACAACCGACATGAGTTCTCTTCCTTTCGATCGATAAAGACGCGGGCGATCCCGCGCAATCTGCTCAGTTCAGCGTACGCCCCCGGGGGCGAAGGGTTACTACACCTGCTCCGGACCGGGCTCATCAAACGCGCCCGCGCGGCACATTTCAGCCGTCCGCTTCACGCGAGCCACCACCGTGTCCTGCGGGAGCAACTCGAGCATGTGGAACAGGCTCGGACCGACCGTCGTGCCTGAGACAGCCGCGCGACACGGGTGGATGGCTTTCCCGCCGCCGACTTCCAGCGCCTCGGCAACGCCACGCACGGCGGCTTCGAGGCTCTGCTCGTTCCAGTCCGTCAGCGCTCCGAGATCCTCCGCAAGCTTGTCGAGCGTAGCGGGGGTCGCCTCCTTGCGCAGCCATTTCTTGCGCGCGCGCTCCTCGTACTCGAAGTCATCAGTGAAGAAGTAGGACGCCCAGTTGGCGAGCACTTTCAGCGTCCGCATCCGGTCGCGCATCAGATCGATGACCTTGCAGAGCCACTCGCGACGCTCCTGGGTGAGTTCGGCTTCGATGAGCCCTGCCTCGACGAGCATCGGGTGGATCAGCCCAACGAGCTGCTGCATCGGCGCGATGCGGATCTGCTGACCATTCAGCCACTCGCACTTCTCCAAATCGAAAACGCTCGGCGACTTGCTCACACGGTCCAGGTCGAACCGACTGACGATCTCCTCAACCGCGAGCACTTCCTCCTCGTTACCGGTCGACCAGCCCAGCAGCGCGAAGAAGTTCACCATCGCCTGAGGCAGCATGCCCATCTCTTCGTACTCGGCCAGGTCCACCGCCCCATGGCGGCTGGAGAGCTTCTGCCGATCCATGCCCAGCAACAGGCCCAGGTGCGCGTACTGCGGCGTCCCGAAGCCAAGCGCTTCCTGGAGTTGCATGTGGGCGATCGTGTTGGCGATATGGTCCTCGCCGCGAATGATGTGCGTGACGTCCATCAGGTGGTCATCGCAGACCACGCTGAAGTGATACGTGGGGAATCCGGACGTCTTGCGAATGATCAAGTCGCCCAGCAGCGAGTTGTCGTGAGCCACGTCGCCGCGGATGATGTCCTTGATAACCGTGGAGCCGACATCCTTCATGGCGAAGCGCACAGCGGCCTCGCGGCCCTCGTCCTCAAACGTCTTACGCTCGTCGTCGCCAAGATTGCGACAGCGGTTGTCGTAGCGCGGCGGCAGACCCCTCGCGCGCATGACTTCGCGCCGCTCTTCAAGCTCCTCGGGAGTGCAGTAGCAGCGGTACGCGCGACCGCTCTCGAGCAACTGATCGTAGTACCCGTTGTAGATATCGAGGCGCTCGGACTGAATGTACGGAGCGTGCGGGCCGCCCACGTCGGGGCCCTCGTCCCAGTCGATGCCGAGCCACTTGAGGCCGCTATAGATGGCGTTCATCGATTGCTCGGTCGAACGGACCTCGTCCGTGTCCTCGATCCGGAGAATCATGCTGCCGCCGTGATGCCTGGCGAAAAGCCAATTGAACAGCGCGGTATGAGCGTGACCGACGTGGAGACTTCCCGTGGGAGACGGTGCGAAACGAACTCTGACCTGATCGGACATGTGAGGTAAAGGCCCTTCTGTTTGGTGTTGCGACACCGAAGTATGCCGAAGGCGCGGGTGGGTGTCAAGTCCAGCGCGCAGATCGGCCCAGATGCCGTGCTCAGGAGGAGGCATTGGGCAACATGACAGAGAAGACTACGCGCACAACGCCGAACCCAGGAGACACTTGATGCATTCCAGCAGAAAAGTCGCAATCGGAGTGATGGGATCCGCCAGCGGAGACATCATCAAGGATCCAAGCAACATCGAGAAATGCCGCGCTTTGGGCCGAGCCATCGGCGGCAGCGATTGTATCATGTTCACGGGTGCATGCCCCGGTCTGCCGCATGAGGCCGTGCTTGGCTCAAAGGAGGCCGGCGGGCTAGTCGTGGGCGTGTCGCCCGCCATGTGCCTCCACGAACATGCGACGTACTACGAGTCCCCCCATGAGGAGTACGACATCCTCATCTTCACCGGTAGCGGGCTGATGGGGCGCGAGGTCGCGGCCGTGCGCAGCTGCGATATCGTCATCACCGTTGGCGGGCGCAGCGGGACGCTCGGCGAGTTCTCGATCGCCTACGATGAATCGAAGCTCATCGGTGCGCTGGATGGGACGGGCGGCATCACCGATCAGATCGAGCACATCGTAGACATCGTGCGCAAAGACACCGGTGCCGAGGTAATCATCGACGAAGACCCGAACCGCCTTGTGGGACGCTGCCTCGAACGCCACTACGAGCGCATCGCCGCAGGCATCATCTCCAAGGGCCCCATGCGCGAGCGCGAACGCCCGAAGGGTAGCAGCCCGGCTTAGAGAATCACCAGGGACGACCAACTAACGTCTACCCCATGCCCCTCTCCCAGCGGGAGAGGGGTAACGCATTCAGTGAGCTGACAGCTTGAACTTGTCATCTGAATCCACCCCAGACACCGCGACAACGCGGTCAGACGGCGGGCTCGCCGGGCTTGGCGCCCGGGCGCTGATCGTGTCCGTCATTCTCATCATCGCTACGTACGTGGGCATCACTCGGTTGGGGTTCATCAAGATCTGCTGGGTGCCGTACGTCGTCCCCCCCGTGCCGGCACTCCTGTTCATACTGCTGCTGCAAGGGCTGAACGTGATCCTACATTGGGCCCAGAAGCGCGGAACGCGTTTGCCTGGGTGCCTGCGCCCGTTTTCTCGCGGAGAGCTGCTCCTGATCTACGCGGCAGTCAGCATCTCGCTGTCGATGGACCGCGGCGGCTACATCCTGCACTACCTGCAGTTCGGCAGCTACTACGGGGATGCGATCAACGGCTTCAAGGAGCTATACGCGCAATACCCAAGCTTCTACGTGCCCCAAGACGAGCAAGTCATCCTGCAGTTCTTCGAGGGCTCGCCCTCGGGGAGAGTGCCGTGGGCTGCGTGGTGGACGCCGCTGGCTTGGTGGTCGGTCTTCAACATGATGGTCATGTTCGCGGTCATGTGCCTGGTGGCGCTCTTTCGCCGGCAGTGGGTCGACCACGAGCGACTGACCTTCCCGCTGCTCTTTCTGCCGCTTGAGATCACCGGCGGCGAGGGCAGGGAATCCGTGACGGCGGGCTTCTTCCGCAACCCGATCATGTGGGTGGGATTCTCCGCGGGCGCGCTGTTTAACATCATCAACATCCTCCACGCGTTCTTCCCCGCCGTGCCGGGCGTCGGCTGGTACCAGCAGATCGACCAGGGGATGACCGAGGGTTTCTGGCGGCACGTCAGGCCGCTGGGGATCAGCTTCGGCCTCGAAGTCTGGGGCCTGAGCTTCTTGGCATCGGGGGAGGCGCTGTTCTCGGGCTGGTTCTTCTACCTGTTCATGAAGCTGGTCAAGGTGGTCGGGCGCGAGGCAGGCTATCTCGGCGCCGGATTCCCATACTACATGCAGGTCAGCGCGGGCGCGTGCGTGGCGTTCGCGGGTTACATGATCTGGGTGGCGAGGGGCTACTTGACGGGCCTTGTGAAATCTCTCTTCGGCAGGCCGATGCCGGGGGACGAGAACGAGCCTATCCCAGCCAAGCTGCTCGTGTTCGGGCTGATCGCCAGCACGGTCATCATGATCTGGATGATGGTCTATGCCGGGCAGAACATCACGCTGATGCTCGTCTACTTCGCGACGCTCTACATGTACGTGCTCATTGCCGCGCGCATCCGCGCCGAAATCGGTCCGCCGGTGGCGTGGAACCATCCCTACGGCTTCGACCAGCAGACGCCCGTTCACCTGATGGGTACGCGGGCCATCAAGGGCATGGCCGGCACGACCGGCACAACGCTGTTCTACAGCATGTTCTGGATTGGTCGGACGATCTTCGCGCACAGCGCGGCCCAGTACCAGATCGACGGCATGAGGCTCGCGGATTTCGGCAAGGTGAAGCGCAGTTCCATCGTGCAGATCATGCTCGTGGGCTGCGTGGTCGGGCTTCTGCTGACATGGTGGTACCACCTCGACGTGGGCTACAAGTACGGGCAAGGGCTGATCGGGGCAAAGACGGGGCGCGCGGGCAAGGCGTGGGCGCTGAACTGGTCGCGAGGGAACTACCAATTGCTGCATCGGGCAATCAACCAGCCACGCGGGCCTGAGATGCCCATACTAGGCGCGTATGGGGCGGGGTTCATATTCGCCGGCGCGCTGACCGTCATGCGCGCGAAGTTCAGCAGCTTCCCATTCCACCCCATCGGCTTCATCCTGGGCACGCTCTACGGCGATTCGACGCCCTACTGGTTCGCATTCCTCTTCGCCTGGACCGCCCAACGGATCACGCTCCGCTACGGCGGGCTGCAGCTCTACCGCAAAGCCGTGCCCGCTTTCATCGGCATGGCCTTCGCCCACATCTTCATCGGCGGGATCCTCTGGCGGATCATCATCAACTACTTCATCGACCCAACGATCTCGATTAGGTATTACCTGAATATTGGGGGGTGACGCCGGGGGGTAGCGCTACGCGCTACCGCGCTGTGCGAGCACGTCGAGCCGATCGAGCATCAGGCGCAGGAAGCCCACAAGGCGCTCAAACATCTTGGACCGAGGGTCAATCGGGAACGAATACTCCGCGGGCACGTGCCAGTCGACGGACCCACCAGCGGTCGGGCCTTCCCACGGATATTCCACATTCGGGCCCGGAGAACTCGGCTGCAGCCGCGTCACGGCGTAGAGTGTGGGGCGAAGGGCCTTGAGTTGCCCCCGGAAGCGACGGAAGTCTTCCCATCCCAGCGCCTCGCCGATCCACGGTCGCTTCAGGGCAGAGAGGAACGCCCTCACTACGTCGTGCGTCCGCCCCTCTTTGGGCAAGTCGCCCCCGAGAGCTTTCACGGCGGCCTTGGATGCCTTCTCAGCCGCCATCTGGAGATAGTGGAGCCTGTGGCAGTCCGACACATCCTTCACGGGCTGGCGCAACAGAAGTTCCAGGACCTCAAGGTCACTAGCAGCCTGCCTCTTGAACGCCTCGGCCTCATTCACTCGGGCCACACCTTCTGTTTCCGGCTGAAGTCCCACCCGGCAGGGAGGTGCAGTTGCAGTTCCCCAGTACCAACCTGGTGAAACTGCGTCGGTGTAATGCTGAGAGTGCCGCTCGTATACGGGAAGTCCGGAGTCGGTCCGATCGTCACCGGCCAGGGCTTCGCTGCGTTCGGAAAGGCGTCACTGACCTCGATGAGATTCACGACCAGCCCACCCGGGTCAGGAATGACGTAGACCTGCGTCCCCGGTTCGTCCTCCGCATGCCACTTGGCCAGTTTCCGAGCGGCCTCCAAGTACATCCCCGCTGTCTTGGTCTTCATCGCCTGTGCCTCCATACTCGAAGAGACTACCATTTCCATTATACGCCTCACACGTGCGTCCGCCAACCCCAGACGCTACCGGCTGGCCAGCATACACGCATGCCCCAGCAGGTTCTCCAGCAACCGCCCGCCGGAGCTGTCGGCGCGACCTGCGTCGTCGTTGATCCACGCATACTCGGGGATGAGCTGGCAGAGCGTGATCCGCCCCTTCCCGAGCTTCATCTGCACGAGACCGTAATGAGTGTCATCGCTCTCAGCCTCGGACTCGTCCCACCCCTGCTGCGCTCCCGCTGATGCGAGCGGCGTCCAGCCCTTGCCGAGATCGTAGAAGGCACCGTACATCGAGCCGCCATGCACGTCGGCGAGCGTCTGAACCTCAAAGTCATGCAGCAGCGAGAACGCCGGGGCCTCTGCGTCGAGAATCTCGCCCGGCTCGTACGACGGGTCCTGCTTCAGAGGGCTGGGTAGCCACTCATTATGCCCCGACTGGTCGCGGAATCCCAGCACCACGCCCCCACCTCTCACCCACTCCGCGAGCGCGTCCCTGTGCCCGGCCAACGGCTCGCGATCGACGTCGAAGCCCAACAGCAGGATGTCGACGCCCGCCAGCACCACGGGATCGAAAGCATCCATGCCGACACGGTGGTGCGGGATGCCCAGCCGTCCCAGCGCGTCATCGGTGAGATTCCCCTCGGGCGCCAATAGCAGAATCCGCGGGAGCTTCGGCAAAACGATGGTCGCCAGTTCAGCCTGCTGGATCGTCTCCTTGCGCGCGCGCACCTCGTAAGTGAAGCGCTGAGCGCCGGTCCGCGCCATGACGACAGGAAGTGGCACGATCAGATCGACTGGGGCATCGTCGTCCGGCACGTCAACGGTCATCGGCTGCCCCGAGCCGCCGGCGGGCTTCAGGACGACGGACGCCGTCTCGCCAGCCCCGCTGAGATTGCGCAAGGAGAACCCGACGACTGGCGACTCATCCGTGGAGGCAACCAGAAACGGGTGCTCAACCGACACCACCGAGACCGGCGGCAACGCCGTCGCGAGCAAGGCGAGCGCGTGGGGCATGTCGCGCATGTTCGTGATGCCGACGCTGGACACCCCGTGCGAGCAGATGTCGAGCGCGAGCTGTTTGTATGTCGCATCGCCCGTGAAGTTCCATGCGAATGCCGCGCCCTCGAGCGCGAGGAGTTGCGGGCCCTGGCTCTTCTGCGTGGGCGCCTGCTTGTAGTAGAACCGCCCGGGCG
Organism: uncultured Armatimonadia bacterium; assembly: GCA_964555935.1. Classification (GTDB taxonomy): domain Bacteria; phylum Armatimonadota; class Zipacnadia; order Zipacnadales; family VGFC01; genus CAZKUN01. Next base: position 9,701 of record CAZKUN010000149.1, on the reverse strand, counting down.
CGGGCATCATCTCGGTCGCGAGCCAGTCACAGAGCCCGCAGATCGCCCAGCCCACGCGCTCGTCTTCGGTCTCATCGTAATACGCCGTCAGCCCCCGCATCAGCACGCCCGTCATGAACGGGACGCCGCCCTCGTATGCGCTCTGTTCGTAAATGGGCCGCGACGAGACGCCCCTGACCGGATCGAGGTACAGCAGCACCTCATTCACCGTCTCAGTAGCGGCCTCGAGGTACTTCGACTCGCCCGTCGCCCGGTAAGCGCCCATGAGCGCGACCAACAGCCACCCCGCGTCACGCTCCCCGCCCCCGTACGTCGACCGCTCAGCGGCCCGGAGAGCGAAGTCAGCCGCCAGCTTCGCGCACTCCAGCGATCGCGTGTCGCCCGTGAGGAGCCAGTGGTCGAAGAGCCCCTCGGTCCAGTGGTGGCTGATGCTCGGAGGATGGCCGGTGTGGGTCTCGCTGTGGTGATGCGCGCCGCCAATCCAATCCGGATGCTCGTCGTTGGCATGAATGATGTCGATATCGCGGTAATGCAGCGCGGCCTGATAGCCCAGGTAAAACAGCTCCGGATCGCCCGTCCGCAGGAACTGCCAGAGCAGCGAGTGCGTGTGGTCGTACTCGGTGTTGGACCAGTAGGTGAACGTCTCGCCCCAGCCCCACCCGATCTGCGTATCCCCGAAGTTCTCCCACCCATACGCTCCCTGCTTCTCACGCAGATCACCGATGCCGCGAGCGGCTGACGCGGCGCGCTTCTCATACTCAGGGAACCGCCGCTCATTTAGCGGCATGAATGGCCCGAAGACCTCGGTCGCGGCGATCCAACCCGGTTCGAAGGCGACGACGGGGGGTTGCTGGAAGACGGCGTTGACGGCCGTTGCGGGCGGGGCGTCGTGGTGCGCGTTGTAGTAGAACAGGACCTCATGTGTCTTCGCCTCGCCGGGCGCGAGGCGAAGGGGCTCTGCGTCATCGGGGATCGATAGCAGGAGGAGGTCGTCGTGGGCCTTGGTCCGGCGGAAGCCGGTTGGGAACTGCTGCCAGGGCCAGCGTAGTGCCATCAGATCGCTGCGGGTGAACACGATCGACCCGTCCCAGCGTTCGTCCGGAGTCCCGGGGTCGAGTTGGGAGAGAGCTGACGGCACGGCCGTGGCCGGCGGCGACTTCCGGCCAGGCGCGCCGACAGGGCCTCCCGTCGGCATGCGGTATCCCAACTCGCGGAAGACGAGGCCGCCATCGGCCCCCACGGCCTCCAAGGTATGTCGAAGGAAGAGGAGCACTGGCTCATCGTCTGGGGTCGGCTTGCAGTAGACGTATGACACGACCCCGCGTGCGGTCCCGCCATCAGGCGCATACCGCACCTCGGCACGTCCTTCGGAGCAGACGGGACCAGAACTGATCCACTCAGGCTCTCGGACAGGTTCCGCCATCGCCGGCTCACCGTCAGTCCGAAGCCAGAAGCTCTCGTGAAGTTCGGGATGCCAGTCTTCGGGCCGGCCCGCATCCACCCCGGCCTCTCCGTCCACCTCCGCGCCATACGCCAACTCATACGCCACATCCTCAGCCGTCAGCGCGACAACGAAGTCGAGTTGCAGCCACTTGATGCTGCCGTCCGGCCAATGGGTCAGGGCCTGCGTCTGCAGCGTGGTAGGTTCCCCGCCGGGATCGGTGAGGGCAACCTGGTTGGCCTCGGTGATCGCGCCTTGCGGGAAGGGCACGCCCCACCGGATCGGCCAGCCGTCGAGGACCGCCCCCGACGGGTTCTTCACAGTGAGCGTTGTCACGCCGGAAGTGGGCGCTGGAGGGGCTGCCGGCCTGAACTTCGGCCTCCGCAGGAACAGCCTCGGCGCGAACTCCACGGGCGGCGGCGCGTCACCGTAATCCCAGATCAACTCCGCGCGGGCCCAGAAGACCTCCGTAGCGAAAGTCGCGTCGTCAGTAGTGCCCTCGTCCTTGACCCGCAACGCCAGCTCAGCGTCCTCGCCTTTCTTCACCAGGTCGCTGATTTCGAGGTCGATGAAGCGCGATCCCGGGGTCGCGCCGTTGCGGCCGATGACGTCCCGCGACCAGACGACTATTTCGTCCAGGACCACCTGGCAGAAGCGAACATCCTCTTTCCAGTCGGATATGGTCTCAGCGACGCCATCACCCGCATAGACGCGCTGCTCCCTGTTTCCGCAGTAATCATCCGTCAGGTAGAAACGCAGCACCAGCGGCCCGTCGAGATCATCCGGCACGGGAATCGTGCGGGCGACGGAGACCTCCGATCCGATGCTGGCCGGGACGTCGGAGTGTCTCATCGTCAGCACGCCCCGGTAGTCCGTCCGGACGCTGTACGGACCCTCTGTGGTGGTGTCCCACGCGTCGGAGCCAAGCTGAAGGTCAAGCCGCTCGGCCGAGGCAGGGAGGGCGAAGAAGGTAACGGCGACGACGGCTACGATCAGGAGCATTGATGGTCCTTTGCCACAAGTGTAATGAGGGATTCGGCGGGCGGGCAGGCCGATCCTTCTGCTCTCGTAGGAACCGCGAGGGACGAAGAAAAGTCCAAGGGAGTAAACCGAGACCGCATCTACTACGTTGTATAGGAGTAAGGGTCCGTTCCCACCAGGAGGCATGTAGCCATGAAGAAAGTCGCCGGACTGTTCGTAGTAATCGCCCTCGGTGCCGCGTGTATGGCCGTGGCCCAGGAAGAGGCCGCGCGCGTCACGTTGGACGCCACTGATGCCGACGTCCACACGCTGCTCTCGACTATTGCCCAGAAAGCCGGGCTGAATCTAAGCGTTGGCGCTGAAGTGCGTGGGAACGTCACGGTCTCGCTGAAGGACGTGACGCCGGCGCAGGCCATCAAGGTCATCGCAAAGGCCGCCGGCGCAGTCGCGCGACTCGACGGTGAAATCTACGTCGTGGAGCCGAAGCCGCTCCCACACGTGCGCGATCCCAGGCCCGCGATTCCCAGCATCGATCCCCGCATCAGGCCCCCGACCAGAGATGTCCAGGTCGGCACCGTGGTACCTAACGACACCGACGACGATGCGCCTGACGCAGTGCTCCTCCGAGTCATTAAGCTCAACCACACCGACCCAGCGCTCATCGCCAGCATGTTCGGTGGCATCGCCATCGGCGGGTACATGTCGTCGAGCGGCCTCGGCAACCGGGGCGGCGGCGGGTATGGCAACCAGGGCGGAGGCTATGGAGGCCGCGGTGGCGGCGGTGGTGGCCGTGGCAACCGTGGCGGAGGCTATGGCGGTCGCGGCGGCGGCGGCGGTGGCGGCGGCTATGGCAACCGTGGAGGAGGCGGAGGATATGGTGGTGGTGGATACGGCGGCGGCGGAGGCGGATATGGGAATGTAGGATTTGGCGGATTCTAATCCCTCGGTTTGCATCGGCTGATGCCGAGGATCAAGCAAGTCGTCGCGCAGAAGCGGGGAGCCTCACCCGGAAAGGGGCTCCCCGCTTCGTCGTTCTCTGCAGGGCTCCGCCGGGCGGCTCGCGAACACACCGCCAGACAGTGATGACCTCACCAAGGAACGCGCCATTGATGAAGCACCGACTTGCCGCCGCATGCGCTCTCGCCCTCGCGACCGTCCTGCTTGGCGGATGCCCCATGGGCACCGGGCCCGCCGGTAAGGCGGGCAACGAGGCCGAGCTGAACAAGCGGTCTCTATCGGCCCAGATAGCCGCGGGCAACGCCTACCTGGCCGCGGACCAGCCAAACGACGCGTTTGTCGTCTTCAAGCGGGCCGTGGAACTGAACAGCAACAGCTACGACGCGCAACTCGGGCTGGCGCTCGCGTGTGCGGAACTCAAGATCACCAATCCCGGTCTGAATGCCGTCGAGATGGCACACAGCCTGCAACCGGAACTCCCCGAGCCATTGCTGGCCGCTGGGAGGATGTGTCTTGCGGCGGGGCGGCTGGGCCAAGCCGCAAGATACCTGCGCGAGGCGCTTGCGCTGGACGATACGCTCGTCGACGCGTGGAAGACGCTTGGCTTCGTGCGAGTGAAGGAGGGCTCGTTGCCGGCCGCGGCGACCGCGCTTGAAAAGGCGCGCGACCTCGCGCCCGATGACGCCAAGGCGACAGGCGAATTGGGCTGGGTGTACGCGGCTCAGGGCAGGCTTGACGAAGCGATCACGCAGTATCGCAAGTCATCCCAACTGGACGCCCAAAACCCGATCTATCTTACGAGCCTCGCGTGGTTGCTGCTCAAGGAAGGCGAGAATCTGGATGAGGCGCGGGCCGCTGCGCGAAGAGCGGACACCATCGAGCGCGGCGATGGCGAGGCTCTTGTAGCGGCGGCGGCCGTGCTGCTCGAGCAGGGCCACGTGGACGACGCGATCTCTGAGCTAAGCGCGTGCGCCATCGAGAAGTGCCCGCGCAACGGCGACGCCCACGCATGGCTTGCCGACGCGCTGCTCAGACGCGCCCGGATCGAGGACCTCGAGAACGTCGTCGTCGCTCTGGCGAAAGCCCAGCAGTATCCCAGGCTCCACGCCAGTGACGAGCGGCTGGTTGAGATCGAGACGGCCCTGCGAGAGAAAGTGACGGCTCTGCGAGGCGAGTAGGCGTCTGCGTGGGGCACTTGCTCGGAAATCCATCACACACCTGGGGGCACGCGTGGCGCGAAAAGAGCTGCTTAGGCCGAGGCATGCGGCGCTCATCAAGAAGATACTCGGGCTGGTCGTGTTCGCGGCGCTCGCGTTTGGAGCGTACAAGCTGTTTCTGGCGAGGAGGCCTGCGTTGCCGGAGTATGGCGCGGACCTCGTCACGTACGAGTACCTCGTTGCGCTCCGGACAGGCAACTATCAGCGCGCGTATGAGCTGATCTCCCCCGCCGCTCAAGCCGGCACCACTCCCCAGGACATGGACCGCGTCTGCGGCCAGATCTTCCGCTCGATCGACAACTGGGAGATCGGGGAACCGGTCTACTCGCCGACTCACACATCCGCCACCGTGTCGGTGACGCTGTATTACCACGCCACGTGGTCGCCTGACGATGCGGCGCAGGTCAGCGGCGATATCGCCCTGAAGCTCGGGGCGAATGCGTGGAGGCTCACATACGACCTCCCGTTCATCACCGCGATACAGAAGGGCCGCGACACGCAGATGTTCGCGGAGTGATCGCGCCTAGGACCGCAGGCGGGCGATCGCATACCGTACCGCGCCACCTAGGCGAATGAGCGCGCGCGCGGTGACGTACGTTAGCCACCCCACGCGACCGCGGTAGTGCTTCTCATAGTACTGCAGCAAGCTTGCGTGTGACTCGCGGACCATTGCTGCCCGGACCTGTCGCGTGCTGGCCCCGACGTGGTGGACGATCGTGACCTCCGGCGTGAACCACACCTCCCACCCCGCGTCCCACATCCTCCGACAGAGATCGACATCGTTGAAGAAGATGGGGAATTGCTCGTCGAAGTGGCCGGTTTCATCCAGCGTGGCCGCGCGCAGCAAGAGCACCGACGCCATCGGTTGGTCGACCGCCCGCTCCTCATCATGTCCCCACCAACCCATGCGGTACCGCCCGAATCGACGGCTTCGCGAGAAGAGCCTGCTCAGTCCGAGGAACTCGTAGATGATCACCTCGGGATCCGGGAAACTCCGACACGAGAGCTGGCCGCGACCATCGGGATGAACCAGTCGCGGCGCGAGCGCTCCCGCTTGCGGGTGCCGCTCGATCGCGTCGATCAGGCCCTGCAACGCCCCGTCAGGGAACACGACGTCGGGATTCAGGAGCAGCTTCAGCTCGCCTGTCGCCAGATCGAGGGCCTGATTGTTGGCTGCGGCGTAGCCGAAATTCTCATCGTTGGCGATGAGCGTCACGTCGGGGAAGTCCGCCGAGACCATTTCCGCGCTCGCGTCGGACGAGGCGTTGTCGACCACGATTATCTGGGGGGCAAGATCGGCGGAGGTGTCGCGCAAGGACTGAAGGCACTCGCGCAGGTAGTCGCGCGTGTTCCAGTTGACGATGCAGATCGAGAGCGTGGGCCTGGCCATGCGCTCACTCGGGCTCCTGAACCGGTTGTTCCGGCGCGACGCGTGTCTCGACGGCATAGCGGAGTCGTCCGGCGAAGGTCCATCCGATGAGCGCCGCGGCCAGCATGAGCGACACGGTAATCTGCACGAGCAACTCGGCCGACCCGTAGGCCACGACCGGCAGGCCCAGCGCGGGCCCGCCCACGAGGATCGCCACGATCCGGTAGGCGCCCCACACGCTGCCCGCGACGGCCGCCGACTTCCAGCGCGCTCCACTCGGTTGCTCCACGCTCCAGCCCAGGCTCAGCCCGAGAACGCTGTCGCGCAGCGCGGCAACGAGGACCCACACGATCAGCATCAGGATGGGGAACTTGATGGTCCTGGTCACGATGACGATATAAGCGTAGAGCCCGACCTCGAGATCGGGAATGAGCCCAATGAGTCCGAACGCCAGGGCCCACCGCGCCGGCCGAGGCACGGACGGAATGAGCCGATCGGCGACGACGGCCCAGCCGGCAAGCAACAGCCCGCGCCAACCGGCGATCACCGATCCCGCGAGCCACGCCGGCGCCCATCCGTTCACGTACGCGGCGGGCGCTACGATCAGACCACCCAAGACTCCCGCCAGGCACGCGTACAAGACCGTGTGGCTGGGAACAGCCGTGGTCGACAGCGTCCAACGCACCTTCGGTCGGGTCATCGACGCGGGTGGCGTCTGGCGAGTGTCGTCGGCATCGACGAGTGGATCGTCGGTGGGGTTCATCGGCCCTCTGCTACGTGTGTTGCTGCGTGTTTCGACCTATTCGACGATGGGGACGCGGGTGCCTGCCGGTCAAGCTGCCCCCGCGCGCTTCCTGGCGATGGCTAGTCCGATCGCCAGCGACGCCCCGATGCCGAGGCCCTTCGCGAGGGACGAGACACCTGTCCACAACATGAGGTCAATGCCGGCATACAGAGTTATCGAGGTCAGTGTCGTCCACATACCTCGCATCACCAGCCCTCTGACCAGGAACAGCCCGCCCGCGGCTCCGATAAGCCGAAGCGCGTGACGCGGCCCACCGTCACCGGCCGCCCGCGCCACCAACACGCCAACCACGAATGCGGTGGCCACATCCGCGCCAATGTACACGGCCGTTACCGGCATCCCCACCGCCGAGCCTCCGGTCGCGAAGCGGGGAATCCATAGTGGAATCGTCAACACAGGCGGGGCCACCAAGGCCGCCGCCCAGCGCCAGGGACGCACCCAGCGGACTAGCCAGCGGTCTGCCGCAACCCAACAGCACGCGCTAAGGCCGGCGTAGCCCAGCACTTGGGGAAGCATGACTGGCAACATGGACAACCACCCGACTGACGCCACCCCCGCCAAGAATGGCACGGCCGAGAGCACCTGCGAAACGAGCCCAGTCACAACGAGCGGCACCGCTGTCACCCACGGGAGCCGCGGATCAGCCGGAACTTCATCCTCGGGGTCTGTCAGAGGTGGAGGCGGGAGGGTCGGCGCCGGCACGAGCGGCGGCGCTTCAGCCGGGGGTGGAGGAGCCCCCGGGGCCGTCGGCAACGGTGGGGGCAGCTCAGGCAGGTCTGGCGGTGGCACGTCACTGGCGGGCGGTCTATCCATCACTCCCCACCTCTCGACCGGCACGGTCGCTACGACTCCGTCTTCGCCTGGCAAATGGCATCGCACAGCTCGCGCACGGCGCCGAAGCCGCCGATGGCCTCGCTCACCCAGTTGGCGCGCTCGCGGACCTCAGCTACCGCATCCGCCGGGGCAGTCGCCAGACCGACCTCATCCATCCCGGCGATATCGCTAGGTTCATCGCCCATGTATGCGGCCTCGCTCGGATCGATGCCATGCTCCGCGAGTAGATCGCGGACCACGGGCCCCTTCTCATCGATGCCCTCGTGGACATCCTCGATCTTCAGCTTGCGCGCGCGAAGTCTGGTCGCTTCGGAAACATCACCCGTCACGAACGCAACCCTCACGCCGAGCTTCTGAATGTTACTGATCCCCTGCCCATCACGGATGTAGAAGCGCTTGACCGGCCCATCGGCGAGGCCGTAATACACGGATCCGTCGGTGAGCGTGCCATCGACGTCCAGGATCAGCATCCGCAGTCTCTTCAGGACGTCCGCGCTAATCGCCAATGGATGCCTCTTCTCCCGGCTCAAGTTTCTCAAGCAGCGCCAATCCACGCTGGACGCCGGCCTGGTCGAACACGTACGACAGCACCACGCCATGCAACGAGATCGTGGCGGCGGGTGGTCCCGCAGCGATGAGGGCCTTGCTCTCGGGCCGGAGTTCGGTGACCTTGTTCTGCACGACGGCCCACGTGGCCTCCGGCGGCGGCACGCCACCGGAGCAGAGCTGGTCAGGCCTGAACCCCAGTGGCAAGGTGGTGCGGGCGATCCACTCGCAGCCCGGCAGATCGACCCAGACAATGTCATCCGGGCCAAGCGCATCAAAGAAAAGCTTGATGGCAGCGCCGTATGTATCGCCCCAGTACGTTGCCTCCATGCCTCGCTCCGCGGCCCCCGGCAAGCCACCGATGAACGCGTTGTAGTATGACATCTGGTACGGGTGCGTGTCGAGCGTGGCGCGGACCGCTGGGACGAGCACGAGCACGGCCAGCAGCACTCGGACTCGGACGGGCGTGAGCGAGCCTCCCAGCGCCTCGGGAAGCGCGCGGGCAATGCGCTCCGAGATGGCGTGAAACGCGACGCCCGCCAGCGCGGCGAGGTAGACGAAGAACGGCATGAACAAGCGCACGCCCCCGTACTTCGGCGCGCTCGAGAGCGAATTGAAACCGATGCTGAGGACCGCACCAATAAGAAGCAGCGCGCTGAGAGAACGCTGCCACGGGACCATCCCGTCCCCCTCATCGGCCTTGGGCTTGCGCAGATGCGATACGGCGATGACGGCTCCGGCGATTCCAAGCAGCAGCGTGACCGGCGGCGTGGTGATGATGGTCATCACGGTGGGATAGTGCCACGGTTGCTGGCCGCTGATATGGCCAAAGTAGCTCACCCCTACCTGGTAGTGGCGGAGGTGGAAGGCGAAGTATCGGCTCAGATGCGGGATGGTATCGTACCAGAGCCATGGCCAGGACAGGAAGAACGACACGATGCCTCCGCCCACCAGTGACAGGGCTGCGCGAAGGGCGAAGTCGCGGTGGAGCCACAGAATCCAAGCCGCCAGAATCATGGGGACAAAGACCGCGTTGATCTTGCACGCCATGGCGATGCCCCAAGCCAGCCCGCTGAGAACCGCCAGCCACGTGCTGCGTCGCGCCACGGCCGCAAACATCAGCGCGACGGAGACAAAACTCGTCGCCATCACGGGGACATCCAACGCGGCGAGGTGAGCGTGAACGAAGACCCGTGGCATGCTGACCAGCGCGAATACCGCGAAGATGCCCGCGCCCCGCCCCCAAACCGATGCCAGCACGAGATACAACGCCGCGACGCATCCCGCCGTGAACAGCGCGGTCCCGGACCGCTCCTCGGGTCGCGCGCCGGTGATCATGCTGACCCAGTACCCCAACACGCCGTCGATAAGCTTGGGCGCGCCCGGTTGCTGCTCTTCCATCTTCGTGCCGCCTTCGCCAACGCCACTTGCGGACCACTGCTTCAGCACGACCTCCCGCGATAGCGCGCGGGCGGGATTGGAGAAGAGATACCCAACCCACTCGCGGGCGCGGATCGCCGTCCCCCCATACCAGCCCTCGTCGTACGTCAT
>CAZKUN010000148.1:0-22624 GCA_964555935.1 uncultured Armatimonadia bacterium | reverse complement strand
TTTCTTGGCACCTCTACCGAAAACCTCCCTGCTCATATGGGCAATGCGGGTTAAGAGTTCGGTGTCCACAATAGCGCGTGGCGTCCGATGACCGGGGCGCCGAGATGTCGCGACCATCATTTTCGGGGGTGTCACCATGGGAGACGAGCTTGAGCTAGTCATGCCGGCTGAAGTGGATGATGATGCTGACACGGGCGTGGGACGACGGCAGTTTCTCAAGAAGGTCGGGATCGCCATGACGGGACTCACGGCGATGGCCGCGTTGCTGGAGGGTTGTGGTGGAAGCAGTGGACTGGGCCGGAACAACAACCTGCTAGCTGCGGTGCTAGGCGCCAGAAACGACCTTGGCGTCCTGCACAACCAGGCGTTCAATGCCCTGAGCCCGGATCAGGCGATTCTCTTGGGATGGATGAACTCGCTGAACCTGATCATGGCGGCGATTTTCGTGCTGATACTGCAGGCCAGCCAGAACGAACTGCGCGGCAGCGTCCACGCAGATATGGTACCGTTCCTGGCAGGGCTGGGCGGGTCGCTTCTTTTCGTGGGGCTTGCGCCCGTGATGACGCTGGCGCTGCTCAACGGCGCCACGGACCGCACCGAGAGCAATCTTGGATCGCTCCCGATCGGGGACATCCGGGGGATGTGGATCTTCTTTGCCTTGCTCGCGCTGATGCTGCCCGGACTTGGCAATTCGGCGTTGCTGGGCTTGGCGCAGAACGCGCGGAACAATGACACGGGCGACCACGCGGGGACGATCTTCGACGCCTTCCTGGGGTCGGCGGCCACGGGCATCGGCAACCCGGCGATATTCCTTGCCGCCGCGCTGGTGCTGTACGGTATCATGGGGACGGGCCTGAACGGGAAGCTCGACATGCTGCTCGGACCGCAGTTGGGGTCGCTTCTGATGCTGATGTTGCTGGTGTCATTCGTGCTCAGAACCCCGTGAACAACGCGGCAGCCAGTAGACGCACTCACGCCCCGGGCCGATCGGCTCGGGGCGTTTCGCGTCAGATGGTCAGCCAGGTGGGGCGGGTCCAGCCTTGGGCTCCGGACGCGCAGGTCACGCGAAGGTAGTAGTAGGCAAATGGGCGTGAGAAGGCCCCCGCTGGTTCGAGGGCAACGTCTGACAGGGGCTCCTCATCGGTCCAGTCGACGGTTGCCTGCCAGTCAGTTCCGGATAGCGAGTAGACATCGCGACCGTTGCGCACGACGTCGACCCGGAGGACGTCGGATTCCGCGGCAATCGACGCGCTGATTGCGCGGGGCCTATTGGGGTCAGGCCACGCCACTTCGGCGCCCATCGGCAGATCGCACTCGATCAGGATTCGCTCCGCGCTGGTGCCGTAGCAGCTCCGCGCGCGGAGGCCCTGGTGGAGGTCGCCCCGGCGATTGTTCGGCGCAAGGACGGCCGTGATGCCGGGAAGGCGATCGATGTGAGGCGAGTCCTCACCGTAGCCGCTGGGCATCGTGGCGTGCGTGTCCGTGCCGGCGATGAAACCGAAGGCCATGCCACGGGCGAGGAAGTCTTGAGCGTAACTCGGACCGGGATGGATATCGTGAAGGGCGTTGGGGTTGTCGCGGTACTCGCTCGTGCCCCACTTGGAGTGGATCTCGATCGCGGGCATCAGGTCCCGGCCGAGATACTGTTGGTCAGCCAGCTCGCCATGCTTGCCGGCGCGAGTGGTGTGGTGCGGGACGATGAGAGAATCCTGCCCGGCGAGTTTCTGCGCGAGCGTGCGGACGTCGCCGTCGTCATACGCGTCGGCATAGGTCTCGGCTTCGCCGGCGAAGTAGATGTTGTTGTCTCCCCCGCAGCCGCCCTTCAGCGAGGCCTCAAAGCCCAGAATCGTAGCGAACCTCGGCGGGTCGTCAAAGAGCTTGGCCGCCTCGCACTGGGCGCGCCACTTGCCCGGGCTCGTCCGACCGTTGGAGACGTGATCCGCGGCGCAGACCCAGTCCAGGCCCGTGACATGCCGCGCGCAGACGAAGCAGAAATCGAGCGAGCGGCAGCGGCCCGGGTGGCAATCGCTGAGCACCGTGTGGACGTGAGGATCGCCCCAGAAGATGCGATGGGTTGGGTTAGCGCGGCAACGAATGGGATTACTGAGAAAGGCCTTGCCATCCAACGAAACTGGGATGCGGTAGAGGCCCTCGTCGGTGAGCGCGGACCCGTCGAGCGACCCAACGGCGGGTCGGCCGGTGGTGAAGGCGAGTACGCCGACATCCGCCCGCGCAGCGGCGTCGCATTCGATCGATGGGTAGCCATTTGCATCGAGAGCGGCGAGCCTCAGCGCGAAGGGTTCGCCGGGCGCCACGATTGAGGGCGCGACAACAGAAAGGCGCGTGAGGGGGCCCCCAGGCGCCTCGAGATTCAGGATGCGTTCAGAGAGAGCGTCGATCATCTGTGGCTAACCTAGCTCTACGCGCCGGCCGTTTCGGGCCGACTCGTACACGGCTTCCACAACGCGGTGATTCCAGACTCCGTCCTCGCCCGTCACAGGTGGATCGGTGCCGTCTACCACTGCCTGGCTGAATGCCTCGATATGGGCCTGGTAGATGTTGACCGGCTCGGGCTCGATGAGTTGCTCCGTTGCGCCCTCGTCACGGATTTGAGCGGCGTCGTAAGCACGATCTTCCTTCTCCAGGATCGTCCGCAGCACCCCGCTGGAATCCTGGCCGATGGTCCCCGAGGAAACCACGCTGCCTCGCGATCCGTAGATCTCAAGCATATTGCGCGCCGCGTCATCGGGGACGTTGAACAGCGAGTCGATCACGCCCAGCGCGCCGGACTCGAAGGTCAGCAGGCAAGCGGAGGTGTCTTCGGCGGCGTAGTCCTGGACCAGGTTCGCCGTGGCCCCCTGAACCGACACGGTGCGGCCGAGGAACATCTCCAGCACGTCGATGCAGTGGTTCCCCATATCAGCAAACGCGCCGCCGCCACCGAGTTCGGGATCCTGGCGGAAGGCACCGGGGATCGCCGGATACCAGCACGTCAGTTCGGCGCGACCGAAGACACGCGTGCCGACATCGCCGGCCACGACCATCTCCGCGAGCCGAGCATGGCAGGCATGGAACCGCATCATGAAGTTGACGCCGAGCGTCACGCCGGCGCTCTTGCACGCATCCACGATCTCGTCGCACTCAGCGACTGTCCGTCCGAGCGGCTTCTCGCAGAGCACGTGCTTGCCCGCCTCGGCCGCCCTCGCCGCGTGGTCGCGGTGGAGCTGCGTCGGCGAGGCGATGTAGATCGCGTCGACGTCGTCGCAGGCGATCAGATCGCGGGCTTGGGCATGTCCGCGGACGTCATACTTCCGCGCGACCTCCTCGACAACATCAGGCTGGTCGCAGACCGCGACCAACTCCGCGTTGGTTGCGGGGACAATCCCCTCCGGAATGGTCCGACGGTCGGCAATTCCACCGGCGCCAATGACGCCCCATCTCACGGACATAGTGCTGCCTCCAATCGCGACCTACTTGGCGTAGGCCTCGGCGACCTTGCGGATGATCCGGCCGATGTCCTTGGCGTCGTCGGTTTGCATGGTCGGATGGACCTGCAGCTTCAGCGTCCGCGCGCCGACCTCGGCGGCGGTTTCGCAGCGGACCTGGCTGTAGTCGATCACCCGCTCGTTGTGCGGGCAGGTGAAGGGGCAACCCGTCGGGCCATAGCCGCCGTGCTTCGTGAAGACATCCTCAAGGTAGTTCTCCGGCCAGTCGCCGATGGCGGTCCCTCCGTAGCCCTCGGCGCGACAGGCCAGGACGAACTGATCGCGGTCGCAAGTCAGTTGGTCGAGGTTGAGGGTGATAGGGTACTTGTACCAGGCATGCGTGCATCCGTCGCGGACGACGGGCGGGGTCACGCCGGGCAAGCCGGCGATCTCGCCGGTGATGGCGTCGGCGTTGGCCGCGCGGCGGGGGAGATTCCACGATTCCAACTGCGCGAGCGCTGAAATGCCGATGGCCGATTGCATCTCGGTCATTCGGTAGTTGAACCCGATCGAGTGATGGATGTAGAGGTAGAGCGCCTCCATGTCGAGCAGCCCGCGGCGCTCTTCCTCCCAGAAGCCGTGGTCCTTGAAGCAGCGCGCGGCGCCGGCGAGGTCGTCGGAGTCGGTGGTCACGAACCCGCCCTCGCCGCCGGTTGTAAAAATCTTGTCCTGGCAGAAACTGAAGGCGTTGATGTGGCCGATGGAGCCAACACGCTTGCCCTTGTAGACGGCGCCGTGGGCCTGGGCGCAGTCCTCGATCACGGCGAGGTTGTGCTCCTCGGCGATCTCCATGATCGGTCCCATGTCCGCCGGGTGACCGTACATGTGGACCGCGATGATCGCCTTCGTCTGGGGCGTGATCTTGGAGCGGACATCGTCGGGCGAGATGTTGTGGATGTCGGCGTCGATATCAGCGAACACCGGCACGGCATTCTGCTGAATGACGCACATCGCGCTCGCGATGAACGTGTAGGCGGGAGTGATGACTTCGTCGCCCGGGCCGAGCCCTAGAGCGCCGCAAGCAACGTGGAGGGCGCTGGTGCCACTGTTGACCGCGACGCCGTGCTTCGCGCCGCAGAACGCGGCGAACTTGTCCTGGAATTCAACGCCGCGGGGACCTGTCCAGTAGTTCGGCTTACCCTCTCGCAAGGGCTGCATGGCGTGCTGAATCGTGTCTTCATCAAAGTGCGGCCAGGCGGGAAAGGGATCCGTTCGGACGGGTGTGCCACCGTCGATGGCTAGAAGCTCAGACACGTTCGTCACCTCCAAGGTGCGTTATGCCGACACGGGCCGGTTCGGCGGGAGGGGGCGGGCGACCTGCGGGGGACGGTCAACGGCCGCAGGCAAGAATGCCTGCGCCACGGGAGATGGCCTGTTCGGCTCTGCGCCACGGACGGCTAGGGGAGGAAGTTGTACATGGGGCGCTGGATGAGATTGCCGAGAACGCCCCACCATGCTCCGGCGACGAACTCGCCGAGGATCAGCCCGTAGAAGAAGAACGTGGCGGGCTTGTATGATGTCATGCCCTTGTAGCGCAGGATGATGGCCTTCAGCACCCACGCGACGAAGATACTGGGCGCGAAGAGCGCCATCGACCACGAGCCGGATACCGCGAAGCCGGCTGGGTGGAACGGCCACCAGGCGAAGCGCGAGCGCATGATCGCCAGGCCGGTGGTGAAGGCATAGCCCGCCAACACGCCGGCGATGGTGTACCAGTTCATGTCCGCGTCACGACGGAGCCAGCCGTCAAGCCGGCTGAAGGCCTCCCAACCCTTGCCGCTAATCCGCGTGCCGCCCCAACGGTGACCCATCTCAACCAAGAAGACCCAGCCCAACGCAATTCCGAACACCGTGGCGATGACCATCGCTATCGACAGCCCACGTTGGGGGGTGCCGGTCTGCTCGCCGAGTTTCATGCCCTCGAGCTGGTGGGGCATCGGGTGGCTGCGATGGGCGCGGGTGATCGACCAGAAGAAGCTGAACATCACGAGGTTGCCTTTGCCGACGCGCGGCGGGGCGAAAGACTCGGCAAGAATCACCTCGGGGCCGATCTTGTGGAGGTCATGGACGGGGCTGCCAAGCTCGGCGCGGATGCGCGAGACCGCGATCGAGATGCCGATGTAGCCGGCGATGAAAGCGATGGCAAACAGCGGCGTCATCCCGGCGGCCACGCACCAGACGACGAGAAAGACCGTCCCGAGCGCGGCGCCGTAGACCGCCCAGGCGTAGGGCATCGGCTCGCCCGTATCGTCGAAGTCGGCGCGGTTGATCGCAGCCCGGATGGCTGATGCCACGTGCTTGCGACTCGCGTAGAGGCAGAAGGCGGCGAGGGCGGCGTACGCGCCGAATGATTGCTCGTCGATCCACGGCGCTCGAGGAATGTCGCCCCATCCGGCGGCGACGGTGATGATGCGGACAACCTTCCACAGTCCGTAGAAGAACCAGCAACTGAACGCGAGGTCCTGGGGTATCAGGAACGCCAGGCCGATGCCGAACGGAAGCACCGCCAACGGCGTCCAGCCGATGGCGTTCCAGGGGGCCTCCTTCACCATCGTGCCGAGGTCGTGCTGGTAGACAGAGCCCCACAGATCCGGCACCGACGGATACAGGATGTGCAGCCCGCGAATTATGTCGAGCGAGAACGCGACCAAGAAGCCGATCCACAGGAGGGCGTTGCGGTAGATTGGCGCGTCGGGCTTTGACATCTCAAGCGGGAGCTGCACGACCGGGAAGCTGAGCTTCGCCTCCTCGGTCCACTGCTTGCGGAAGAGCGTGTTGATGCAGAGCATCACCATCATCAGCGCGAAGGTGAAGGCCGACCAAGCGCCCGCCGGCGCGAGCCAACCGCGCCACATGCCGGTCGCGAACATGCTCTGGCGAGAGTCGTAATACGCGTCAAGCGTATCCACATCGGTGACGGCGAGCCAGACGGGCATGTCCTTCAGGAAGAGGTGCTGCCAGTCGTTCTCGGGCGTGGCGTGGTGGTGAGGATAGGCGACCACCGGCGCGAGGGTCTGGATCTGATCGAGCCCGCAGAGCGCTGATGAGACGGACAGCATTGCGTAGATCGTGACTAGCTCGCCGGCGAGTAGCTCCTTGCCCGGCATCCGCCGAGCGACGAATCGGTTGATGAAACCCAGGATGAGGAGGGTCACCACCACGTTGAAGAATAGCGAAACGGTGGTGGGACGCGAATTCCCGAAGAAGTAGCCATGCAGCACGAACCAGCAGTTTGGCGGTATGAGCAACGCGCCAAGGAGTATCGCGCGGAACGTGACGCGTTGTGCGCGCGAGGGGCTGGTTTTGGTGGTGTCGCTTGGCTGCATGAGTAGTACCGGATGCGCCCGCCCATGTTACCTCGGAGGGCGATGGGCCCGCAATGCGGAAATGGGCGGCGATGCGTTCTGACTAGCACGCGGAGGTCGCGCCGTCTTGAAGAAGCCCCTATCGCCGGCCAAGGTACAGGCATTGATCTGGCTCGGCGCCGCCGTGGTCGCTGCCATCTTTGCCGCGATTGCGTGGCCGATCCTGACCAAGGTGCCCGAGCCCGAGCCGCCGGCTTTTGCGGCTGAGCCGGCGCCGGCCACGACGGAGCTTGCCGAGCGAGCCGCCGCGCCCGCAACGGAGGAGGCAGATCTGCTCGCGATCGATGAACCGATCGCGGATCCTCCAGTTGAGCCCGCGCCGGCGCCCGATCCCCCCAGCGTGACCGGACCCGCGCGTGCTGTCGAGCCGGCCGCGTCAGACCGGAGCCGTGGCGACCAGGCGCTGACAGAGAAGCAGTTTGTGGACGTGTCGGCGATGTTGATCTTGGCGAGCGAATGGGCGACGGAAGCAGGCGACGGGCAGGAGGCGCTCGATCAGGCATCCGACTCGATACTGAGGCGGCGAGGCATTGATAAGGCGGAGTTCGAGGCGATGTCGGAGTCGATTGCCCAGGATCCCGAACGGCTCGAGCGCATCCTCGATGAGATCGAGACCCGCGTTACTGCGCTGCGGGTCGGCGGCATCGACATTGGGACGCTGCGAGAGCCTCACAGGCCGGGACGCCCGGCTCCGGAGTAGTGGCGGTCAGTCAGACCCCTTCGATATCTCCCGCACCTCGACGCGACGGCCCTCCCGCTCCGAGCGATATGCGGCGAGCACTGTCGCCAGCGCCGCGCGCGCCTCGGAGTTCCTCAGCACGCACGGCTGACTCTCCAGGATGCACCAGATGAAGTGGTCGATCGCCTGGCGGATGCCGTAGCGCTGGACCTGCGGCGGGTTGTGGACCTTGATGGGGGAGGCCTCGCCCTCGCAGACGACGATCAGCGGGATCTCGTCATCGGGATCGTCGGTGATGAAGATCGAACCCTCTGGCCCGACGATCTGGCGGGCCTCTGTCCAGCGGTCACCCGTCGCCGCGTATGTCACGCAGATGTTGCCCATCGACCCGTTTTCCATCTCCATCGCGACCACGCTCGTGTCGTCCGCTTTGTCCTTGGGCTTGGTGGCCACGCGTTTGGTCATGGCGGTAACAGCCTTGGCCGGGCCGAGGAAATGCTGCAGCATGTAGACAGCGTGGTAGCCCGTGTCGATCAGCGCGCCGCCGCCGGCCTTCTGCCAGTCGCCTTTCCAGCTATTGGGGTCGTTCAGCCGGGCCATCTCGTTGCCGAAGACGTTGATGACGCCCAGGAAAGGCTTGCCGATGACGCCCTCGTCGATGATCTCCTTGGCCTTTCGGTGGGCCGGGAGCATGCGCTGGTTCATCGCGACGAACAGTCGCTTTTTCGCGCGCTTGGCGGCGTTGACCATCTCGTCCGCATGCTTGATCGTGAGGGCTATGGGCTTCTCGGTGATGACGTGCTTGCCGGCCTTGAAGGCGGCCATCGCGATGGGGTGGTGGAGGTTGTGCGGCGCGCAGCAGTCGATGATGTCAATGGACTCATCCGCGAGCAGTTTCGCGTAGTCATCCACGCCCTCGGTGATGATTCCGTACTCGCCTATCAACCCGTCTCGCGCCTCGGCGCTGGGGTCGGCGACGTGGACCTCCGTGACGTTCTCGTTGCTGACGTAGGCTCTCATGTGCGGGCGAGCGATCGCTCCGGCGCCGACGATACCGACCTTGAGTGCCATGACTTAGGTCACCTCTCAGAGTGCGAAGTCCGTGGGCTCGATCCAGCCGACCTTCTCGTTGCGGCAGTTCGTGACGGGCGCGCGGCGGTACTTCTCGAGCTTCGCTAACGTCTTGGCGGGCAGACCGAGTTGAACCATCGCGCGCATCATGATCGGTGACATCATCCGCGTGCCGCCGGCGCTGATCTTGAGTGCCAAGGCCACGCCGCTCTTGGCGAAGCCCGCGCAGAACAGAGCCTCGGCCCCGGCCTTCGCGTAGGCGTCTCCGCTGAACGCGCCGACGAGGTCGCTGTTGAAGCTGCCGTGGCTCGCGATCATATGCGGGTGCGCGCCAATGGCCTTGCGGATCTCAGTGGCCGCGGCTGCCATGTCGTCGGGCATGTTGCGGGCGGCCGCCGCGCGGGCGAAGGCGATTGCCATGTTCCGCAGCGGCAGGCAATGCACGGGCGATCCGCAGCCATCGACGCCGATGTGGATGTCGCCAGGCTGCATGTCGGCGAGCCGGGCGATATTGCCGACGATCATTCGCTGGACGGGGTGCTTCGTGTCGAGATAGCTGCCCACCGGCGCGCCGATGTGAACGGCGGTCGCGAGCTTGCCCGCGTGTTTGCCGGAGCAGTTGTTGTGAACGGGCGTGGGCTGTTTTCCAGAGTTCTTTAGCTCCTCGCGGGCGGCGGCGTCGCCGGGCGCGTGCGTGCCGCACTGCAGCGCGTCCTCACTGAGCCCGGCTTTGGCGAGAACGCTCAGCACCGCCTCCTGGTGCTCGGTGGAGCCGGAATGAGAGGCGCAGCAGACGGCCAGTTCCTTCGGCGTCATGCGGAGCGCCTCGTAGGCCCCGGTCGTCACGATGCTGAGGGCTTGGAGCGGCTTAGCGGATGAGCGGAGGTAGTAACGGGCGTCGGGGTCGCCGACCCAGCCGATGAGGTTGCCGTCGGCATCCGCCGCCGCGATGCTGCCGCGGGACTCACACTCAACGATGCCGGTGCGTGTTGCGGTCGCCAGTATGGACAAGTTCAGGCCCCGTTTCGAAGACGCGCCCCGGCGCATGTCGAGGGCCGGGGCGGGAATCGGTCAGTGCGGCAGCGCGACCACTGGGAGCGCTTCCAAAGTCCAAGCGTCGACGGAGAACAGGGGACAGTCCTGCGCAAACAGCGCTTGGACAGTCCCAGATCGACGGCGTCGGATCTGGAGATCCGACCTACGGGGTTCTGAGATCACTTCTAGCTCCGCTGAGCGAAGTTGATGCGCAGGTTAGTCAACAGGCTGTCCATCTCACGCTTCTCGCTCTCCTCGAGTTCATCGCCCAACTTCTCGACTATGAACGCAACGGTGTCGATGGCGATCTGTGCCATCGGGAGGTCCATCTCGGTGGTGTCCTTGTATGGATCCTTCACAAGGCCGAGGTGGACCCACGCCTGTTGAGCGTACATTCCGATCGACATCCTCAGCAGGCTGTACACGTCGATATCCGGGCGCTCGCCCTCTTCAGCGGGCGCGTCCTCGGCCGGTGCGTCCTCGGTCGGTGTAGTCTCCGGCGGAGTCTCCTCGGCCTCGGGTTGGCTCGAGGCGCGCGTGTCGGTCTTGGTGTGTTCCTCTTCCTGGTCTTCCTCTTCGCGGTCCATGTCTTCCGGTGTCATTCCGTTCGCCCCCAATGGCTAGTCCCGCACGGGCGTTGCGATGATCCGTGGCGGCTCATTCGCAGTGTCTTCGATGGTGAAGGTCGGCCCGAGAAATTGCTCGATGACCCACACGTTCGTCCGCGCGTGCTCGGTGACTGCTTCGACGGTGAGACGGGTCGTCCCTTCCGCGAGCGCGGCGTAGAGAAGGAGTTGGTCGGCGAGGTGTTGGTCGACGGCGGCGCGTGAGTCGACAAACGCGCCAAGTGCCGCCACGGCCTCGCGACCGACCTTCTCGGCGGGCTTGCCGCGTTGACCGATCGCCGTGCATCCGGCCCAGCCGCCTTGGCCGGGCACTGTTGCCGCGAGCGCTGACGTGCCGGGGGCGATTCCAGGCGTGTCGAGCGAGGTCTGCTCGGCCTCCGGGAAGGCTTGGGTCATATTCGACATCTGGCGGTGGCCGACATGATCCGGCAGCTTCGTCGTGCGGGATACGAGCCGGCAAGCGAGGTCGGCCTCGGGGCGAGAGAGGTCCGCCCCCGTCCAACGCGCGGATGGCCGAACAGTGAGGATCTCCTCGCCGCCGCCACGCGGGTAGTAGCCGGCCTTGTTGAGTTGGACATCGGCATCGACGCCCATCCGGCTCGCCGCGGGCAGGAAGACCTCCGCGACGTACTCGAAGGTCGGCGCCCAAGCGACATGCGTCCCTCCACGCAGCGTCACGCGGCTCGGGCCGTCGCAGCGCGCGAGGACCGGGAGGACTGTCTGCAGGATGAGGTTGACCGAGCCGGCGCTCGGGCGGACGTCGGCGACATCGAGGGTGAACTCACCGCAGCGTGGCGCGCCCGGCTGGAACACGAGTTCTTGCGAGCCGAAGCTGTCGCCCTCGACGCGGGCGTCGCAGACCTTCGCCGCCGCGCGGACGCACGTGAGATGCTGCGCCGCGAGCCCGGGTTTGCCGCGACCAGCGCGAATGTTGGTGAGTCGGATGGGGGTGTCCGTAATCGCCGAGAGCGACAGGCATGTCCTCAGGACCTGCCCGCCGCCCTCGCCATACGATCCGTCGATTGTGAGCATCGCCGAACTCACTGCTCCCCGCGGCCGAACAGATCCCCGAGGTTGATGATCGTGCGGGTGTCAGTGACTATTACGTCGACATCCTCAGGCAGGTTGTGGACGTACTCCCACTGCACGAGTTCGGGATATGAGGCCAGCGCCTGGCCCTTAAGCTCGGTCGCCTTGGCCTCTCCCGTGGCGAGAATGATCGTCTTCAGCTTCTCCTGCTCCTGTTTGCGCACCACGTAGTCCATTCGCAGCGCTTCCTGCTGGGCAACCTGCTTCTGCTCGATGGCGTCCTGGAACTGCGACGAGAAGATGACGTTCCTGAGCAACACTTCCTCGACGATGATGTGGTTCTTGGCCAGCTCCTTCGTCAACTCTTTCTGGATGGCGTCCTGCAGTTCCTGTCGGTCCTCGGAGTAGATGTTGACGCTTGGATACCGGTTGGCCTCATCACGCACGCTGCTTCGCACCTGCGGCTTGATGATCTTGGTGACGTAGGTCTCGCCGAGGTCCTGGTGGATCTGCATCACCTTCTCCGGATCGAGGTGAAAGCGCATGGAAACGTGGAGCGTGACGGTCTGCCCGTCAGAGCTGAGGGCGTCCACGGCGAGTCCGCCGTCTATCTCAGCATCGGGGTCCAGGACCTTGGATCCGAGCGTGTAGGTCTGGCTGCGGACGTCGTAAGGGTAGATCTCCCACAGCACCGGAACGACGAAGTGGATGCCCTCGTCCAGAACCTGCTCCCTGAAACCACTGGCCTTGGAGAAGACCACGCCGCGAGAGCCGGCGTCGATCACCACCGTGCAGGCGGTGAACACAAACCACGCCACGACCAGAATGGCGACGATGGCGATGAGACCGGACTTCTTAGCCGCGCCTGTGCGTGATGTTAGGGTCATGGTCATCACCTCCCCCCCGTGTTCGGGGCACTCGGCGGCGTCGTTGCTCGTTCGGTTACGATGCCCTGCACCGAGGGCGCGATCCTCTGGGAGTACTCGTAGTTCAGCACCAGCGGGTTGTCGCGGAGCGCCTTGCCCTGCAGCTTCAGCGATTCGGCCTCCGCCTCGGCCTCGATGATGGCCTGTTCCTGCGTCTTCTCGGCCGCCTGAAGCTCGTACTGCATCCGCTCAAACTCCTGAATGGCTACCTGTTTGGCTTCGATGGACTGCCTGAATTCCTCGCTGAAGCTCACGTTGCGCAACAGCAGCTGGTCCAGGATAATGCCCCATTCCATCAGGCTGGACTCGAGCGCCTCGTGTATGTCGGTCCGGATCTTGTCCCGGTCGCCGGCGTACAGATCGGTCACCGAAAACTGGCTGATGACCGTGCGGCAGACACAGCGCGTCTGGGGACGGATGACCTTGTCGCGGTACCGCGGCCCCACGTTCTGGTGGAGCCACCAGACCCTACTGGGATCGGCGTGGTAGACGACCGAGATATCCAGGAACACCTGTTGGCCATCCAACGTGAGCGCATCGAGCTGACCCTCACCCGCATGGCTCTGCCCCGCCTCGTGCTCGCCAACCGTGACGGTCCACGTTTGGTCGCGCACGTTGTACTGGGTCGCGCTCCAGGCCCACGGAATGAGTAGATGCAGGCCCTCGTTGAGCTGCGTCTCGAGAACGCCCGAGAACTTGCTGAAGACCACCGCACGTTTTCCGGCGGGTACGATGACCACTGCTCCGGCCAGTAGCCGTAACACAACGAGTCCGATAATGACGATCAGGAACATGCGCCCGCCGCGCAGGTTCTTGCTGAGGCCTTCCCACGCGTGCTGGGCCCGGGATTGGAAGTCCTTCGGGTCCCACTCAACCTGCCCACTCTTGGGCATGACGGTACACCTCCGTAACACGGCCGCGAACGCCGAATGTTGATGCGCTGATGATAGCTACACGGAATCTGCCACCCGCATGATACACGATAACGGCTTGCCTGTGGGATCTGGGCTCCGCCGATTGACCAGGATTGGGCTGAGCGGGTGGCGAACTGGAGCAATGCGCTCGTCGTCCCACGCATTTCCCCGAATTTCCATCGGGCATTGGCTGGAGGTGTGCCTCCATCATGAATTCACCTACGCGGCTGGTTGGTCTGGTGGCGCTGCTACTGTGCCTGGCCGTCGGCGGGCTGACGACGCGCGCGTCTGTCCAAGAAAGTGAGGCGAGTGGAATGGGGCTGCAATACGGATTCCGGCACGACCCGATGCCGTTCATCGAGGAGAGCGACTCCTTGCAGGCAGTGCTCATCCATCGGCACGTGTTTCACACCCCCAAGCCGGGGGACGAGGCGATCCTAACCGCGCGTATCGACGAGATCCTCGCCGGGCAACGGGAGGACGGGCTCCTCGACGACCGTGGTCACGGACACGCATCCGCGCTGATGGAGCTGGCTGACTGTGGCGTCGATCCCGCCCGGCCCGAAGTTCGGAAGGCCATCGAGACCACGCTGGAGGGCGACCCGGAGAACGACGGCGAGATATGGATCCGCGACATCCGCGGTCTTTACATGCTAGGGGTGACGGATCACCCCAAGCTGACGGCCGCCATCCAGACCGCGCTCGACAGCGAGAAGGACTGGAGCGGCCCGTACAAGCTCTGCCTGTGGGGGCCGAACTTCTACCTCCGCGTCCTGTGGGGGGGCGCGAGACATTGTCGACACGACGGCCGCCTGCAAGCGGGCCCTGAGTTGGATGATCGACGGACTGAACGGCGCTGGGTGCGTGGGCGATAAGGACCCATGGGGCGTTGTCTGGTCGACGAGTATGATCGATCTACCCGGGGCCAAGCGCTTGATGGAACTTGAGGTGGGGAACATTCTGCGCGGGCAGAAGCCGGACGGCTCGTGGGGCGATGGGGGCTATGACGCGTGGAGCATGTCGAGCGTGAAGGTCTACGAGGGCCTGGTGCGCCACGGGCTGTTCGAGCAACTCCGGAAACTCCCGCCCCTGCCGCCGGAGTGGCGGATCGTGCGCGAGATCCCGGCTCCGGACGGCGATCGGTGGAGCATGACCTGGGACGGGGAGAGCTTGTGGGTGCTGGACAAGGATGGCTGCGAGGCCATCGCCGTCTCACCCGAGGACGGCAGCATCCGCAAGAGCGTGAAGATCCCCTTTGAGAAGCCGATGGGCATCGGCTGGTGGGACGATGGGCTCGGGGTCACGCAGAACGGGCCGAAGCGCCTCGTGAAACTGGACGTCGACACGGGCGACATCATGCAGGAACTCGCCGTCGACAAGCCCGAGTGGTGTGAGGTCTACGACTTCGCCAAGGTCAACGGCGAGCTGTGGGTGAGCGATGGGTTCAACGGCCTGATCCGAAAGGTCGATCCCAGCGGCGAGAACGATCCGCAGTTCTTCGGGCCGGCTGGGCCAGAGCCGATGGTAATCGCCGAGGCGCCCGGCGGCGTCTGGCATGTGGACGCCTTCGCTCCGGCGATCATTAAGACCAGCCTCGACGGCAAGCTCCTCGAATTCGGCGAGAAGCCCTTTGGCGAGAGCACGACCGGCATCGCCCATGACGGTGAGAATCTCTGGGCGCTCGACAACGGCGCGAAGCGAATCTGCGTGATTGAGAGAGCAAGCGAATGAGAAGCTGGATGTTTTGCCTGGCGTTTCTGCTGACGGCGCCCGTCTCGGCCGACGTCGTGCTACTGGATGAGTACTGGTTCCCGGAGATCGTGCACATGGAGACCGAGGTGGCGGAGGTCGATGTCGCGCGGACCGGCGACGCCAATGACGCCGCATCGGGTGACGTCAGCGTGGTGCTGAGGAACACGGCGATGGCGCCCAACGTGCGCTTCTGGTGCGGGACGCGCGTCCTGCTGGAGGAGGTCCCGGCTGAGGAGTCGGATCTCGTGCTGCAGTACCGGACGGACGCGTTCGTGGGCGTGCTGAGGGTGGAGATTTGGATGATGCACTTCCAGGGCACGCCGGCGCCGGTGAAGGTCATGGAGGCCGTGCTCGACGGTGGCGGCGAGGGTGGGAAACTCATCACCGACGACGGTTGGCACGAGGCCCGCGGGGTGTTGCTGAAGTGCGAGGATTACGACAAGATCCCTCAGCAGGCCTGGGACGACACGTGGGTGTGGATTGCCGCGGAAGACGGTTGGGACATCGAACACGAGACCCACATCGACCGCGTCGAGATTGACGTGCTGAGCGGACCGTTCAGCGAGACTGAGAGCGAGCCCGCAACCCGAGTCCGCCCCAATCCGGGCGCGCAGATCTCAGGTGACGGCTGGATCTGGTGGGAGGCCGAGGACGCCGTCGAAAGCACGTTCAGACTCCCGGGCATCTACCACCCTCAAGGCCCAGAGTGGCAGAAAATGCTGTCGAACGGCACGTGGTTGACAGAGTACGGATCGACCAAGGTCACTGCAAAATGGGAGATCGATGTGGCCGAGGCCGGCACGCATGCTCTTTGGTCGCGGGACTTCAACTCGACGAGCCAGTATACCTGGCGCTGGGACGAGGGCGAGTGGCAGACCTTCGGCCCGGATCCCAATCGTGAGGACTCGCGGCAGATCCACCTCTACGTGCGGATCGGCTGGGCGAAGCTCGGGGATGTTGAGCTGACCGCGGGCAAGCATGTTTTCGAGGTGCGGGGCCCGGAGCGGCAGGGGAACATGTGCTTCGATTGCTTCGTGCTGAGCCGCGACCCGTTCGAGCCAGATGGCGCGAAGAAGCCGGGCGAGGAATGACCAGGCTATTCTGCTTACTGACGTTCGTAGCTGGGATGACTCCCCCGGCCGGAGGTGAGACGGTGGTCATCGAAAACGTCGGCCAGTACCAGTACGTCGATGCCATGTTCGAGGGCATCAGGCTCGCGATCGCTCAGCGTGGCGATGAATACGACGCGGCATACATCCAAGGCATCAGCGGCATGGCCTTCCGCATCGCCGGCCCGTGTCCGTGCGCGCCGACCTGCAGCATGGGTATGAGTACTGACGCGCTGGCGGAGCTACTGGGATACGAGATTGAGCGGCTCTACCTGGGCACGAGCGAGGACGACTTCGCGAACTCGGTTCTGGAGGTCATCGCCCGCGTCAAGAGCGAGATCGATGCAGGCCGGACCGTCCCCGTCTGGCATGCGTTCACGAACGCTGAGTGGGACGTAGTCTGCGGGTACGATGATGAAACGAGCGAGTTCATCGGCTGGGGATCGTGGCACCACGGAGATGGTGAGGCATACGCTCGCGCCCCACAGGTGCGCATGAAAGAGGCCGTCGGCATCTGCCCCGCGTACGGCGCGCTCATCATCGGTGAGAAGACCGGTGAGTTCGACCCGCGCGAGGCCGAACTTGACGCCATCGAGGAGGCGATCCGTCACTGCCACGCGGACGGCGGCCCTCTCCACGACCAGGCCATACGTAGCGGGCGCAAGGCACAGTGGCGGTTCCTGACCGAGGGCAAGGTCTGCTATGAGGTCTGGGCCCACCAATTCCGCAGCGATCCGGACCAGGTACCTTGGGGGCCGGGAAACGCGTACCCGATGGGTGTCTACTCGTCGGTGAGGTCGGCGGCAGGACGGTTTCTACGCCAGATCGCCCCGAAGTATCCCGAGGCCGAGGCGCTCTTCATCCAGGCGGCCGAGCACTTTGAGGTCGATGCCGCCACGCTGAAGCAGATCCAGGATGAGCTGCTTGGCTGGAGCGCCGGCTGGGACGAGCCGGATCCGAAGAAGGCGGCTCAGGCCGCCGAGTTGCTCACCAAGGCGCGCAAGGCGTACGGCAAGGGCATGAAGGCGATGGAGAACGGGCTGAAGGCCATCGATCCGGCGCGTTGCGAGAGGGCGCATGTCAGGGCGGCAGTGCTGCGAGGAGACGATGGTGCGGAGATCCGCCACGTGCGTCCGCTTGAATGGGAGAAGGGGCAGGACTGCACGTTCATTGGAGCGATGGCTGAGCAGCTCCGGCAGACGGACGGCGTCTACACCTACTCCGACCTCATGGGGCTGAGCGGATTGGCGCTGCGGCTCCGCTACTCGAACGCGGATACGAAGACGGGATGGTGCCCGAGCTGCGCGGTCGGCGAGTTCCCGGACGAATACGCGCTGTTGACGAAGCAGACGGGCTGGACGCTGCCGAGCGACTGGCTTGAGGCGGAGGGGAGGGATAACGACGCCCTCGCAGCGCGGATTGTGGCGGAGATCGACGCTGGCCGGCTGCTTGTAGCCTATCCCGGCCACTTCAACATGGCGCTCGTGTTCGGCTATGAGGACGGCGGGAAGACGCTGATTGTCAACGACTACATGGACAAGACGCCGGCGGTGCTGGACTCGATGTCGGCGAGCAAGCGCGTGAAGGTGCCGATCGAGAAGTTCGGGCCGCTGGTGACGTTCCTCGGCGAGCAGAACACGCCGCCCCCGCCGCCGAAGGCGCTGAAGCGGGCGCTTCGGACGGCCCTGGAGAATTGGTCGCTTGAGAAAGACGACGGCGGCGTTGGAGGGCGCGAATACTGGTACGGTGAGGCGGCGTGGAAGGCGTGGATCGGGGATCTGCGAGACTATGAGTCGATCCCGGCTGAGGCAAAGGATGCGTTGCGTGGCCTGGACTGGTGGGTCTACACGCAGCTTTTCGACGCGCGCAAGGCGGCCGTGCAGTTCCTGAAGGACTGGTCGAACGTCGCCGATGGCGATGCCAGGGATGCGCTGTTGAAGGCGGGAGGACACTACCAGGACGAAGTCGATACCCTCGACACGTTGGTACCCGACAAGCGCGCCGCGGTATCATCCGACGGCGCGCCCGAGTGGACGGAGGATGATCGCGAACGAGAGATCGAGATCCTCACCGAGGCCTATGAGCTGGAGCAGAAAGCCATGGCGGAGCTGGGGAGAGCATTGGCCGCGATGGAGTAGGCGCTGGTGTGCAGCAAAAAGGGGAGCGTCTCGGATCGAGAGCGCTCCCCTTTTCTTCGTCCATAGGCGAAGATCCGAACGTTACTCCTCGTCCTCCGCCGGCGGAAGGTCGAGCTTGAGGTAGAGGTCGCGCAGAAGGTCGTCATCGACCGTCGACGGCGCTCCGCTCATGAGACATTGGGCGGTCTGCGTCTTCGGGAATGCCATGACCTCACGGATGTTGGGCTCGCCCGCCAGCAGCATGACAATGCGGTCGAAGCCGGGTGCGATCCCGCCGTGAGGCGGGGCGCCGTACTCGAAGGCCTTCAGCAGGAATCCAAAGCGTTCCTCAGCGACATCTTCCGTGATCCCCATCATGTCAAAGATCCGCCGCTGGATCTCCTGACGGTGGATACGGATGCTCCCCGATCCAAGCTCGTCGCCGTTCATCACGATGTCATACGCCTGCGCCCTGACCTTGCCCGGTTCGGTCTCGAGGATGTCGATGTCATCGTCGTGCGGCATGCAGAACGGGTGATGCTCCGGCTGCCATCGGCCCTCATCCTCGTTCCAGTCGAACATCGGGAAGTCCAGCACCCACAGCGGAGCGAACACGCCGGGCGGGATGAGATTGAGTTCCTCGGCGAGGTTGCGACGGAGTCTGTCGAGGGCCTCGGCGACGACCTTGGGCTTGTCGGCGACCATGAGGATCATGTCGCCGGGTTGGGCCTCCGTGCGCTCGATGATCGACTTCAACTCGTCCTCTGAGAAGAATTTGACGATGGGCGACTTCGGCCCGTCCTCGACGAGCGCGATCCACGCGAGACCTCTGGCGCGGGTCTCCCGCTGGAGTTGCTCTGTCTTGCGGTCCATCTCGGTGCGGCCCCACTGGGCGCCGCCGGGGGCGACAATCGCCTTCACCTGACCGCCGTCTTTGACCGTGCCGGAGAAGACGCGGAATTCAACGTGCTCCGCGATGTCGGACAGGTCGATGAGTTCCATGCCATAGCGCGCGTCCGGCTTGTCCGTGCCGTACTTGGCCATCGCCTCGGCGTGGGTCATGCGGGGGAATGGATCCGGCAGGTCGTAGCCGATTGTGCCCTTGAAGATCGCCCGAAACAGCCCCTCGGCCATCTGCAGGATGTCCTCGCGAGTGACGAAGGCCATCTCCATGTCGATCTGCGTGTGCTCGGGCTGGCGGTCGCGGCGCAGGTCCTCATCGCGCAGGCAACGGGCGAGCTGGTAGTAGCGCTCGCACCCGGCGACCATGAGGAGCTGCTTCATGATCTGCGGCGACTGCGGCAGCGCGTAGAACTGGCCCGGGTTCACGCGGCTGGGAACGACGTAGTCGCGCGCGCCCTCGGGAGTCTGGCGGAAGAGCATCGGCGTCTCGATCTCCCAGAAGCCAAGCTCGTTCAGGTGCTCGCGGACGACGCGCGCGGCCTTCGCGCGAAGTTGCAGGTTGCGTTGCATCCGCTCCGTGCGCAGGTCGAGGTAACGATAGCGCAGGCGGACCATCTCATCAGCCTGATCGTCCTCCTCGGTGAGCGCAAACGGAGGTGTCTCGGACGCGTTGAGGATCTCAAGGCTCTCGCCGCGGATCTCGACTTCGCCGGTGGGAAGGTTGGTGTTGACGGTCTCGTCCGAGCGCGGAACTACCGTGCCTGTTACGCTCATCACGAACTCAGAGCGAAGCGTGCCGGCGAGTTCGTGAGCGTCCGGGTTCTCGGACGGGTCGAAGACTACCTGGCATAGGCCCGTCCGATCAGCCAGGTCAACGAAGATCAGCCCACCGTGGTCGCGGCGGCGGCGCGCCCATCCGTTGAGCGTGATTTCCTGGTCAGCGTCGTCCTTGCGGATCTCGCCGGCCCAGCGTGTACGTTGCCAACTCGCGTGTCTCTCCATGGCGTGTCCCGGTCCTTCCTCGTTCGTCCGGTTCTTGGCGTCCAGATTCGAAAAACGGCCGAGTCTCGAGCAGACTCGGCCGCGCAAGGCTCCCGCATGGGGCAAAGGAGCGCGCAGCTATTCCTGTGAATTAGCGTCCTTGCGTCGCTTGCGCTTGTCCTTGGGGCTTTCCTCTGCCTCAAGCTCGCCCGCGTAAGCAGCCTCAACGATGCGCTCGTAATACGGGTGGCGTGAGAACAAGAAGAGCTGATACGACACCGCCACGGACAGGAGCAGGAACGAGAGCGACCGACCCGCTCCGGCGACCATGCACATGATCGCGGCGAAGCCGATGGCGTGTCCGAGCAGCCCGAGCGCTGTTGATGACGTGAGGACGGCGTGAGAGGCGATCTCGGCGCGAACTGACCGGACCTGTTCCATGATACGCTCGAGCTTGTCCCTGGTACCGGTTTTCCGAGCAACTCCAGCCTCGATCTTCTCTTCCGCCATGAGCTTCGCCAGTTTGCTGTCTTCGTCGCCGGCCAGGCGTCGGATGCTCTCGGCGAGGCGCTTAGGGTTCGTCCAGTGGCCGTCAATCGTGAACGTGAACAGGAACACGATCGCGCTGATGGCGAGGAACTGGTAGAACGAATCCTCGGCGCGCTTGATCGAGAGCACGGGCTGAGATGCGTAAACGGCCGTCGTGGCCAGGAGCGCAAGCACCATACCCGCCAGCGGCATGCAGCTCCAGATAAGCCACGCGCGGCCCAGGTCTACGCGCAGACGCCTGGTTGGTTCGCTGAACTCCATAGTTAGGCTCGGTAACGCCGCTGCAAGGATCCTACCGCACGAGGCGGCAGTATATCACCTGCTCGCGCGGAGTGTCAACGAACGCGAGCGGGGCCAGGCTGATGCCACGACGCGCCCCACTCAGATGAGCGCGGCGCGTCGCGGAAGGACGTATCTGGAGCCAGCGGAGGGACTCGAACCCACAACCTGCTGATTACGATTCAGCTGCTCTGCCAATTGAGCTACGCTGGCTCTCTGGTGGCGGGACCCAGACTTGAACTGGGGACGCGCAGATTTTCAGTCTACCGCTCTACCAACTGAGCTATCCCGCCGACAACAACAATCTCGAGTTCGTCGTCAAGGCTCACAGACTTCGTTAGCCGCCGAACCCGGTCTGGCTTGACTGGTGGGCGGAGCGGGACTCGAACCTGCGGCCTCCTGCTTGTAAGGCAGGCGCTCTAACCAACTGAGCTATCCGCCCATTTGTTTGTGTGGTAGGCCCAGGGGGAATTGAACCCCCGCCGCCGCCTTGAAAGAGCGGAGTCCTAACCACTAGACCATGGGCCCGTGTACTGGTGAGCCGTGCAGGGATTGAACCTGCGACCCTCTGATTAAAAGTCAGATGCTCTACCAACTGAGCTAACGGCCCTCCTGGGTCGCCGGAAACAGCGCAAAATGGCCGTGCCCGTGCGTCGGAGACGGATTGTAGCAGAACCGGCCAAGGGTGTCAAATACAGGTACGCTCAAGCGCTCAAAAGGTCGCATTCTCCGGTGATTATCGCTTAGATCAGCCGGCGACTCAACTGGCCCGAGAGCAACTTGGACGTCGCACGGTCCAGGTGGCGAACGGCCAACGACCCCCCGACCCCTGAGACTGACACCACATTCTGAACGGCCAAGAAAACCGTGAGGTCTCATGCCGTTCAGAAGGTACTTGAGGGGCGTAAGACTATGTTGAGGGAACACGTGGACGTCACGCGGGAAGCCGTGGTTGCCGAGGTCGTGGCAGAGTTCTTGGATGACTGCCGAATGAGGAACCTGAGCCCGAACACGATGCGGTGGTACTCGGACAACCTCTCCCGTCTGTTCGCTGAGGTGTGGGATGAGGACTTCGGTTCGCTGAACGTGCGCCATGTGAGGGAGAAACTGGCATCGCTGCTGGAGACTCGATCCGCCAGCACGGTGAACGGGTACCTGCGGTCAGCCAAGGCTCTTCTGAACTTCGCCATCGACAACGACATCGAGATCCCGTTCATCCCACGGAAGCTGAAGAAGCTGAGAGAGCCGAAGAAGATACCACCATGCTTCACCCCCGAGCAGCTTGATGCGGATTCTCAGACAACCGGATCGGACGACGTTCTTCGGCTTGCGGGACTACACGATGATCTCGTTGCTCACCGACGTGGGGCTCCGGTTGAGTGAGTGCACGGGTCTGCTGGTGGTCAACGTCAGTCTGCCCTACCTCAAGGTGTTGGGGAAGGGCAGCAAGGAACGGGTCGTGGCCCTTTCCGCTGCCATGGTCAAGCGGCTGAGGAAGTACGTGAGGGTGCGCAAGCGTATGGTCGAGCAGACTGACGCCGACCCAGAGCACCTGTTCCCGTCGCGCTTCGGCCGGCAGGTGAGCAGCAAGAGGTTCGACTCCATCCTCAAGGCGTACGGCGCGGACGCGGGGATCACCGGCGTCAGGATCTCTGCCCACACGTTCCGGTACACCTACGCTAGCATCGCCCTGAGGAACGGGATGAAACTCACGAACCTGCAGACGTGTCTCGGTCATACCACGCTGGCTGACCTCCCCCCATTAACGGTACCACTCACAGTCTCATGGATTCGTTGCCTTCAG
>CAZKUN010000147.1:1548-22719 GCA_964555935.1 uncultured Armatimonadia bacterium | reverse complement strand
CTGAAGCGGCGCAAGCTGGTGCCGGCGATGGTGGCGAGCATCGCCGTCTGTCTTGTCATCGCGATCCCGGTAACGATTTGGATTGGGCATCGGGAGAGCGCCGTCGCGACGCTGTATGCCAACCCGTGGTTCGGGCATCACATCATCAACGAGACAGCGCGGTGGGCGCAACTGCCGCTACCCGTGAACTGGACGGAGATCGGGAACGCGATCGGCGGGGCGGTCTTCACCCACCTGCTGCTCATGGCACGATGGCGGTACGTGGGTTTTGCGCTGCACCCGGTGGGATTTGCTGTCGGGGCGAGCTACTCGAACTTCCACATCTGGTCATCCCTGCTGGTGGGCTGGCTGATCAAGACGACTATCATCCGGTATGGCGGCGCGCGGGCGTTTCAGCGCGGTCGGCCGATCTTCATGGGCCTCGTGATCGGCGAGTACGCGGCGGCGTTGATATGGATCATCGTGGGAACGATCACGCGCGTTCCATACAGGGCGTTGCCCGTGCCGTGAGGGTCCGCGCGGCGGCGGCCTCCTCGTCGCTGGCGTGGTAAGCCCACAGCTCCTGGCAAGCGCAGGTTGCCTCGTAAGGGCATGGCTCGGGCAGGGCGTATGGCTCGGCGGTCCCGTCGTAGAAGTTGCCGATGGGCTGTTGCCCAGGGAGCATTCGGGCGCACCGGTGGGCAGAGCCGTCGGCGTGTACGAGAAGGTATTTGCAGCCAGTCCAACAGGGCTTGCCCTTCATGCTCACGGGTGTAGGAGATGCGTCAGGGCCGATCACGTCCATAATTCGCGACAGCTCGTCCTCGGTGTATGCCTCCGGGTAGGCGCGTCCCTCGTAGTGACCGCGGAAGAGATGAACTGAGAACCACAGGCCATCGGCCTCGATGCGGCGCTTCGCCTCGGCGAGCCCGTCAACGAGAGGCGGGTAGGCAACGCAGCTCGCTCCGACGACGCCGAAGCCTCGGGCTTGGACCCGTCGCATGCGCCGGCAGAATGACTCCACGTTTTGGCGCTTGCCTGCCCGAGGCTCGGGGTGATAGGAGGCGGTGAAGAAGACGCGACTGGGATCGGCGAAACCATCGAGGGCTCGCTCGGGGAAGGCCATGTTGCTGGTGATGTTGAGCACGTGCCACTCGGTGATGGCGGCGATGGCCTGAAGCCCGACCCTCTCAAACATGGGCTCGGCGCCCGTGCAACATACCTGGGCCCTCCCGTGGCGCTCGTACCAGCGGCGCCAAGCCCCGATGGCGCGCTCGAGAGGGAGGTCCTGGGCTCCCATTTCGTCCCACAGAAGGAGGCAATACGGACAGCGGAAGCCGCACTGGCGCCCAACGTGCCACGTGAACAGGCAGCGTGCCTCGGGGTGGAGCAGTCGCGCGCGGAGCCGTTGATCGACGCGGCTGAGGATGGCTTCGAGGGAGAGGTCTGGCGCGGATTTACCGGTCATCGTTGTCCCTCCAGAGCTCGTGCATGTCGATGCAGTCGCACCGCGCCACCGGGCAGGCCGCCGGGCCGTCATTGAGGCGGACCGTTGGCCATGTGTCGCCCATCAGATGCGCGCCCTGAACGCATCGTAGAATCGCGCCGGTCGGCAGTATCGCGAAATAGTCGCGCCCGGCTCGGCAGGTTCTGGCCTCGCCCTCGCGACTGCCGGGCAGAGCGTGGCCCTGGTACTCGCGGCCCTGGTAGGTCCCGACGAACGGCGCGGCTCTGAACTCGACGCCGGGCGCGGCCTGCGCCATCGCCTTGCGGCAGTCTTCGAGGCGCCCGACGTGGGGAGGGTAGAGGGCGTAGCTGATGCGGACCCGGAACCCAGCGTCAGTCAGCGCGCGGACCTCCGCTCCGAACCGGTCCACGTCAGACCGCGAGGGGTGGAAGCTGGCGTTGATCCGGCAGTCGGCGGGGCGGCCTACGGAGGCGATGAACGGCTCAGCGCCGAGAGACAGGTTGGATGAGATGCGGATGGTGTGGCCGTCAGCATCGAGGTAGGAGAGGATCTCGCGGAATCGCGGATGGAGCGTCGGCTCTCCGCCGGTAATGGCGATGCGGAGCGGACCCCGCGCTTTGACGAGGTGGCCGAAAACGCGCCGGACATCGTCCGTGGATATGGCCGGATGCTGCGTGGGCTTGGATTGGTCGTAGCAGTACGGGCAGTCGTAGTTGCAGACGCCCGTGAGGTACCAAGCGCAGCCGAGTTGGGGGCTTTCTGAAGCCTGGATCATCGGAATCTCCCATCGCCGGGCGGAACGACGCGATGGAAAAATTACAACAAAGGACATTAATTGTCAATAATTGGGTCGAACGGGTCTGCCGGCCGCGGTCAGCGTCCGTTGGCGAGGACTTCGTCGGTGAGGAAGAGCCCGAGCAGGTAGTACTTGCGGTCGGGATACCAGAGGATGCGCTTGCCATCGCGCTCGGTGAGGCTGGTGTACGTGGCGATCTCAGCCGTGCCCTTCGGCCCGATGGGGAGATCATTCGTGTTGAGGATCTCAACCGGCGGATCGAAGCGAATCGGCTGGTGGGCATCGGGATCGAAATGCCCGACCGTGATGTACGTGGGGTTGCGGATGAAGTTGAGGTGGTTGGTCTTCCAGTCGAACTCGAACTGGTCGTGGTTGCCGATACGGCCGGCGTTGTTGTGGAAGATCAGCACGTAGCGGCCGTCCGCGAGTTGGTAGATCGGACACGGCGAGAGGGGGTGAGGGACCTTCTCGCCGCCATCGGAGTAACGCAGAACCTCCGGATCGCGCCATGTCTCGCCGTCGTCCGACGAGACGGAGTACCACACGTACCCATCCATCGTGCGCATCGTCGTGAACAGTCGGCCGTCGGGGAGCAGCACCAGGCTTGGCTCCTGACAGCAGGGGATGTCGGGATAGTTGCGGTGCGGGACCTCGAGACCCTCGCGGTCCGTGGGCATCCAGGTGAGCCTCAGATCCGCGGGATCGGGCCCGTCGTCGATGTTGTCGAAGCGGATGAATGAGCAGCGGCTGTCCTGGACCCACCAGCCCTCGGGTGAGGGGCAGACCGTGTGGCTGGCGCAGTGAGTGTAGCCAACGATCCAGCGGCCCTGCGAATCGCGGATGGGCTTCTGCCAGACGATCCAGTTGAGCGGGATGGACGGATCTGGGTGATCCAACCGGTTGCGCGGCATGGGGATGTCGGTGCTGTCGGACCAGGAGTGCCCGTTATCGTCGGAGACCATGCACCCAAGCGCGCCTGAACTCTGACGGTGGTTGTCGGGGACCTCGCACTCGCGAAGGTAGAAGCAATAGAGCCGCCCGCTGTCGCTGACGACGGGGAAGCCCCAGCTTCCTTGAGGCTCAGTCGTCCCGGCAGGCGTGCCGACGATCAAGACGGGCTCGCCCCACTCCGCGCCGTCAGCGCTTCGGGCGAGGACGATGTGGTTGTCGCCGCGACCCTCGCAACTGCTTTGGGTCCACATGGCGAGGTACTCGTCGCTCTTGGGCGCCTCGAAGACGAGAAAATGCTCGTTGTCGGTGTCGTTCAGATCACCGCCGCGAGGGATGTATACGACGATCTCAGGATTGCTGCGTTTCCAATCGGTTGCGAGGTCGAGTTCGGGCATTTGGTGGTCTCCTAATACTTGAGGACTCGCGTCTCGGCGGCGGCAAGGTCGAGTGTCAGCGACGGGCCGCTGCCGATCGTCTCGCCGGTGAGCATGTCGATGATGGGCTCGGCGCGGCCCGTGTCCAGGACGACTGGTCCGGCGTCGATCGAATGCAGGACGAGATACGGATCGTTGGCGTAGAGATTGCAGTCGGTCTCGGTGAACATATGCACGCCGGACGCGCGGTAGATGGTGCGGAGCAGATCGGTCGACAGGCCCGGCGGGCCGACAAAGACGTCTACGCCTGTGTCCGAGCGGCGCATGGCGATGGCAGGAGAGCCATCTGAGTAAGCGGCGAGGGTCTCCTGCTCGGACGCGTCAGTGGCGGCGAACAGCGGGCGGATCGCGGCGTCCGGACCTAAGGGGTCCGCGATGTCCTGCCCAGTAGGCGTCGCGACGGCGGAGTCGAGGGTGATAGGCTTGAGATCGAAACCCGTCAGCTCGCGCATGGCGTCGAGCGAGACGGAATGGCCGTCGTGGTAGCCGGGCGCGTA
The DNA here is from genome assembly GCA_964555935.1 of uncultured Armatimonadia bacterium. Classification (GTDB taxonomy): domain Bacteria; phylum Armatimonadota; class Zipacnadia; order Zipacnadales; family VGFC01; genus CAZKUN01. The sequence goes on along the minus strand of CAZKUN010000147.1, from coordinate 18,594 downwards.
GAACCACACGCGAGTCTTGCCGCGCGTCCGCGCCAGAAGAGCGGCGCGCTCGACGGCAGTGAGGCGCCAGGCGGACAGGAAGAGGTAGACATCCGCCTCCACGCGGCCGGCGACGACATCGTCGAGGAGATACTGACCGTACGGAGCGCCCGCTTTCGCCAACACGGGGCGCGCCTCGTAGATGATGGGGCGCGTGAGCGTGTGGCCAGGATCGGCGACGCGCAGCATGCTGGCCTCGTCGACGATCGCAGCGACGGCGGGTCGGAAGGGAGTCGGAGCATCAAGCAATGCTTCGTCAAGCGTGCGGAGACGCTCCATCTCCGCCCACATGCCCGGATCGTTGAACCAGCCCGTCGCCCCGAGATCCATCCACCACGTGCCGAAGTTGCGCAAGGCTTCCTGAGCGGTGTTGCGGACGAGTTGCGCGTTGGTCTCCTCGAGCGTATCGACTTTGAACTGGTGTCCGGGGAAGGTGCCGCTACAGAGGTAGGTTGCCGTGTCGTCCTCGTTGAGCCAGAGCTTGCCCGCGAGCGCGACGCTTTCGGCGGCGGTCATGCATGGCGCGCTGCCGCCCGGCCCGCGATCGACGTACGAAATCGGCGAGCAGAGGACATCAATGTCGGGCGAATCGAGCGCGCGGCGGAGGGCGTAGTGGCCCGACATCGCCGGGTTGGTCGGCAACGCGGCAAACTCGAAGACATAGCCGTAGAAGAACACGACGAGTTTCTCGCCCCGACTTGCCTCGCGGACGGCGCGGGCCAGCTCGCAGACGCAGTCAGCCATGGCCTGCTGCTGGAACTCGGCGAAATCGAGGATTGGGCGCTCCGCGACGGGATCGCGCAGCAGGCCAGCTGGTGACCCGTGGCGGGCGGGAGCGGGCGGGACCTGGGCAGCCAGAATAGTGGCAGCGTCATCGCGCCAGGCTGCCCGGAGGGCGGCGTCGGTCTCGTAGCGCTCGCCGAGCCAGGCGCGGAAGGCGGCGAGGCATCCCTCGGAGTAGCCGCTGAACTTCCCGGTCCACGTCTCGCGGTAGAACCACTCGCCCGTGTGCTGGGCGCACGGGTGGTATCCCGCCATGCTATCGGGGAACTGGGCCTCAAGGTGCTCGACGAACGCGAAGAGGCGTTCGGCGGCATCGCGACGGTACGCGGGCGAGGCGACGACGAAGCCGTGCTCGCGCGGACCGTCCTCCCATATCATGCGGTCCTCCGGGTGCGCGTCGAACCACCAGCGGGGAGGGCTCATCCCGACGCGCGGGATGAGCAAGGCGTCGGGATTGGCCTCAAGGACGCGGATGCAGGCGGCATCGACGCTCGCCCAATCGGCTTCCTGGCCCGGCTTCGGCCATGGCAATCCCAACGGGAAGCTGACGAAGTCGACGCCGACGGCGGCGGCGAGCTTGACCTGCTCGCCGAACACCCCCGGCGGGCCCCCAAGATAGGTGTAGGTCTCTCCCGGGCGGTAGAAGCCGATCTGAAGTTCGCGCTCGGCGTCGGTCTTCACCCAGAAAGATGCCCGGTATCGGCGCCCCTTCGTTAGCGCCAGAGTCGGCCTGTGGAAGAAGTGCCAGTCGGGCCATTTGACGGCAGGCGGCTCGCGGAGGGTGACGACGAGGCCGCCGGAATCGTCCTTCCCGGCCTGCTCAACGACGGCGACGGACGCGACCGTGTTGTCTTCATCGGCGGGCCAGTAGATCCACGATGTATCGAAGGCGTCGTCGGTTTCGAAAGACTGGTTGGCGACAACATCGACGCCGGTGTCGAGGTCGGTGATGTGGACATCATCGATGGCAATGTCGCCGGGCACCTGACCCAGGCGGAAGTGCATGGTGGCGGTGGACGGCTCGGATTCGAGCGCGGTGAACTCGAAACTGATCTCGCGCTCGCCGGGCGTGAGCGGGATGGGAGTGCCCCGGAAACCACCGAAGAACATGCGCGAGCGGACGGGCTCACCGTTGACGACGATCCGGGGCGCGCCGGATGTCGCGTCCACGCGCACGGTGAGGGCGCTGGCGGGAGTCGAGACCATGATGATGAAGGGTATTGCGTTCATGGGTTGGTTGGAGTTCCCGGTGACAGGCGAGACGCCTGTCCCACGACGGCGACTAGTAGTCCTCGCCGTTGAGGCTGCGGACGACGGATTCGAGCCAGTTCACGTGATCGGCGCGTAGCGACTCGACGCGCTTTGGCTCGTCAGCGAGAACCTCATTGGCCTCGTCGGGGTCGTCGGCGAGGTTATAGAGTTCCCACCGAACGGGCTTGTCGTCTTTCTGGATGCGATGGAGCTTCCACGGCCAGTCGGTCCAGGCGGAATGGCCGGGGAAGGAGCCGAGCGCGTGCTGCTCGGTGATCTCGCCCGCATCGAGGCGCAAGCGCTCGGGCTCGTCGGGTTCCCGGCCGTCTTTCTGCGCTTCGAGGAGTTCGGTCATCCACTCGTGGCTCGGCGTGCCGATGCCGGGCGCGTCGTAGTACCAGAAGCCCTGGCCCTCGGGGCGGGCGTCCATCTCGCCATCGATGAGCGGGAGCAGGCTGATACCATCGAGGGGCGGCTGGTTCTCCATCTCAACGCCCGCGACGTCGAGCAGCGTGGGGTAGATATCGACGGTGTTGCACGGCATGTCTGTGATGCGGTGATCGGTGAAGCGCGCGGGCCACTCGAGGATGGCGGGGACGCGCAGGCCGCCTTCGTAGATCTCGCCTTTGTGACCGCGTCCGCCGCACTCGCCCTGGTCGCGGAGGCCGCCGTTATCGCTGCAGTACCAGACGATCGTGTTCTCGTGGATGTCGAGGTTGCGGAGTTCCTCGCGGAGCTTGCCGACCGCCCGGTCCATGCCGGTGATCTCACCGTAGAAGTGGGCGAAGTAGTCGTCATGGCCCTCGTACAGCGCCAGGTCTTCCTCGGCGGCGATGTGGGGCGAGTGGGGAGAGCCGAACCAGACGACGGCGAGGAATGGGTCATCATCGTCGGCGTGAGCGCGCGCGAAGTCCAGCGCGGCGTCCATGGTGACGATCGAACTCTCGCCCTCAAGCTGCACGGCGTCGCCCTCGCGGCTGAGGATCGGGTCGTTGTCGTAGAAGTTCTCGGCTGAGAGCCACTCGTCGAAGCCCTTGGCGCCGGGATTCACGGGGCTGCCTTTGCGGACGGAGCCGAGGTGCCACTTGCCGAAGTGACCGGTCGTGTAGCCGGCGGTTTGCAGCGCCTCGCCAATGGTGATCTCCTGCGGGCGGAGGCAATGGCCCCAACTGAAGCAACCGAAACGGTTCGGGTTTCGACCCGTCATGACGCTGCCGCGCGTGGGCGAGCAGACGGGATGGGCGGCGTAGAATTGGTCGAAGCGCAGCGTCTCGGCGGCCATGGCGTCGAAGTTCGGGGTCTGCAGCACGGGGTGACCGTAGTAGGCCATGTCGCCCCAGCCTTGGTCATCGGCCATGACGAGGATGATGTTGGGTTTCTTCGAGGTCTCTGGCTCCACTGCGAAGGCTCCTCTCGCTGCCGCGACGGTAGCGCCCGCGCCGATGGCCTGAAGGAAACGACGGCGATCGGTTCTCATGGGCGCCCCCTGGTAGCAGCCGGTGTTGGCGGGGGGAGTTCGCCTGGGACGGGGGGTTGGCCTTGCGGCACGGCGACGAAAGCGGGAAGCCGCGAAGACGGGAAGAACGGCGGGGGCCTGGTCACACGGCGACTCCGCATGCACTCGGCCCGGGCGCTGGGACTTGGGAGGACGTGTGGACACGGGTGATGGTGAGGTCGTCGGTCCGGATCGACTCGATACCGAGCGGGCCGCCGGTTTGGATCGTGGCGCGGCCGAGGCAACCCAGAGCGGACGACTCGATGGATGACTCAAGCGTATCGCGATCGGTGGCACTCATGCACACCGAGACAGTGGCGAAGGATGGGAAGCCTGGCGTGAGCAGGCGGGCCAACGCGAGTCGGGGGCCGGTGAGGACCGCGCCGAGAGGCAGGCGCTCTTCCCACGAGACTCCTGGTGGGACGTCGTGGGGGATGCGCGGGGCAACGGCCAGGAGCTTTGCCAGCATCGGATCGTGACCCTCAAGGCGGTGAAAGACGAGGGCGTCGGGTCCCAACGTGAACGACAGCTGCCCCTGCCCGGAATCGAGAACGGTGCGGCCGTCAGACATGATACGGACGGTGAGCGTCGAGCGGCGCGGTGCCCGCCCGCTTCTTCGGACGACGAGTTCGTGAGTCTCCCCGGGCGCGAGCCGCAGGTGGGTGATGGACTCGGGCGCGGGCGTGAAATCCTCGATGCTATCGCCCTCGATAGGGAGGCCGTGTGGGTGGTACGTCGACCCGTGGGCGTAGCGGGCGAGGGTGAAGGGAAGCGTCCAGGCGCCGACTTCGCCGGTGGCCTGAGCCTGCATGTGGATGTGAGGCTGGGACGAGTAGCCAGAGTTCCCGCAAAGCCCGAGAAGGGTGCCGGCCTCAACGCGTTGGCCCTCGCAGACGCGGATGGAGCCGGGAGCGAAGTGGGAGATCTCCACGTAGAAGCCTCGAGCATCGTAGATGATGACATGGTTGCCCCAGCGGTCATGGGGGTTGAGCTGACCGGGCGCATTGTCAGGGATGTGCTGGACCACGCGAGTGACCCGACCGCAGATGGGCGCCAGCACAGGCTGGCCGTAGGCGTAGTAGTTCTCAAGTCGGTAGCCCGCGCCGGAGTGGGTGCGGCCACGCCTGTCGGTGACAACGAAATCGTACGCGTGACGCCAGTTGCCCTGGTGCGTCCACTGGCCATCGAACGCCTGCCAGACGGTCCACGTGCCCGCGAATGGCACGGGGAGGGCGCGAGGCGAGCTGGGGTAGCGCGCGCGGAAGGCCTCGCGCTCCTCGATGACCTCCTCCGGCGGGCGGCATGCGGGCGCGGGCGGCACGGGCTGGCGCGTGAGGTTGAGGACGTAGATCGTGCCGAGACATGCGAGGTTGAACGGCAGCGTGAAGGGGGGGATAGCGGACGCGCCCCAGAAAGCGGTGATGGCGTGGAGCATGATGACCGACACGCTTACGGCAACGAGCGAGAGCAGATAGCTGCGCGGCGACGGTAGCAGGAAGATCCCGCCGACGGCCATGGCGACGAGGCTGAAGTTGAAGCTGTTGGCGTCAGCGAAGGCGAGGTCAGTTGACCCGGTGAGCGTGGCCTGGAAGACGACGCCGACGAGGTAGCCGGAGATGGCCAGGCCCAGCAGGACGCGCGAGTAGATGACTAGCAGCGACGCCACGACAGCGCCAACGAGCACGTGGGGCGCGAAGACGATGGCGCCGAGGGAGCGCAAGAATCCGGAGATCCACGCCGGGAGATCCGGCGCCATGGCCCAGTATCCGGCGGGCTCGGGTGGAGCGGCGGTGAGACCGCCATGCTTCCACGCGGCGAGGTACACGGCGGTACTGACCAAGGCAAACGGCAGGCTCAGCACGGGGAGCTTCAGGTGGGTGCTGAAGAGACTCCCCAGCGCCGCCGTGACGAGCACTGTGAGCGCCCCCGCGCCTACGGCGACGCAGATGAGGCCCCATCCCGGCCGGTAGAGATAGCCGATCGAGAGCCCCACGAGCAGCGGGTTGTAGATATGGACGGCGGCGCGGCGGGCGTCGTCGGCGATACCCAAGAGGCGGGCGACAGCTTGAGCCGATGCCAGGCACAGCACGCCGGCCAGGGCCAGTTGCGGCGCAACGAGGGTCAGCGCGAGCAGGACCGTTCCGGCCGCCGCGCCGCGCATGAGAAGCAGTTCCGAGCAACCGGTCAGCAAGGCCCCCAGGTCTCGTTTCATCGCAGCGTGCGCTCCATAGGGTTGCGTTTTAGACGATCGAGACGATCGTCGTACGAGACGATCGTCGTGCGGGGCGGCGGCGAACGGGCTACTCGGCAGCGATGTGACAGGCTGAAGGCTCGGTAGCGTTTGCGCCCCAGCCGGTCATGAGACGCTCGGGAAGGCGTTCACGACGCGTCATGTCCGTGAGGTCCTCGGCCTCGCGGATGAGATCAACCTGGCCGTCCTCGCCGACGAGGACGACGTTGGGCCGGTAGTCGATGAACTGCAGCCACTGGGTGTTGTTGTAGGCCCCGACGGGTGAGATGACCAGGCGATCGTCGCGCGCGAGAGGCGGCAAGTGGGCGGCTTCGTCGACCACGTCGATGTTCATGCAGAGCGGCCCGTAGAGGACGCAGGGCTCGCTCGGACCGGGGATGGGGCGGTCGGTCGCGATGGTGAACTTGTACCAGAATGAGGTGAAGAGCAGGTTGAGCCCCGCGTCCACGATGTAGGCCCGCGTGCCGTCAGGCAGGCGCTTGCGGGCCCAGACGGAGCTGATGAGCGAGCCGGCCTCGTCGATGAGCGCGCGCCCGGACTCGACGATCAGACGAGGAGCGTTCTCGGGATCGATGCCCTCCTGGAGCGCCTCGGTGACGGCCTCGGCGTACTCATCGATGCCGGGGAGGCTGACATCGGGCGAGAAGTACGTGCCCTTGAGACGGCTGTGTGAGGGGAAGCCGCCGCCGATGTCGAGGTAGTCGATCCAGATGCCGAGGTCGCTCCGCAACTCGCGGGCGAAAGCGGCGAGCTTGGTGACCTGAGTTCGGTAGGCCGACGGATCCATGATATACGTGCCGATGTGGCAGTGCAGGCCGTTGAGCGTGACGAGGCCAGCGCGGCGCATGAGTTCAATGGCTCGGCGGGCTTCGCCGTTCTCGAGGTTGAAGCCGAACCGCGACCACTGGGGCTGGATGCCCGTGTCCATATTGACCCGCATGCCGACCTTGGCCGGGATGCCGAGCTTCTCCGCGACCTCCTCAACATCGCGCAACTCGTCGTAGTGGTCGATGTTGATCGAGGCGCCCTCGCGGATGGCTCGCTCAAGGGCCGCCAAGGGTTTGCGGGGGCCGTTGAAGATGATCTGCTCGCCGGGGATGCCTAGCTCCCGGGCCTTCTCGTACTCCATGGGCGAGACGACCTCGGCGAGCGAGCCCTCCTGGTGCATGATCGCGCAGATGGCGGCGATGTAGTTGGTCTTGTAAGACCACGCGAACTGCACGTTGGGATAGCGCGACGCGAACGCTTCGTACATCGTCCTATAGCGCTCCCTGAGATCGCGCTCGGAATAGACGAACAGCGGCGAGCCATACTCGCCGACGAGGTCATCGATGTCGACGCCGCCGATCTGGCTTCGCACGGTGCGAGCGGCGTCAGGGGCGTGGGCGAACTTGTTCATGTGGCCGCTTTCGAGTTTCTGGATGGTTGGGCGTTCGTAGCTCTTGCGCATGTCAACTCTCCCCCAGTAGTGCCATTCTCTGGAATGGCGTCATGTCGGTGACGAGTTCGTAGGTGTAGCGGATGAACAGCTTGCCGGCCTCGACCGGGTCTGGCCGCGGGGTCGGCCGGCCGTGCAGATGGTTGACGATCATGGCCGGCAGGTTCTGGCCGACGCCGGTCGCGAAGTAGGACCAGGCTGGGAAGCGCGGGTTGATCTCGATGAGGTAGACCGTATCGTCGGGCGCGACGATGCACTCCAGTTCGAACGGCCCGCGCCAGCCGCACCATTCGGCGAAAGCTCGGGCGGCCGAGAGCATCCCCTCGTGGTTGACTGTCATGCCTGTCCAGATCTTGCCGAGCGAGGTGATCCAGCTCTTCTTGATGCCGACGACACCCAACAGCCCGCCATCGCCATCGCCGACGGCCACGACATTCATCTCCTCGCCGTGGACGATCTGCTGAACGATGACAGGCGCTCCCCACTCCTTGAGTATGGTGCTGAAGTGCTCCAAAGCCTGGGCGTGGGTCGAGGCGCCGTGGGCGCCGCAGAGCGCGCCCTTGACGATGACGGGGAGCCCGAGTTTCTCGACGGCTTCGGAGAGTTCCGCGGCGTTGGTGACGACCTCGGTGCGGGGCGATTCGATGCCAATGCGAGCGGCGACGTCTGGAAGACGGTCCTTGCCGCGGCACTTGATTTGCTCGGAGGTTGGCAGGAATGTCTCAATGCCGAGCCGGCGGAGTTCGTCCTCGTACTTGACGTAGACCGGGAGTTCGGAATCGAGGTTCGGGATGACGAGATCGAGTCCGCAGGTGGCCTTGATGTGGGCCAGGCGGTCGACGAGGACTTGGCCGGCGCCGGATGGGTAGGGCATCACGAAGCAGCGATCGAAGAGCCAGTCCATGTAGATGCCCGGGTCCATGGCGTCATATGCCAAGCCGACGAGACTGGCGTCGAAGTCGGTGTCTTCCTTGAGGCTGCGAGCGACGCCGACGCCTGGGCCGGGGTTGTCAACGGCGTTGATGCCGGAGATGCCGATGTGCAGCGCGTTCATGTCAGTCACCTCAGGCCGAGGGCGCGGAGACCCTCGACGAAATCGAGCACATCGCGTTCCGCCTGGGACTCATCCACCATGAATGTGCCGCTCAGAGTTTCGGCGGCGGTCTTGCTGCTCCAGCCGGCCTGAAGCTGCCGAACGATCAGCGATGCCGTGGGATTCAGAACGTAGCTGTCGCCCGTGGCTGGATCGAATCCGAAGCCCTCCTCGTTCAGGGCGAGTCGAGAGAGTCGGTTCACGGTTGCTTCCCCCAATTGCGCGGTTAGGCCGACGACTGCGCGTGTGATATGGGGATGGTTCCCGCGGCCGATTAACGGTTGGGGGTGGACTGGATTAACAGGCTTTTAGAAACGGGGTGACGCGTGTCACCGTGAGGAGGTCGCAGGCCGCGCCGGCAGCGAACTCCTTGGCGGAACTCGATACCTAACGAGGGGGCCGTCGACATGAGCCAGGACTCGCAGACGCATAGGTACTTGGCCGCGTTGCCTACGGGCGGGGGAGAGGTCTTTCTCGCGTGGAGGCTGTTGCCCACCGACGGCGCCGAGACTGGTTTCCACGTGGAGAGACGCGCGAGGCCGGGGAGCGCTTGGGAGCGCGTGACCGACGAGGCGGTTGTGGATTCGACGAACTGCATCGACAGGCCGGGCGTGGCACGTCGGTACGAGTACCGCGTAGTGGCGGCGGACCACGTGGTGTCGGAGATGGCGGAGGTTGACTCGGGGGCGGAGGCGAGCAAGCGCTGGCTCGACGTGGAGCTGGATCCGGATGACGACGTGCAGGGGATCATCATCGGTGACCTGCGGAACGACGGTCGGATGGGGTACGTGTTGCGGGTGATCCGCGAAGGGACGGTCTGGATCGTCGCGTATTCTCATGTGGGCGAGCCGCTGTGGCGGACCGACACGGGCCTTCCGGCGGCGGGCGGATGGGACGGCTCCACGCAGCACGTGCCCTTCCTGTGCTGGGACATCAACGCCGACGGGCGGACCGAGGTCGTGTTTCACGGCCATGACGAGCGATTCCCAGGGGAGTTCTACGAGGAAGGCGGACCGGGCGAGCACATGGCGGCTGTGGATGGGGAGACGGGCGAACTGGTCTGGCGGACGAGTTGGCCGGCGACCAAGGCGCGCGTGCTCATGACGGTCGGTCATCTGCGCGGCATGGATCGGGCGGCTAGCATCGTGGTGCAGGACGAGACATACGGCGACCTGATGCTGACGTCGATCTACGGGCAGGATGGGGGGATCCACTGGCGCGTTCCGCAGCCGAGACCCGGTGGGCATAACCTCGACATCGGGGACATCGATGGGGACGGCGTGCAGGAAGTGATCTGCGGCGGGGTGTGCTACGACGGCGATGGGACCGTGCGGTGGGAGGCGGAGCCGTTTGGGCACACGGATATTTCAAAGCCCGCGAAGATCGACCGCAGCCGCGAGGGCATGCAGATATGGTATGCGGTCGAGAGCCACAACCCGGGCGTCTACCTGGTGGACCAGCACGGCGAGACGATCTTCAAGGAGCCCTTCCGACACGCGCACTACGGATGGATCGCGCGCCACGCGCCCGGAGTGGCGGGGCTGCAGCCACACACGGCCGAGGATGCGCGGCACGAGTATGGAGCGGAGGGCGCGGGGATGCGAGAGGATGGGCACTTCCCGATATTCCTGCCGGACGGGTCGCATTGGCTCAATCTGACGGATTGGCAGCGCAAGAACCTGGTGCCGGTGCATTGGGATGAGTCGCGGGAGGTGGTTTTCGCGGTGCGCAAGGAGAACAAGCGGATCGTGAGGTTGCTGCCGACGGGGGAGATTGATGATCTGCCGGACGCGAAGCTGCCTGAGGGCGGAGAGTATGGGAGGAACCTCGCGTGTGCGGATATCGTGGGCGACTTCAGGGAGAACATCGTCACGCTGGATCGGGAGCGGAACCGGTTGATGGTGCTCGTGAACACTGACCTGGCCACCCGTCGCGCGCTGTCCCCATTCGAGTCATTCCAGTACAGGCATGATCGCAGCCAGCATGGGTCGGGGTATTACGTGTATCTGTCGCCGCCGGAGGACGACTGAACTCCGACGGTTATAGGTCCTGCCAGGAATCGGGGTCGTAGCCGAAGGTCTCGAAGTCGCGGGCGAACATGGCGTGGACACGCTCGGCGAGTGCCTCGTCGTAGGTGTTGGGCGTGGGCTTTCGCTTCATGGTTACCGGCGTGTCGACGATCTCCGCGATCTCGTCGGTGAGCATGTTGAGACGAGTCAGGATGTGCTCCATCCCCTCGCGGAATTTCGTCTCCAGCTTGAAGAAGCGGTCGTACTCAAGGAGATCCATCAGCAGCACCGAGCATTGCTCGTCCCAATGGTGGTTACGCCCGCCTGTCTGGCCGGATTCGGCGTATGCCACGAAGGTGTCGAAGGGAACCGCGGAGTTCTCCTCGGCTCCCGCGAGGCCCTGGCCCGCGGCGAAGCGGCGGAGTTCGGCGAGGCGCTTGCCGCGAATGCTGGGCGGGTAGTGGGTCTCGTGGCCGAAGGCGAACTTGCCGGTCCAGGCGGACTTGAACCGCGCGTATGGGTTCCGCACGAATGCGTAGAACTTGTACTCCTCCGGATGGCCGAGGGCGTGGAGGTAATCGCCGAGGGATGCGACCGCGTGCTCCCTGGCCCGCTTCCAGAAACGGTAACGCCCGCTTGAGGCGTCCTCCTGGCCGCGCACGTCGCGGAGGGCCACCTGGATGATGCGGCGGAAGCTCTTCGTGCCGACCTTGGGGTTGAGGATGACCGCCGTGTGGGTCTGGCGATCCACGTAGGTCTTGTAGGGGCTGAAGTGCTTGTGGCGGTAAGTGCGGAGCAGTCGTTGGGTCGGTTTCATCATGAATAATCGGTGGCGGGCTCAGCGTGGCGCGTCTCTCAGATTGTTGGCACGGGCACTTCGTTCGACGCAGACGGTGTGGAGACCTGCGAACCGACGGGCCGCAGCGGTGTTCCATATTAGAGTAAGTGACTGGGCTCACACCGCACACTCGCGGGGCCTGGGCGTTAGTTGTCCTGGCACGGCGAGAATGTGGCGTGGCGGAGGGGGTAACTGGAGGCACGGGCCGTGCGTCAAATGGAGGAGAGTCGATGCGGAAGGTCTTCGAATACGCCCTATGTGCCATCTGTCTGACGGTGCTTGCCGGTGGGGCCCATTGCCAGGGAACCACGCCAAGCGACGCGGAGTCCGTGGCGCTGGCCGCGATCAGGGGGAAGGTTGCCGGCCGGATCGTGTGGGAGAGCAATCGCACGGGCCACTGGGAACTGTACACGATGAACGCTGACGGCACCGGCGCGCGGAAGCTCACAAACTTCGCCGCCGATGGCGAGCGAATGCCGTATGGCGATTACCTCAGACCTCGGATATCCCCCGACGGCAGATGGGTGATGCACGCGTACTCGGCGAAGCGCCCGCGACCGTGCGAGGTGTGGATCACGTCGCTCGAGACCGGGGAATCGCGGAGCCTCACTGAGGGCAACCCGCTGAACTGGACGACGGACGGGAACGGGATCTTCTACGTCTACCAGTCGAAGCTGCACAAGCTAGACTTGGTGAAGGGCGAGACCCAGCAACTCCACAACGCGACGCTGCCGACGGACGGGGCGTATGGGAGCATGGTGGGCTCGGTGCAGCAGGACCTGAGTTCGGCCATCTTCCGGACGAGCCGGACGAACGAGTGGTTCCCTTTCGACCAGGGCATGACGGCTAAGACGATGGGCGGGTGCGAGTCGCGCTTCACGATCGATGACAAGTACCTCTACTGGGTGCAAGGGCCGAAGGACTTTCGCATCTGGGACATGGCGGCTGACACCGAACACGAGGTGCTGGGGACGCCGGATTCCGCGCCGCACGACTACACGTACTTCCCAACGATATCACCGGACAACCGCTGGATCCTCTATGGAGCCTCGCCGAGTCAGCACGACCATACGAAGAGCGATTACGAGGTCTACGCCCACGAACTGCAGGACATGAAGCCAATCGGGAAGCCGGTTCGGTTGACCTTCAACGGCAAATGCGATCGCTGGCCCGACATGTGGGTTGCGCCGGAGAACGCGTTGGCCGCCGGCCCGTACGATGTGGTGGGCAACCGGAATCTCAACCCGCCGCCTCCTCCGCTGGCCATCTTCTCGTTCGCGAGCGATGGAGCGGGGCCCGAGGTCGGCGGGCAGTGGGGGCTGTGGCCGCAGGAAGATGGATGCCGGGGCGACACGACATGGGTCGCCGAGGATGCCGAGGGCAAGGGCGGCGGCTCGATGAAGATCGACTACACGATTGCCGAGGATCCGAAGAGTTTTTCCCTGTGGACGGCCCCGGGGGTGCTCGATCTGACGGCGTACGACCGGATGACGCTATTCGCCAAGGGCGACGTCCCGTCGGTGACGCTGGTGGTGAAGGATGGCAACGTGGCGGAGCCGGATGATCCTGATGGTATTGCCGAGTACTTGCTTGAGGGCGTTACCGACGAATGGCAGATGTTCGAGGTGAGGTTCAGCGATTTCGAGCCGCGAAAGGCCGGCACCGAGGTCGACTGGCGAAGCCTCAACCACCTGGGTATCTGCATGATTGCGCCTCAGAACGCCGAGAGCGGGACGCTGCAGATCGACAACATCACGGCCGTTCCAGTGGGGGAGTAATCGACTATGCTCTCCCGAACTGCAATTCGAGCCGCGTGGCCGATCGCTGGCCAAGTCGACGAACGGTACGATTCAGAAGACGCCCTCCACGTCGCCCGCGCGCAGGCGGGGGATGGGGAAGCATTCACCGCGCTGGTGCGCAAGTATGATTCGATGATCTACGGGATCGTTTACCGGATGTGCGGGGCGGGTCCGGATGTGGAGGACCTGGGCCAGGACGTCTTCGTCAGGGCACTGACCGGTATCCAGCGTTTCAACTACCAGGGCGAGGCGGGCTTTCGCGTTTGGCTATGTCGGATCGCGGTGAACGCGTGCATCAACGAGCTTCGACGTCGCGAGCGGCGGGGGAAGATCGAGGGCGGATCGCTGGACGAGCCAATCCGGACGGACGCGGGCGAGATCGAGCGCGATGTGCCCGATGTAACGACGATGCCCCACGTGATCTGCGAGCAGCGGGAGACGCGGCGGATCATCTTCGAGCTGCTCGAGACCGTGCCGCCGCTGCACAAGGCAGTGCTTACGCTGGTGGATGTCGAGGGGCTGACGTATGAGGAGGCGGCGCAGGCGGTGGATTGTAACGTCGGGACGCTGAAGTCGAGGTTGTCTCGCGCGCGGCGCGCGCTGGGGCAGCGATACCGGCAGTACCTCGCGCGGCGGCCGATGGCCGAGATGGGCGAGTAGGGAAGGACCGGGCAGCATCGTCGGCTAATTGGCTCTGATTGCAGCGTTTCATGCCTGACCCCCCGGAGCCAAAGATGAGATTCCCCACTGTTGTCCTGCTGATCGCCTCGTGTGTCGCACTCGCCAACGCGAATGGGAAGGCTCGGCCTGTGCGCAACGCGCTTGAGCGCGCCGGAATTGCCGGTGGGATTTGCGCTGTCCCCCAGTGCGGCGACGGCGCGTTGGCGGCGGGCCTGGTCGAGACAACCGCGTTGCTGGTGCACGCGTTCGATGCGGATCCTGGGAACGTGGCCGCGGCGAAGCGGGCGGCGGGGGAGCTGCTCGGCTCGCGCTTTGTGGTGGAGCGGCTTGATGGCGACCGGCTCCCGTATGCGGACAACTTCGTGGACGTGGTGGTCCTGCAGGATGGGGATGGGGAAATGGTCGAGGAGGCTCTTCGGGCTTTGCGGCCGGAGGGCTTGCTTGCGCTGAAGGGGGATGCAGAGCTGCCCGGGTTTGAGAGCGTCGAGACGCGCGGCGCGTGGAGCTTCGCCCGGAAGCCGGCGATGGAGGGCGTGGATGACTGGAGCCACTGGTTCCATGGGGTGGACAACAACCCCGTCTCAACCGACACGCAGATCACCGCACCGTATATCACCCAGTGGATCGGGGCGCCGTTCTTCCACGCGATGCCCGTGGTGACGACAGCGGCGGGCGGGCGAATCTTCGTCGCGACCGGGCATATCTCCCACCACGACCGTGAAGTCCCCACGCTGAACACGCTGACCGCGCGGAATGGCTACAACGGCCGCGTCCTGTGGCAGCGCGAGCTGCCTGAGGGGTACCTCGTGCATCGGAGCGCGTTCATCGCGAAGGGCGACGCGTTCTACATGATCGACGGCGATGGGTGCCTGGTGCTGGACCCGGAGACCGGGCGGGAAATGGGGCGGATCAGCATCCCAGGCATCGCGGGCGCGTGGGTGTGGATGGCGATGGAAGACGGCGTCCTGTACGTGCTGGCGTCGGAGGATGACCCGGCGACCGAGACAGTGAACTTCGCGGCGAACTGGAGGGGCTGGGGCTGGAGCAATGTGGAGAAGAACTACTTCCCACGGGGCGAGCAGGAGATCCTGTGGGGATTCGGTCGGACGCTTGCGGCGTGGCGGATGGATGACGAAGAGGTGGCGTGGCAGCACGAGGAGGCCGCGCCGATCGACTCCCGGGGCCTGGGGCTTCTCGATCAACGGATGCTGTACTACGTGCCGGGCGAGAAGTTCGCATGCCTGGACAAGCGCGATGGCCGAGAGCTGTGGGCGAATCAGGACCGCGAGAAGCTGGAGCTGATCGAGGAGAAAGCTAAGGGTCTCGTCGGGACGCCGGGGTTTCAGACGGCGAGCTTCGTGCTCTGCACACCGGAGGCTCTCTTCGTGCAGGGCCAGGCGCGCCAGAACGTGGTGGCGTTCGCGCCCGGCGACGGGCGCTTCCTATGGTCCAATCGCAAGTTCCACAACAACCCCAACATGCTGTATCACGATGGGAAGACGTACATCAGCGGGCTTGGCGAGGATGGCAGCGTCCAGGAAATCGACCCTCTGACGGGCGATCCGGTGAGGATGCTCTACTTCTGGAAGGGATCATGCACGCGGCTGACAGGCAGCGCGGACGCGTTCTTCTGCCGGGGCGACGGGTTGGGTTGGTATGACGTGGAGGCGAACCAGTATCACGTGGACCGCTCAGCGCGGCCGGGCTGCAATGACGGCGCGATTCCGGCCAACGGGATGCTGTACGTGGGGCCCTGGCTGTGTGACTGTAACCAGGCGATCCAAGGGCTGATGACGCTTGGCCCGGCGGGGGAGTTTGACCCACATGCGGTGGAGATATCCGCTGACAACCTGGATGCGACGGGGGCGGCGTCGGAACTTGTGTCCCTCGCAGTTGATGAGGCGGACTGGGAGACATATCGAGGGGACCTGACTCGGAGCGCATCGTCGCCGGCGACCGTGCCGGCGGATGTCGGCGAGCTATGGGCGGTCGAGGCGCCGGGCGTGAAGTTGGCCACGCCGACCTTGGCGGGTGGGCTGGCGTTCACCGGCGGCGACGACGGCATCGTGCGGTGCTTGGATGCGAAGACGGGTGAGGCCGTCTGGTCCTACGCGACTGGTGCCCCGGTGATGGTGGCGCCGACGCTGTGGGAGGATCGGGCGCTGGTCGGTTCTGGCGATGGATACGTTTACGCGTTTGAGGCGGCGACGGGAGAACTCCTCTGGCGCTTCCGCCTGACGCCGGTTGAGCGGCGGATCATGCTGTATGGGCGGTTGAGTTCGACATGGCCAGTCAACAGCGGCGTGCTGGTGCATGATGGGACCGCCTATGCCGCCGCGGGACTCATTAATCGGGATGGCACCTACGTCTGCGGGCTGGATGCGAGGACGGGCGAGTTGAAATGGCAGAACAGCACGAGCGGGCGGGATGATTTCGGCAGCCAGCCGCTGTACCAGGCGGCATCGGCAATGGGCGGTCTTACGGTCGCGCAGGGCAAAGTCTGGTTGGCGTCGGGCAATACGATCGCGCCCGCGGGGTTCGACCTCGAGACCGGCGAGTACCAACCCTTGCCCGCGAAACGGATTCCCGAATGGAACACGCTGATCGCCCTGAAGCCTGAACCGGCGGGGCAGGAGATCCTGGCGTTCCAGGACCAGTTCCTGCTCCACGGCGGGCGGATTCTCTACAACCAGGAGGGGCTGTTCACAACGGCGGCTCAGTTCAACGTGCGCGTGGTGGATGCGGAGGGCGACATCGCCGGGCCCGCGTTCACGCCGTTCCAGCAGTCGGCCGTGCCGCCGACGTGGGATGCAGACACGTTCGTCTACGCCTCGACGCGCTATTCGAACCTGCTCTGCTGGGACGCGGATGATGTCATCAACCGTTTCGCGCAGACGCTGCAAGCCCACATCGCGATCGACGAGCCGCTGACCAGCGAGAACCGCGAGAAATGGGACCGGCGCGAGGAGATCAACCGCGGCCTCAGGACCTTCGAGAGCGAGATGCGCAAGACGAGCAAGTGGCCGGTGATCCGCGACGACATCTACGCCACGGCGACGGCGCGGAATGCGGTGGCGTGTCTCGCGCGGCCGGCGCAATTGGATGCGGGCTGGTACGTGGCGGCGTACGGGAAGCAGACCGGCGAGACATTGTGGCGCGTGGACTTGCCGTCCGAGCCGAGGTTCGGCGGGCTGTCCATCGACCGCGACGGGCGCGTCCACGTGACGCTGGTGGATGGTGGGATGGTGTGTTACGGATGAGGCTAAGCGCGTGACAGGCGAGGACGCCTGTCCTACGACGACGAACGGCGCGTGCCCCACGGCGTCAGTTACTTGGCCGCGAGCGCGTTGGCCTGCGCGAGGAAGAACT
>CAZKUN010000147.1:0-1538 GCA_964555935.1 uncultured Armatimonadia bacterium | reverse complement strand
GCATTTGGCGAGCGTGGCCTCGTCCCAAGCGTGCTCGTACTCGATGGAGATGACGCCCTCGAACTCCTGGCGCTTGAGTTCGGCCAACTGCCCGGCGGCGTCCCCCACGCCGGTTCCCCAGATGACGTCGTGCTGATCGCCCTCGAGAGCGCTCAGGTCCTTGAAGTGCAAGCTGATGACGCGCCCCTCGAGCTTCTTCAATGACTCCACCGGGTTGAGCCCGCTACGGACCCAATGACCCGTATCGGCGCAGGCGCCAACGCAGCCGGGCGCGCCCTTCACGGCGGCCAGGACGGTGTCGGGGCCCCAGTAGTGCGATGGCTGAGGGTGATTGTGGATGGCGATGCCGATGCCAAGTTCCTCGGCGATGGGGCCGATCGTCTTGATCTCTTCCTCGCCGATCTCGGTGGAGACCGTCTCGATACCGATCTTCTCACACCACTCGAAGAACTTGCGCGCTCCCTCTTCATCTCCTGGAATGCCCGTTACCCCGAAGGCGGCGATCTGAATGTCGCACTCCTCTGCCTTCTCCAGCAGTCCATCGAGCGACTCGTCGGACATGCCCGGGCCCATCTTCTCTTCGGAGTCGGCACGCAGGACCTGACCGGGATAGGCCTCGACGAAGTGGAGCTGGAGGCGCTGGGCAAGTTCGAGGGTCTCGTGGAGCGTGGCTTTGTTATTGGTCCAAGCCTGGATGCCGAGCTTCCAGCCCAGGTCCTCGGCGCCGGACTGGTCGATGTCGGCCGCGTAGGTGGTTGTGGCAATAAGGAGCGTGAAGATGGCGAGCAAGCTGCGCATAGGGTGGTCTCCCGTGGCGTGATCGGTGAGGACCCATGGTATCACAGATCCGGTGGCAAGGACACCGCGTGTGGGGGAGGTGTTGGAATCGCCAGGTGCGTATGAGAACCGCCGCGCCCAGAATTGAGGAGGTGCCTGACATGAATGCGCGAGGAATGTGGATGATGGTGGTGGCGCTCGGACTGTTGGCGAGCCAAGCGCCCGCCGCGGAGAATGTTCACCTGTTTCTGAAGGCGAATGGCACGGATATCGTCGGCGACAGTACTATCACCAGTCAGGGGCGAGAGGACTCGATCGAGTGTACCTACTTCGAGTACAACAACGCGCTTGACCCGCAGGCCATGGCGAGCGGCCGCCCCGCCGGTCGCCGACAGCCCACGCTGACCGTGCGCAAGCGCATCGACCAATCGACGCCGCTACTGACGAGGGCGATGATGCTCAACGAGGTCATCGAGGGGACATTCAAGTTCTACCGTCCGAACTCGGCGGGCGACGGCACGACGGAGCAGTTCTTCACCGTTGAGATCGCGGAAGGGCGACTCTCGTCGATCCGAAGGATCAGCCCGGACACCATCGATCCCGCTTCCGCGACCGAGCCGGTGCAGGAAGAGGTCGGGTTCGTCTTCCACAACATCACGTGGACGTACGAGCCTACCGGCACCACGTTCACCCATAGCTGGGCACCGACGGACTCCAGGCGCTCGCTGGCGCCCGGTGGTGGCGGCGCGGGCGGAGGGGGC
>CAZKUN010000146.1:21863-22758 GCA_964555935.1 uncultured Armatimonadia bacterium | reverse complement strand
ACTTCGTGGCCCAGTGCGTTAGGCGGTCGCTGGGGTGGCTGGACCGGCAGGAAGCCGCCGGCAACCGCGACGGACTGTTCCTGTGGCTGGATAGCTTCGACCCGCACGAGCCGTGGGACCCGATGCCGCCGTTCGACACGATGTATGGTGACCTGCTGCCCGGCGGGCGCCAGCTTGCCAACCCGATCCCGCGCCCCATCGAGGGCTACCTCACCGATGAGGAGTGCGTCCACATCCAGCAGCAGTACGCGGGCTTGTGCTCGGTGGTGGACAAGTGGGTGGGCTTCTTCCTGGATGAACTCAAACGGCGCGGCTACTATGAGAACTCGCTCATCGTCTTCACCACCGACCACGGCGAGCCGCTTGGGGACGGCAAGATGGGCCACGGGCTGATGCGCAAATGTCGTCCCTGGCCGTATGAGGAGTTGTCTCGCATCCCGCTGATCGTCCGACACCCCGAGTTCGGACACGGCTCGCGCGCGAAGGGATTCGTCGCGCCGTGTGATCTCACGGCCACAACGCTCGATTACCTCGGCCGGAGCCAGATGCCCGGCACGCACGGAGTCTCGATGCTGCCGATGATGCGGGGAGAGACCGAGTCGATCCGCGACTTCGCGATCAGCGGTTACCACCGGGCCTCGTGGAGCATCCGGACAGAGGATTTCTCCTTCATTCTGTGGCGGCCCGAGGTGGATCGCTCGCGGATACCTGTCGAATCGCTCGGCGGGGTCGCGTGCGTCAGCGGGGGGAGTCTCGAGATGCCCGGCGAGCCGGAGCTGTACCTGCGCCAAAGCGACCTCTACGAGCTGAACAACGTGGCGCCGGACTATCCGGAGGAGGCCGCGCGGATGGAGTTGCAGCTTCAGTTGGTGGATGTGGGGTGTTCGGGCTATGA
>CAZKUN010000146.1:12559-21853 GCA_964555935.1 uncultured Armatimonadia bacterium | reverse complement strand
AGAGCCTCGTCTGGGAGTAGGGCGGGCGGCGCGAGCTGGAAGCTCGCGGCCCCAGACAGCGACCCCATCACTTCCCCGCGCGCCAGTTCCCGATCGCCTCGGAGGTGCGGAGGTAGCGGTTGTAGACGCGCAGGCGGCGGATGGCGGGAGCGACGTCGGCGGAGCCGGCGCTCACGTCGGCCAGCTCAAACGGGAAGCGGTGCCAGCCGTGTTGCCGAGCCTCTCCCCCATCGCACAGCGTCCCATCGACGATGAAAGTGATGAGTTTCGGGCCGCCGTCGACGATCGCAGCGATGTGGTGCTTCGCCCCGGCGGACAGTAGGCCCGCATCCGTGTCCCACGCATCAGAGACCGTGCCATCGGAGAGTTCGAGGCGGACCGTGGCGTCCTCGCTTGTGGTCAGCGCAATCCCCTTGCCGGAATCATCGCGGGTATCAAGCAGCGTCTGGCCCGGCGTGAGATCGTCGAGCTTGAGCCAGAAGTCTAGCGTGAACCCGCCTCGGTCGGCGAGGTTAGGCAACTCGGGGATATCGATCTCGCCCGAGGGGTTCTTCAGGTTGAGGACCAGACCGTCCTTCGCGACGCTGTCGGCCTTGTGTTGTCGCCAGAGGCCCTCGAGCATCTCAACATCGAGCGGGTGGACGCGGGCCTCCTCTTTGTTGGTCTCCGTGAGCCAGTAGCGCCCCTCGTGCTCGATGTAGTCCGGGTAGCCCATGCGGGTGGCTGGGTTGTCGTCGTAGAGGCAGATCTCCGGCTCTGACCAGTGGATGACGCCGTCCCTCTCAACGCCGCCAGACAGCCAGTAGGGATTGCGGCCGTTGAAGTCCCTGCCGCTGTGGTTGTAGTAGAGCAGCAGGTACTTGCCGTTGCTGAACTTGCGGATGAAGGACGGGCCGCGCGGGTTCTTGATGCGGCGGCCGTCGGGCGAGTAGCGCGCGGAGGCAGTGTCTGACCACGCGTGCCCGCCGTCCGCGCTCGTCGCGTGGGCGAGGTAGCCATCGACCGTGCGGTAGACGCAGTAGAGGTCACCCGTGCTGAGCTGAACGAGGTTCTGCTCCTCGGCGATGTTTCCGGCGGGGGCTACGAGGCCCCGGTTGCCGTCGGGAAGGACATCGAAGCGGATCTTCGCCGGGTCGGACTCGGTGAGGATATTGCGGCTCATGAAGAAGATGCCTTCGGTCGGGCCGGCGGCCACACCAGGATGGCCGACCTTGCTGGCGCCCCAGTAGACAACATCCCCAGCTACGATGGGCTTGCCCACGCCCCAACAGATGTCGATCTCCCCACCGAAGAAGTTCTCACCGTCGATGTCCATCGGTCGGAGGGGAATCCGATAGCGCTCATCGGACCACGTGAGGCCACCGTCGTCGGAGTACTTGAAGGCGATGTCGCCGATCGTGTCGGCGCGGATTCGCTGACCGTTCCACTCGGCGATGTTGGGCGTGTTGTAAGTGTAGAAAGCGTATACGCGCCCGCTCGGTACCTTCAGTGGCATCACCCACGAGGCCTCGGGTGGTCCGGGTGGCTCGATGTCGACGGGATCGGACCAGGTCTGGCCCTCATCCTCGCTGATGGTGGAGATGACGTGCTGCTCGCGCTGGCCCTCATGGCCCGACCCGGTGGTCATCGTGCAGAGCCAGTGGCCTTCGTCGGTGATGACGACATACGGCTGGTCGCAGTAGCCCTCGTCGGGAATAGACGAGCCGGTGATGATGTGGCGGAGATCGGCGGACACGTCGGCACCCCCAACAGATGGCAAAAGCATTGATGCGACGAGCAGCGCGAGAGCGCGCATCTATCGGCCTTCCAGCAGCGAGACGGCGAGAATCGTCTCGGCGACTTCCATGGTCTTCACCGCGTCGCTGAAGTTGGACTCGGGTTGCTTGCCGGACTTGAGGCAGTCGATGAACTCGCGGTTCTTGTGCAGGAATCCAGCGTGCTCGTAGAGTTCACTACCGCCAGCGACCTCCTGGGTGTCGAAGGTCTGCCCGTCCGTATCGCCGTCGGCGTAGAGATACCCCTTGCCCTCGTGCTCACCCTCGACGCAGATGCCCGGCGCGTGCATCTGGACGCGGAAGATGCGACGGCCGCTTGTCCAGCTATTCAGCATCAGCCCCGTCGCGCCATTGTCGAAGTGCAGCGTGGCGACGATGTAGTTGATGTCGGGTGTGCCGATGCGGCGGGTGACGCAGTCGACGTCAACGACTTCGCCGCCGCACATCCAGCGGAGAGTATCGATAGCATGCACGCCGTCGTCCATCATGTGGTCGCGGGCGCCGATGTACGGCTCCGGGGCGCACTTGTAGAACTCGCAGACCGCGTGGGTGATGGGCCCGCGCTTGAGGCACTCGTTGCGGAGGTTGACAATCATCGGGCAGGTCCGCCGCTGGAAGGAGACCTGGGTGATGAGGCCTTTCTCCTCGGCGACGTGAGCCATCATTTGGGCCTGATGGAGCGTGAGGCCCATGGGCTTTTCGATGTAGAGGTTGAGCCCCTGGTTCAGGCACCACATCCAGATGTCGATCATGATGTGCGGTTGGCCGATGGCGTAGACCGCGTCGGGCGCGACCTCCTCGCACATCGCCGGGTAGTTGCTGTAGCGCTTCTCAACGCCATACTTGTCGGCGGTCGAGGTCAGGCGCGCCTCGTCGAGGTCGCAGATCGCGGCGATCTCGACATCATCGAATGAGGCCAGCGACGGGTAATGGACGGCGTTCGCCATTCCCCCGGCGCCGATCATGGCGACGCGGATCTTCTTGGGCGCGCGCTTGCGAGCTTTCCTCTTCGCCTTCTTCTTGGCTTTGGGCATGATGGGCCTCCCGGAGACAGCGTGTCGGATTTAGAGATCCGACCTACGGACGACAACGGCGGGACAGTTGACCGGAGCGCGCGACCGAACCTGCAGGGAGGACTGCGCGGAATTGGGGCGCAAATACTCGGCAACGGAGGGCTGACCATGGGTGGACTGCTGATCGCGTGCGCGTTGCTGACGGGAGTGGCGGATGCGGAGGTACGAGAGATCGACATCGACGCGATGACGGCGACTGCCAACTGGCAGGTTGGTGGGCATCGCATCAACTACGTGCTCGGCAACAGCACGCTTGTCGCGACCGACGAGGTGACGCGCGATGGCGAGCCATGCCTGAAGCTCACGTACGACTTCCGCGACGCCAACCGCAGTTACATCTCGGCCTATCACACGGGTCCTGCGATTCCCGGCGACTGCCAGGAGATCGGCGTGTGGGTCTACGGCGACGAATCCGGCAGGCCTGTCCGGTTCGCCATCGAGGATCAGATTGGCACGTGGTTCGAGCGCGACGTGGCGACGATCGACTGGCAAGGCTGGCGCGAGGTGCGGGCGACGGTCGGCGATGGCTCCGACTGGCGGCAATTCCGACGGAACGGTGACCAGCGGCGCGAGGTGGAGCACCCAATCGCTCTGCGGCAGGTTGCCGTCGCTCGACACCCGGGCGCCGATCCGGAGGCCTCGGTCTACCTGAGCGCCGCCACGGCGACCACTGACGCGCGGCCAATGGACTACGTAACGGGGAAGATCTGGACCGAGAGGCCGGGCAGCCTGTTCGACCTCGGCGAGGACGTGACCGTCCACGTGGAGTTGACCAACACGGGGCAAGAGCCCGTTGAGGCGGAGTTCATGGTCTCCGCTGCCGACTTCGGGAACATAGCCACCATTCTCGGGAGTGAGAGCGTCAAGCTTGCGCCGGGCGAGACGCAGCAGCGGGAGCTGAGCGCGGAACTCACGCGGCTTGGGACTTATTCGGTGAAGGCGCGGTTGATGGTCGGCGAGCGGCACAGGCTATGGTTCGAGCGGCTAGCCATCACGAAGCCTCGCGAACAGCAACCGGCGGATGCGGACGCGCGCTATGGGTCGATGTGCAACGTAGAGACGCTCGCACCAGACCAGATGGACACGGGCTGGAAACTGAACCGAGACGCTGGGCTGCGCTGGACGAGGATGGGCTTTGGATGGGGCGTGATCAACCCGGCGCCTGGGGTATGGATCTGGGATGGCTTCACGAGCGTCGACGGCCCGGTCGGGAAGGCGGCGGATCCTGAGGGGCGGGCGCTGCGGCTCGCGCATGATGACCGGCTGAACTGCGAGGACGCGGTGACGATCGGCTTCTGGGCCCGAGGTGCGGAGGAGAACGGGGGCTGGCAGACAGCGGTCCAAAAGTGGGGCGCCGGCAATGAGCGCAACTATGGCGTGTACTTCCACAAGGATACGGGCGAGATGTGCTTCAGCGCCAGTTACGAGAACCTGCCGGACGCCGCGTGGAAGGATGTCAGCTCCGGCGTGAGCGCGTGGAACGACGAGTGGCATCACTACGCCGCGAGCTACTCTCGCGAGGCGCAGCAGGTGAAGCTGTATGTGGACGGCGAGTTGACGGCGAGCGAAGCGGTTGATGGTGGGCGACTCCGGACAAATGGCGCGGAGCTTGTAATTGCGCAAGGGTGCCCAGCGACGCTCGACGAGTTGGTGCTGTACGGGCGGGCGCTGGACGACGGCGAAGTCGCATCGCTCGCAGCGAAACTGGCGCCGCCGCAAGATGGGCTGATCACTCACTGGGCGTTCGAGGACGACGGCGGGACGGTGGTGGACAGCTCGGGGAATGGGTTCGACATCGATGCGGGTGAGCCGAGCATGGCGATCCGGGCGCGTCAGGCGCTGGAGCATGGCATGAAGACGCTGGGCCTTCTCGGCTTCCCGCCGGATTGGGCCTCCACGGCGCCCGAGGGGGCGGATCGCCCGCACGTCCACAAGCCGGATCTCGACGCGTGGGCCAGTTTCGTCGAGAACGTGACGCGTCACTACGCAGACACAGTGCAGCACTGGGAGCTGTGGAACGAGCCGAACATCACCGTCTTCTGGGAGCCCGACCCCGACCCGAAGGAGTTCATCGACGTCGTGCGCGTCGGCTACGAGGCGGCGAAACGCGGCAACCCGGACTGCACGGTGATCATGCCGGGACTCGCGGGGCCCGGCGATGGCGGCTGGGGGATGGACTTCATCGAGGAGCTGATCGAACTCGGCGGCGCGACGTACTGTGACGGTGTCGCGATCCACCCGTACCGCCAATCAACGCCCGAGGCCAGCGACCTCGTGGGCGATCTCAAGCACATCGCGAAGCTCTGCGCGGACAACGGAAACGCCGAGGCGGGCAAGCACATTTGGTACACGGAGAACTGCTGGACAACACAGCTCCCTGGCGGCTCAACAGAGAAGCGCGCGGCGATGATGCTGCCGAGGTGCTACGCGCTCAGCCTCGCGAGCGGCCTGGTGGACAAGATGCTGTGGTTCCGGCTGCACGATCCCGGCGTGGACCGGTTCTATGGCGAGCACAACTACGGGATGTGCTGGAATGATCTCACGCCGAAGCCGGCGTACTTCGCGCACCGGACGTTCGCCGAGATCATGGAGGGCGCCGAGTACGAAGGCGAGTGGGACGTTGGCCCACGCGCGATCGCGCACGTCTTCCGCACGGCGAAGGAGAGAGTGGCAGCGGTGTGGTGCCCCGACGGCGACGAACTCACGAGCATCTACGTCGCGAAGCGCAGGGCCACTGTCACGGACATCATGGGCAACGACGAGAGCATGCCGGCGGGCGGCGACGTGCTGTGGTTGCCAACGGGCGAGAGCGTTCGGTACGTGCGAGATCTAAGCGACGATGCCGAGGGGCGTGGGACGCTGCAGGCATTCGACCCGTGTCAGGTCGCGCGCGGAGAGACGGGGACGCTCACGATGCGCATGCGGAATCCGTTCGATTCTGAGTGGCAGGCGTCTCCGACGCTGCTCGCGACAGAGAATCAGCCCCTGCGGATCACGAAGGACGGTGTCGTCAAGGCAGACGAGGTGACCGAACTGCACTTTGGTCCCCTGGAGACGGTGACTGTGGATGGTCCAGTCGAAGTCGATCCGGATGCCATTCCGGGCATATACGCAGTGACGGGAGCCGGCCTCACGAGTCCCGTTGAGATTGCCGTCCGCGGCGCCGCGCCCGACGCAGGGCCGGTGGGCGTGTGGAAGCTCGACGAGGGCGAGGGGACGGTCATCACGGACAGCTCCGGCACGGGCAACGACGGCACGGTGGCTGAGCCGAAGTGGGTCGAGGGCGTATCCGGCACAGCGCTTGAGTTCGACGGGACGCAGACTGCGGAGATCCCCACCTCAGCCTCCCTGAATCTGCAGGATGAAATGACGCTGGCGTTCTGGATCAGACTCGGCCCCGAGACCGGCGACTGGCAATTCCCGGTTGGGAAGTACTCCCATGATCCGCTCGTGCGCAACTACGGAATGTACATCCACAAGGACACGCTCGACCCCTGCTTCTCCGCGTCCTTCGAGGACGGCGGCTACGCCCATACGGACGTGCGGAGCAACATGCCCATCAACGATGGCGAGTGGCACCACGTGGTGGCGACGTGCTCGGTCTTCGACGCGCGGACCCGGATTTACGTCGATGGCGAGCCGGTGGTGGACCAGGTGATGGCCGAAGGGCTGATGCTGGTGGCTGACGCGCCTCTGCGGATCGGCGCAAGCACGGTAGGCGCGATTGACGAGGTGATGGTCTGGCCGAGAGTGCTGAATGGTGAAGAGGTCAGCGAGTTAGCGCTGGGCGGTGACTAGCATCAGAACCGTGAGAGCCAAGCGGAGCATCCGGACTCACCCGCCCCGCCGGCTGAGCGCATCGATCTCGGGTGCAGCCAGCGCGCGGCCGAGTATGAGAATGTCATCGGCGAGGCCATGAAGCTGCTCGTTGGGTCCGCCGCCGAGATCCTCGCCGAAGCCGAGATCCCAGGTGAGTTCAATGGGCCCCGGCTCGACGGTGCCGCGGGCGGCCTCGTTGCCGTCGAGATAGACGCGGCAGTCGCCGTCGCTGTAGGTCGCGGCGAAGTGGTGGTAGCGATTGGGCTGGAGCTCGACCTCGCCAGTGCGGACCTGGTCGCCCTTGATGGTGAGGACGATCCCCGGCGCGGCCGTACCCGTGGGATCGTAAGACAGCGCGAGTTCGCCAACGCCGGCCGGCCCGCCGCCGCTGTAGTTGCTGAATAAGCGCGTCCAGCGGAGGTCTTGGAAGCTCACGAAAGCGGCGATGGTGAATTCGGAACCGAGGCTGTAAGTATCGACGAACTCCAGCCGATCGCGCAGGCCCCCGGTGCCCGCGAAACGGACGGCGCCCGTGCCGACGGCGGCGCCGTCCGTGACGACTGCCACGGAATTCTCAGAGCGGACGGCGTCGCCCAGGTCGGACACGGTTGGGATGCCATCGGCGGCTGGGCTGTCGGAATCGAACGTGTGGAGGCCCTCTTTCAACTTGGCGACCGGTGGCGCGGGCGGCGCCGGCCCGAACCGCAGAGCGTACAGATCCGCATCCTTCATCACGAAGCGCAGACGCGCGGGTCTTCCGGCCAAGGCGGACACATCAGCGCCGCCCTCCCACGATACCTCGCGCTCGATCTCATTGCCGACCTGCTCGACGGAATCGGCCAGGGCGAAGCCGGGGATGGGCGCGCCGGACTCGTCCTGGATCTCGACGCGAATGCCGCCGGGAGCGGAGGTGGCGAAGTTGATGAAGAGCCGCTCGCCCGCGAAGACGAACGGCTTGGTGAGCATCTCTCCGCCGCCATAGTCGGCGTGGATCGAGGCGAATCCATCGAGCCGCAGCGTGTAGCGGCGCAAGTTGACGGTGGGCTGAGCGTAGTTGCATTCCAGGTAGAGCGACATCTCGGTCGGGCTGGTCTGGACGACATTGTAGGCCGGCATGTTCGTGCGGGAGACCCAGTTCTCCGCGCCCATGTCCGGGCGGAGGAACGATTCGAGGAACGTGCGGTCGTAGATGGCGCCGCCGCGCGAGGTCATGAGGATTCCGTCCGAGCAATCGCCGGCGTAGCTGGGGTGAACGCCGATCTCGCGGATCTGCCGCTGCGTTAGGGCCTTGCGCCCAGGCACAAAGCGGAACGGCATGGCGATGTAGATGTGGGGCGCGCGGAAATAGGGGTGCGTCCCGTTCGTGTAGATGTGCTCAGCGGGCGCGAGCCCATCCCCATGGTGGAACTCCATCTCAACAGGCGGCGACCAGTTGATGAAGTCATCGCTCGTGGTGCGACTGACCCAGCGGAAGCCATTCTTGAACGTGCGGAAGTAGCAGAGGTACTGGCCCTCGGCCTCGGACCAGAACGCGACGTTGTGGGAATCGAAGGCGCCCTCGGTGATGACGGGCTGATCCTGTAGTTTCGTCCAGTGGATCGCGTCAGGCGAGGCGAAGGCCACGAGCCCGCCGGAGCCGGTGGTGCCGGCGACGGCCTTGAACTTCCGCTCGGGACCCGCGCCGGGACGAGTATCAAGGAACGGCGCGAAGTTGTGCGAGAGCGGGGGATCGTGGGCGAGGATGACGTTGTTTTCGATCGTGCCGGTTACCTCAAACAGACCGAGGTTCGGCTTCGTCCAGTTGATCCCGTCTGGCGATTCGGCGTAGCACGTCGATTCCACGTCGGTGCCATCGCCCGTGCCGCGCATGCCGCGGTAGATGAGGATGAACTTCTCCCCATCGCGGATGATCGTGGGACAGCCCGCAAACGGGTACTCCCACGGCTGGTCGAACTCGATGACCGTGCCCTCGTTGCGCGGGCGGTTGAGTTCGAGACGAACGCCGTCCATGCGGTCGATGAGGTGCTGATCGACGAACAACTCGCGCCGGGAGCCAATATCGAGCACAGTCCCCGCCTCCGTGTCGGCGGAGCCGGCGCCGCCGGTCATCAGTATGAGCAGCGAGATCGCGGCGACCTCGTTCGCGCGCTTACCCACCTGAACGCTCGTCCACGTACGCCTGCCACTCGTCCGACCAAGGGTGAGCCGGCCAGCGCTCGAGGGCCCTGCGGAAGATCCGAGTCGTGACGATGGGTTGCCCGAGTTCATGGTAGGCCAGCCCGGCGATGTGGAGCGCGTCGACATTCGCCCAGGATTCGATGAGGTCCAGCCCGCAGGCCTTCAGTTCGGCCCGGGCCTCATCGGTCCTCCCCCGAATCGCCAGGTTGTACGCCCACGTGGGTTGGGCTGACACAAGCGGGTACTCCTCCGCCAGCGCGGCCCGCAGGTATGGCACGGCGAGTTCAGGGTCACCGTAGAGGGACAAGAGAGCGCCGAGCGATTCGTTCACGACGGGGTCTTCGGGGTCCAGCCTGATCCCCTCTTGCGCAGCGGCCACGGCCTCAAACGGTCGGTCGCTCCAGACGTGGTTGTAGGCGGCATTGTTGTAGACGTCGGCCCGATCGGAG
>CAZKUN010000146.1:0-12549 GCA_964555935.1 uncultured Armatimonadia bacterium | reverse complement strand
GGAGTCAGTGCGGGCGAGTTCCAGCGACTCCATGTTGACGCGGGTCGCCTCGTCGATGTAGTTGCTGTCGGCGAGCACGGCGGCGAGATCGAACTTCGCGCTGAAACGATTAGGGGCGAGCCGAACGGCCTCGCGAAGTTCGGCAATGGCTTCCTCGCCTCTCCCGGCTTCAGACAGCACGGAGCCCAATACATCATGGGCTTGGAAGAACGCAGGCTCGAGGCGAATGGCTTCCCTGAGCTCCTCCTCGGCGTCGTCGAAGTAACCGTTCCACCAGTCCAGCAGCCCCAGCGCGCAATACGCGCGAGCGGCGGAGGCTTCGTCGAGTTCGATACTGCGGTTGGCGGCGGCGACCGTGTCGTCCCAGGTGGTGTCAGGATGGAACGTCATCGCAATGGCCAGAACCGACCAGGCGAGGCCGCTCTGGGGAGCGAGCTCAACAGCCTTGCGCCCGCTGGCGAGGGCATCGTCGTACTTCTCAATCTCAATCTGCTCATCCGCGCGCGTCTTCAGCATCTCAACGCGCTCCTCGGTCGTCAACGCATAGGCAGGGCCAGCCGCGAAGCAGAGCGCGGCAACTCCCACCAGCAGCTTCCGATTCAACGAAAGAACCATCAGGACCACCCCTTTCAGCAGCACTTCACTGG
Source organism: uncultured Armatimonadia bacterium (assembly GCA_964555935.1). GTDB lineage: Bacteria > Armatimonadota > Zipacnadia > Zipacnadales > VGFC01 > CAZKUN01. The sequence continues at coordinate 11,902 of CAZKUN010000146.1, read as the reverse complement.
TGCAACACCCGGCGAGCGGGAGGTGTCTCAGGAGGAGGAGCTACTGATTGGCCTCCTATCCAGGCAGTGGCACTACCTTGCCGGTCTGCTTGTCGATGGGCATGTCGGCGCTGCAGTCTTCCAGGTGATTGCCGAGCAAGCCAGCGAGGCGCTTGACCCGCTTGGGCTTGTCCTTGGCGAGATTGCGCTCTTCACCGAGGTCGTCCGCCAAGTTGAACAACTCGTACGACTCGTCCACGTGGTAGTAGATGAGCTTCCAGTCATCCTTGCGGACGGAGCTGGTCGCGCCAATTCCGGGGCCGCTGGGTCCCCAATTGTTGGGATAGTGCCAGAAGAATGGGCGATTCTCAGGAGTGCTGCCTCTGTGTCGGAGCAGCGGCTCGAAGCTCTCGCCATCGATGACGCCGCCAATCTGCTCGCATGCATCCACTCCGCCAACGTCGAGGATTGTGGGGAAGAAATCCTCGATGATGAGCTGGTCGTCACAGACGGCGCCGGACCTCGTGATGCCGGGCCAGCGGGCGATCATGGGGACGCGGGTGCCGCCCTCGTGAGCGGAGCCCTTGCCGCTGGAGAGCGGGCTGTTGTGCGAGTGCGCCGGGCCGCCGCCGCGACCATGGGCGCTGAGGCCGCCGTTGTCGCTCATGAAGAGGAAAAGCGTGTTGTCGGCGACGCCATGCTCGTCCAGGCGGTCCATGATGTCGCCGAGGGATTTGTCCATGCCCTCGACGATGGCGGAGTACTGAGCCTCGGTCTCGTCGAGTCCGGCGTCGCGGTATTTCTGGATGAAGCGCTTGTCCTCGGCGAAGGGGACATGAACCGCGTAGTGGGACATGTAGAGGTAGAAGGGCTCCTCGTCGGCGACGGCGGAATCGACAGCGGCGAGCGCCTCACGCGTTAGCGCCTCCGTCAAGAAGACGTCCTGGCCGTGGTACCTGTCGAGCCCGGGAACATCCCACACGTGCCCCCCGCCTCGCCACGCGGCGCTGAAGTCCTGGGTGCCCAGGTAACTCCCTGGCCCTCCCGCCGCGTGTCCGGCGATGTTGACATCGAAGCCGAAGTTGAGCGGATCGGCTCCGAGGGTATCGGTAGCGCCGAAGTGAGCCTTGCCGCAGTGGATCGTGTGGTAGCCGGCGGAGCCAAGGAACTCGGGCAAACCGGTGACGTGCGTGGTGCGCTCGACACCGGCGACAGGGCTGATGCCATTGACGTTCCACTCGGGGAACTCCAGCTTGTCGTGGGGTCGATCATTGGAGGCGTTCTTGTGGAGCGTCCAGTTCGTCACCCGGTGACGCGCGGCGTTGAGGCCCGTCATCAGCGACACCCGCGTCGGCGAGCAGACGCTGCAGGCGTAGGCCTGGGTGAACTTCATGCCATCGGCGGCCAGCCGCTCCATGTTGGGCGTCTGGTAGCGGTCGTTGAAGGGCGTGCGCTCGGTGTGGAACGGGACGGATGTATCCTGCCAACCCATGTCGTCAACGAGGAAAAGAACGATGTTTGGTCTCACGCGTTTCTCCTGAGTCATGGCACCAGCGCCAAGAGCAAGGCTTGCCCCGGCGAGGCTACTGTTGCGGATCCAATCGCGGCGGGTGAGGGTCACTGCGCGGGCTCCTCAAGCTGCCAGACGAACGTCTCCCAAGGCTCGGCCTGGACGGTGATGCGACCATCGGCAATGGTTGCCCCGGCGTCTCGCGTGTGGCCCCAGGGCGTGAGGGTGGAGCCATCAGCCAAACGCCCTTCCGTGCCGCGGCTGATCTTGCGGGCGATCGCCTGGCCGTTGGCCAATACCACGTGCTTCCCCGCCGGACGATCCCATATTGCGATATGCACGTCCTCGTCGGGCGCGAATTCGAAGATCTCGGCCGCGTGCGCGGGGGCGACGAGATCGACGAACTCGCGAACCTCGAGCATGGCTTCCTTGAACGTGGAGTTGATCCACGTGTAGCCGGCCTGAATCGAGCGCGCGTACGACCACCAGAAGAGCCCGCGCGTGCCTTGGGCAATACTGGAGTAGGACCAGTAGTAGATCTCGTCGGCGCTCGGGTAACGGCAGTCGTTGGGATCGATGCCCTTCGATTTCACATAGTCGGGCATGACCTTCCAGTTCATGCACTGAAGAACCGGCATGATGGGCGCTGATTCGAGCGCGACCGCCCGCCCGATGAATTCGGTGACATTGCCCAATGGCGCGGTTGGAAAGGGCTCGTCGCGCACGGGGTAGCTATCGAGTTGCAGAATGTCGCAAACCTCGGTCGTCTTCCACCAGTCTTTCGTCCAGGCCTCAACGATGGCGACAGGCACGTCGGGCGTCTCGTACTTGATGAGCCAGTAGAAGGGCAGAAGCTCTGCGCTGGTGAGCTTGCCGGCGGGCTCATCGTAGAAGAGCCAGAAACCCAACGCGGGGTGGCCTTTGAGCGCGAGAACGATCTTGTGCATCTCAAGGAGGCCGTGGTCGGCGACCCACTTGCGACCGTTGAGATAGACCATCACCTTCAGCCCGTGTTTCTGGGCGAGGTCCATGTAGGCGAGGTCTTTGGCAATGCCCTCGGGACCGGCATCCTTGCCCATTCCGTAGGTGTGGACGTATCTGATGCCCATCTCCCTGGCCTGTTTCATCGCGCCTTCGGAATCGACCGAGTACATGCCAATCGGGAATTCATCGGAGGCGAGGTTGAAGGGCTGGGCGACGAGGGGTGTGGTGATAAGAGCTAGGGCAAGGGTCAGGTACTGTGTCATGGTAGATGGAGATTCGCCGGACCTGGCGGAGCGCCTTCTTGGCATATAAGCGTTCGAGGAGGCCTTGACTATCGAACATTTGCTCTATATAATACTCGAACACATGTTCTACTAATGGGCTGGGGGATTTCGCTATGTGCAACGGACGACCTCCATCGTTTAGGGTGGATTTGAGACGTGGCAACGATAGTGAGCCGGAGACGGTGAACCGAGGACGACGTGGGCGCAATGAATTGCGCCCCTACACGGGGTCGTGCGTGGGGTATATCTGGCTACCAAGGCTCTGCGCGGAAGTGGACACGCGCGTGCTGGGTTTGGATGGGCAACCGGTGGTAGCGCATCATCGAGGCAAGGTGACGGCAGTATCCGTTGAGGCAGAGGATGCGGGGATCGGCGTGGGAATGCGGACGTCACAAGCGCGAGCGATCTGCCTGGACGCGGAGTACGTGCGCTTCGTTGAGGACCGATATCAACCGGACTGGAAACGTGTTCTCAACATCTGCGTCGAACATGTCGCAACGATTGAGCCGACGGATCTTGGCGAAGCCTTCGTCGATCTATCGGGCCTGAACAACCCGGCACAAGCACTCTTTGAACTGCAAAGCGCGATTGAGATCCGCACGGGTTTCGAGTGCCGGTCCGGCTGTGGTCCGAGCAAGCTCGTAGCAAGGATCATCGCCCAAGTTGATCCCGGCAAAACCCTCACCACCGACGAGGCGCCGAGCTTCCTCGAGCCGCTACAGGTTAAACGACTCTGGACTCTCCACCCAAAGATGTTGGAGCACCTGAAGGCGCTGGGTATCACAAACGTCGGTCTGCTGCAACAGATATCGAAGGGCCGGCTCGCAGAGCACTTCGGACGCGACGCGAAGGTGCTTCATAACCTCGCGCGCGGTGTCGATAACTCACCTGTTGAGGATCTCTATCCCCCACGCGCGATTACCCTCAGAATGAACCTGCCAGGAGGCACCGATAACCCCGAGACGATCGATAGCGCGCTGCGGAAGCTTGCGGGACAGATTGCTACGCAGCTACAACACCAGCAGGATGCGTGCGGGAAGATCGGCATGCGCCTGGAGACTGAGGATGGCGATGGTGCGGGGCGCACGTTGCGACTTCGCAACGCGAGTTCTGAGGGCGCCGACATCCTGCGCGCGTGTCGCGTTTTGCTGGGGAGGATCGACATCTCCGAGCCAATCGCGACGATCAACATTCGCGCAACAGACGTGCGCCGATCCAAGGGCACGCAACTCAGCCTGTTCGCGGAGAACGATCAGCACCAAGGTCGAGAACGGGCATCAGAGGCGCTGAATTCAGTGCGGGAAGTATTTGGCAAGAGCGCGGCAGTGCTGGGTGGAGAGATCGAACTGTCGAGAAGACAACGCCAGTTGGCGTTAATCACGGCATAGACGGCCATGGAACGGGCAATCTCGGATGTGGAAATGGAAGCGGGGCTGCCGACGGCCTTTGCCTGGCAGGAGCGGCAATACGTGGTGCGCGAGGTGCTCGATGACTGGGAGGAGGCGGGGTGCTGGTGGCTTGATGAGGAGCCGCGGCGCGTGTACCGGGTGCTGACCGATAACGACGCGATCTATGAGTTGCACCGATTGCCGAAAACAGGATGGGAGTTGCATCGGGTGTACGACTAGACAACGGCGTCGCGACTGAACCCGCTCTTACAAAGACCATGACTTTCACGCACCTGCACGTGCACACGCCTTTCTCGTTTCTGGATGGGGCAGCGGACATTCCCGACCTCGTCAGGGCGGCGGCGCGCTGGGAGATGCCGGCGCTGGCGATGACGGATCACAACAATGTCTCCGCTGCCGCGCGCTTCCACAAAAGCTGCGCGGCGTATGGCATCAAACCGATCATCGGCGCCGAATTGACCCTCGTCGGCGGGTATCACTTGACCCTCCTCGCCCAAAACGCGCGCGGATATGGAAGCATCTGCCGGCTCATCACCCACGCGCACATGTCGCAGCCGCGCAGACAGCCCGCAACAACAGTGGAAGCGCTGCGAGAACATAACGAAGGGGTCATTTGCCTCTCGGGGTGTCGGCGCGGGAAGATCGCATCGCTGCTACTGGCGAGAGAGTATGAGGAGGCCGAAAACGCCGCGCGAGAGCTGCGAGATATCTTCGGGAGCGAGCGGTTCTTGCTCGAGTTGCAGCGCGTTGGGCTGCCGGGAACGCGTCGACTTCATGCGGGGATGGTGGAGCTTGCGAAGCGGCTTGATCTCGACTTGGTTGCAACGAACAACGCGCATCATCTGCGGTGGCGCGATTTCCCAACCCACGATGCGTTGACATGCGCGCGTACGCTCACGACCCTCGATGAGGTGCATCCGGAGCGCCGGCTGAACGCGCAGTGCATGTTCCGCTCTCCGGCTGAGATGGAGAAGCTATTCGCGGATTGCCCCGAGGCGGTGGAGAACGCGGGGCGCGTTGCCGAGATGTGTGAGACCGGCCTGCGTCCTGGCGAGTACCACCTGCCTGCGTTTGATCTCCCCGCCGGGGAGACGGCTCCCGAGATGCTGCGAAAGCTCGTGTATGCGGGCGCAAAACGACGATACGGACGCATCACGGATAAGGCGCGCGGGCGACTGGACTACGAGCTGAATGTCATCTGCAAGCTGGGTTTTGAGGACTACTTCCTCGTCGTGTGGGACCTCCTGCGCTTCGCGAGCCGAGAGGGCATTCGGTACGCGGGGAGGGGCTCGGCAGCCGACAGCGCGGTGGCATACTGCCTGGGGATCGCGAACGTCGATCCAATTGAGCGGGATCTGCTATTTGAGCGTTTCATGAGCCTCGAGCGCGCGGTGCTGCCGGACGTGGATGTCGACTTCCAGGCTGAGCGACGCAACGACGTGATGGCGTATGTGATCGAGAAGTATGGCGAAGAACACGTGGCGATGGTAGCGACGTACAACACCTTCCAGGCGCGCAGTTCGGTGCGCGATCTCGGAAAGGCCCTGGGCTTCTCGCTCGATGAGATGGATCGCCTCTCCAAGCACCTCCCCTACATATCCGCCCACGATCTCGATTCGGCGTTTGCGAATGTCCCTGAACTGCGAGATAGCGGATTCTCGCGGGAGCGCTACCGGCGGCTGATCGATCTGGCAGGATCGGTAGCGGGCTTCCCGAGGCACCTCTCGACACACCTGGGCGGGATTGTCGTGACGCGCGAACCGTTGCTAGACATCACGCCCGTGCAGATGGCCGCCAAGGGCTTTCCGGTGATCCAGTTCGACAAGGTTGATGTCGAGGACCTAGGGCTGGTGAAGCTAGATTTGCTGTGCTTGCGGATATTGTCGGCCGTGCAAGACACGGTGGCGTCCGTCAGGCAGCGTGACGCGAGTTTCGACTACGACAACATCCCGTACGACGACAAGGCATCGTACGATCTCATCGCGGCGTCGGATACGATAGGCGTGTTTCAGCTTGAGAGCCCGGCGCAGAAGTCCCTCCACACGCGCTTGCAGCCGGATCGATTCGAGGACCTCATCGCGGCGGTCGCGATCATCCGACCCGGACCGATTCTCGCGAACATGGTCGATCCATACATCGCGCGCCGACACGGGCAGCAACCGGTGACATACCTGCATCCATCGCTCGAGAAGATCCTGAGCAAGACATATGGCGTGGTGCTGTTTCAGGAGCAGGTCATTGAGATCGCAACGGAGATCGCGGGCTTCACGCCGGGCGAATCAGACAAGCTTCGGCGGGCGATGACTAGCAACCGGTCGTATGCGGAGATGGACAGAATCGGCGAGCACTTCATCGAGCGTGCGGTCGAGAAGGGCGTGAAGCGACGGATCGCCGAGGAGATCTTCTCATACATCAGAGCGTACGCCGGTTACGGATTCTGCGAGGCGCACGCGGCGGCGTTTGCGGACACATCGTACAAAACAGCGTACCTCAAGCAGCATCATGCGGCGCACTTCTACGCGGCGCTGCTATCGAACCAGCCGATGGGCTACTACCCGCCGCACACGCTGATTTGGGAGGCGAAACGCAAAGGCATCGAGGTGAGACCGCCAGACATCAACGCGAGCGATCGGAAGTACAAGGTCGAAGGCGAGGCGATGCGCGTGGGACTGGAACAAGTTCGCAACGCCGGTGAGGCATCGCTGCCAAAGCTCATTGAGGCGCGAAATGCAAATGGAGCGTTTGCCTCGCTACATGATTTCTGTCGGCGCGCGCGCGTGGATCGCGACACGACGCGCGACCTAATCCTGGCGGGCGCGTTCGATGCCATGAACTCAAATCGGCGGCAGCTTCTGTGGGAGTTGGCGGCGATCGGCGACATGAACGATGACACGCCGAGGCTCGACATATGCACGTCCACCGAACCGATGAACGTGCCGGACTTCAGCCCGAACGAGAAGTGGTGGCACGAGATGGATGTGCTGGGGCTATCGCTTCACAAGCACCCGATGGAATTCACGCGGGAGGACCTGAGAGAACGAGGCGTCATTACGTGCGAGGAAGCTCGCGAAGCGCCGACGGGCAAGCGCGTGAAAGTTGCCGGAATGATCCTGCGCCCGCATCGCCCGCCGACCAAAAGCGGGCGGACAGTGGTCTTCTTCAGCCTGGAAGACGAGACGGAAATCCTCGAGGTGACGGTGTTTGAATCGGTCTACAACCGCTGCGGGCGGGCGATATTCACACAGCCTCTGCTTACCGTTGCGGGGCATATCGACCGCCGCGGCGCGCCCGGCACGATGGGCAGTCTTACGGCGAGTCACGTTGAGGGTTGGACGTTTGATCCGGCAGCGAAGGCGGGATGAGGCAGGGGTTGGAGGGGTGAGGGCAGAATTTACCTGTGGCAGTCGACACCACTCGCGGGCGCGGGGCACGCATGTCAGCAGACGAAAACGGGATCCCGGCTCAATTGACGGAGCTGGTTGATGAGCAGGCCGTGGAGCTGATTGAGGCCGGCTTGAGCTTCAAGCTGCAATCGGCCGTCGCGTTCATGGAGCGAGATTCCGAGACGGGCCAGTGTCGGTACATTACCGACCTCCACGGACTCCCCCACCGATCGGAATTCTGCAGGTACCTGAGGAGCTTCGACCAAGGCGAGGCGGCTTGCTTCAACTGTGACTGCGATCGATACCGGCACCTTGAGATGGTGACAGATGAGGACCCCGAGCCATACCATTTCTGCCACATGGGACTGGCCGACATTGGCGTGCCGGTTCTCGTTGGCGGGAAGATGCTGGGCGCGTTGTATAGCGGACAGCGCCGCATGCCGGGCACATCGAAGCAGATAACGAGAAACGTCAACCAGATCGCCAAGAAGATCGACGACCTCGATCAGGCGCGCCTCAGCCGCCTAATCAAGGAGATCCCGGAGGCCGACGAGGAGGAGCTACTCCGGCTTCGGCTATCCGTGGTCGAGGCAGCTCTGCACCTCCAACGGTTCGCCGAGACGCATTACGGGCTAACGAAGGCGATCCGCGACCGCGAGCGCCTCGTCGCCGAGACCATCCACGAACTCCGCGCCGCGCTGCACGCGACGCTGATCGAGGCGGAGTTCCTGGAGGCGTACCAGACCCACATCGCGGGCGGCTCAATCCCACCGGAGATCTCGGACGTGCTCGAGCGCATCATCCACGAGATTCTGCGGATGAAGGACACGACGCTGACGCAGCTCCTGATGTCGCGCGCGCAGGTTGCGGGTGGCGCCATTCCGCAGAGGGAGTACAAGCTCGACACGCTGAGTGACCTCGAGTCGCTGATCGATCAGTGCATCCACCAGTACAGATGGGTCGCGAACCCGCGCGGAATCAACATTGAGAAGACGATCCGGTCGAAGGAGCCGCTGAGGTTCGGCTTTGACCGGGAGAGCATGCGACTGGTTGTGGGCAACCTGCTCGATAACGCTGTGAAGTACTCGTACGATGACACGTACATCCGCGTGACCGCTCAACGCGAGGATCGTACCATCCACGTGACCGTGGAGAACATGGGCACTGGGATCGCCGAGGCGGAGCTTGAGAAGATTTTTGAGCCGTTCTACCGGGCGGAACACCGCGATCCGCGACGGCTCATCTGGGGCAGCGGGCTGGGGCTGTCAGTCGCGCGGGAGATCGTCGGAGCACATGGCGGCAGGATCTGGGCCGAAAGCGAGGCGGGCGGGCGCTCAGCAGACGAGACGGCGCAGTACGTGGGATTCAAGAACGTGTTCCACTTCACGCTGCCGTTCCGCGGAAAGGGCGAGCATGGTGAGTGAAAGTCGAGGCCGGGTGCTTTTTGCCGAGGACGAACAGGAGCGCAACCGCCGGATCGGCGACGTGCTGCGAATCGAGGGCTACGAGGTGGAAACGGCCACGACCGTCAGCGGGTGCATGAGGCGGCTCATGACGGAGGAGTGGGACGTGCTGCTGCTCGACATCATGATGCCGCCAGGCGTGGATGAGGCGTGGCAGGACATCGACCCGATTGACGGGGGGCTGGCGCTGCTTCGGCGCCTGCGGGCAGGGGAGCTAGGCGGCGAGCGGAGCAACCTTCCGGTCATCGTGCTAACGGCCACAACGCGACACGCAGACGAAATCGAGTCATTGACCAACACGACGTACCTGGAGAAGCCGGCCAGCCTCGCTGAAGTGGTCGCAGCCGCGTCTGCGGCTGTGGGTAAGGAGGCGGGCCCCGGTGAGTGAGGATCGGATGCGGTCGCTCGAAGACCAGGTTGCGGAGCTTCAAGCGGAACTGGCCGCCAAGGCGGACGAAATGGCGATCTACGGTGAGGAGCTGGCGTTCTACGACGGCGCCGTGGCTGCTGTCGCGGGGATGTCAGGCTACCGCAGAGGCGAGGACCCGCTGGCATCTCCCGAGGACGTGCTCGCGGCGATTCGGGAGGCGTGTACGGCGGAGTCGGTAGCGATTCTGAGGCGAGCGAGTGGCGAGTTTCGCGTGATCACGTCACTGCCTCAGACCGGGCCGCTGGTGGAGGGGCAGCGCGTGGAATCCACGTGGCTGTACCGGCTCTGCTATGACGAGAATGGGGGCCGGAGGCGAGGCGCGCGCGCTTGCGAGAACACAGCCGACAGCGCCCCAGAATTGGCGGAACTTGGCGTCGAGCGCCTGATGGCGATCCCGTACACGTACCTCGGCGAGGTGCGCGTGCTGGCACTATGTAATCGGTGGTTCCCTGCCTCAACGGCAGGCGGCCGGACGACGCAGTGGTATCTCACGCCGGAGGCTCGGTTTCTGGAGATCGTCGTGTCGCTGTTCCCCCTGTAAGCCCGCCCGGCGAGGACGACTGTCGGCAAACGGCGAAAGCCCCGCCATGCGATCACGCAGTATCGCCCGCGGGGTGTCCCCTATGAGTCTCGTTCCCAGACGTAGGCCTTTGGTCGGCTTGCTGAGCCTGGCCTGCATCGCCGGCGGCTCCGGCGCGGCGTTTGCTCAAGATGCCGGACCGGTCGCCAACGGACTGACATGGCTCGATTGGGTCATCATCGCGGCCTACGCGCTTGGCACCATTGGCATCGGCGCATACGTCGGGCGGAAGCAGCAGAGCACCGACGAGTACTTTGTCGGCGGCGGCAAGATCAGCCCGCTGCTGATTGGCGTCTCGCTGTTCGCCACGCTCCTGAGCACGATCTCCTACCTGTCCGTGCCCGGTGAGGCAGCGGGCAAGGGCCCAGTCATGCTGGTGGCGCAACTGGCGCTTCCGCTGGTCTTCATTGTCGTCGCGTACGGCCTTCTCCCCGTGTACATGAGGAACCGCGTCACCAGCGCGTACGAACTGCTGGAGGAGAAGCTGGGCCTGAGCATCCGGTTGCTCGGCGCGACCATGTTCCTGGTGCTACGGCTGGTTTGGATGACGCTGCTGGTGTACTTGGCGGCAAAGGCCCTCTCGGTGATGATGGGCCTTGATGACAAGTGGGTCCCCCTCATCGTCTTCATCACGGGGTTCGTATCAATCATCTACACGTCGATTGGTGGACTGAGGGCGGTCGTCGTCACCGACTTCATGCAGACGGTGCTGCTGTTCGGCGGCGCGCTGCTGGTGATCGGCACCGTCACGTGGAAGTTCGGCGGATTCGGGTGGTTCCCAACCGAGTGGCAATCTACGTGGGACAGACAGCCGTTCTTCAGCTTCGACCCCAAGACACGGGTCACGGTCGTCGGGACGATACTCAGCGTTTTCGCGTGGTATGTCGCGACGGCGGGCGGCGACCAGACATCCGTGCAGCGATTCATGGCCACTGAGGACGTAGGCGCCGCACGTCGAGCGCTGGCGACTCAGTTAATCGTGGGATGCGTCGTCAGCGTGGCGCTGTTTCTGGTGGGCTTCTCCCTCCTGGGCTACTTCGGGGCTCACGCGGACCAGCTCCCAGAGGGCATGACCGTCGCCAATAACGCCGACGACCTCTTCCCGCGGTTTATCGCGTTCCACTTGCCGGTGGGGATCTCAGGGCTAGTGGTGTCAGCCATGTTCGCAGCCGCCATGTCGAGCATCGACTCGGGCGTCAACTCGATCACGGCCGTCACGCTGACGGACTTCCTGGGTCGCTTCGGCAAGGCGCCGAAGACAGACAAGGGCAAGGTCCGCTTCGCGCAGGTTCTCGCATTCAGCATTGGGTTGGTGGTGGTGTTCGGCAGCTCGTTGATGAAGTACATCCCCGGCAACATCACCGAGATGACGGGCAAGACAGTGAACCTGCTGACGACGCCGATTTTCGGCCTGTTCTTCTTCGCCCTGTTCGTGAAGTTCGCCAAACCTGCGGGCGCTTGGGCGGGGGCGATCTGCGGGACGATCACGGCGGCGCTGATCGCGTTTAGCGGCCCGATCGTAACGCTACTGTCGACCTGGGGCGTCGATCCAGCGACGTTTGGCGTTGAGATCAGGCCGCTCACCGATGAACCCGGGGCCCGTTGGATGGCCGATGATCCGATCAGTTTCCAGTGGATCAGCCCGATCGCCATTGTGGTGAACATCGCAGTGGGAACGGCGGTGAGCTGGGTACTGTCGCGAGGAGAAGGGACCGAGTAGACACATCCGTTGACCCCCAAGAATCGCGAAGGGCAGCGGCTTCATAGGCCGCTGCCCTTCATCGTTTTGGGATTGGTGCGGATCCTCCGTTGGGAGGTTCCCTTCGGATTTACCAGGTGCTGTAGTTCGTCTTGTCGACGCCGAGGCCGGCTTTCGCCTT
>CAZKUN010000145.1:0-23016 GCA_964555935.1 uncultured Armatimonadia bacterium | reverse complement strand
AAGGCAACGAATCCATGAGACTGTGAGTGGTACCGTTAATGGGGGGAGGTCAGCGACCGCCACCAGCACCCGCCAGTCGACGAACGAACCCTCTCCCAATCCGCGAGTCCGCGTTCCAGGTAGCACCAGAAACGCGATGAGCCATAGGGCAGCCAGCAGCACGGCGTGAGCGAGCACGATGAGAACTGAGTCGAGAGCTTGGGCGGCAAGCCGGCGAGACACTGGCGCTACTCGACGGTCGCCCCACATCACGCCGCCGCGAAGCCCGATGGATGCACCGCACACCTGGCAGGCAGTTAGCTTGGGATTGTTCGGCGCGTGGCATACTGCGCATTCAACATCAGGGAGTGGGGCTACGCGCGCGCAATGGGGGCACTCGCGATCCAGAGGGGTCAACTCGCGTCCGCACCTTGGGCACTCCACGTTCCACCTCACTCAAACCGGACTGTCGACGGTACTCCATCAATGGGGCGCCTATGAACGAGTTCAGCGTCGCGCAGAGACTGCAGCAAATGCGCCCAAAGGACGGTGTTTTATTCCAGCTCTGGGACTGACACACCTCCATGTCGCGGACAGTTGCTGTGTACGCACCTGATCGCGAGAGATAACCTCCGCAGTGTTGCGGGTGCCCGGTCGGTTCGTTCGACGAAGACAGCCCCGCACGATCCCCGAGGTTACACAGGGGGCGTGCCCAACGCAAAGATGCGGTCCTCGCAGTAGGCGCCCAAGCCCCCAGTGCCCGTTGCCGTGGCGCGGTGCCGTGGGGTGCCTGGCATAGGTATCTGGGCCTACAGGGGCGGGGTTGGTAGGTGGGGCTGCCGACAGCGCGAAACGGGTGCAGGCGGGTTCTGTGGGGCGGAAACGGCCAATACGGTATGCTACGGCCCGCGTAAGGTGCCAGAAATGCAATTATGCGTTTATGCTACTATCACTGTGCCGAGGGCCATCGCGAAGTAGGCCCCGACTCGCACGGTGGCCACCGACCCCATGTCCGGCATGGTGCCCCAATCCCAGATCCACGCGCGGTCGGTGATATCAAGCCAGATCGTGACGACACACGCGAACATCTGCAGAATCGCCCCCGAAGGAAGCAGCACCAACAGGCCAGACCACGCCCAACGTCTCAGCCGCCAGACTCCGATGCCGTTCGCGATATGCACCGCGCCCAGCAGTGCCGCACACGCGTTGCCGAGAAGCGTCCATCTCTCCGCCATGGTCCCGCCCGCAATCTCCGAGCCCGACACGGCCGAACGAAGCACGGGCAGAAGCACGAGCGCGCAGGCGAGCCCGCCCAGCGCCATCTCAACCGTTGCCGCGAACATCACGATCCGAGGGGGCCTTCGCCTGGGGAGCGCGCCTCGCTTGCCATTCATCTCACCACCACTTCGTCGCTGGGTGTAATGGGAGCGATCTTACCCAGACCGGGCCTATCTCCCTCCCCGTGCAAGCAGGACTCTCCGCCCGCCCGCACAATTACCTCACCACACCGCCGTACCATCGAGGGGATATTCATGGCCGAGCACATTGAGGGTCTCATCGCCGCGCCCTACACGCCGCTCAACGCCGACGGCGGCCTGAATCTCGACGCCATCGGCCCGATGGCCGAGCTGCTTCATCGTAGCGGCGTCGTGGGCGGGTTCATCTGCGGTTCGACGGGCGAGGGCGTGTCGCTCACCGTTGAGGAACGCAACGCTCTCACCACCCGCTGGACCGAGGTGGCGCCACAGGGCTTCAAGGTCATCGCGCACGTCGGCCACACCAGCATCGAGGCCTGCAAGACAATGGCGCGCCACGCCGAGGCCGCGGGCGTCGATGCCATCGGCGCGATGGCGCCGTATTTCCTGCGGCCAAGCAATGTCGAGCAACTCGTCGGCTTCTGCGCCGAGATCGCCGCGGTGCACGAGGCGCCATTCTACTTCTATCACATCCCCGTGCTCACCCATGTCGACCTGCCCGTGCATGAGTTCCTGGAGCAGGCTCAAGAGCGGATCCCAAACCTCGCGGGGATCAAGTTCACGCACTCAGACCTCATGGACCTGGGCCTCTGCCTCGCGCTCGATGGCGGCAAGTTCGACATCATCTACGGCTCCGACGAGACCCTCCTAGCGGGCTTGGCGCTCGGCTGCAAGGGAGCCGTCGGCAGCAGCTACAACTTCGCCGCGCCACTATACAACCAGCTCATTAAGGCATTCAACGCGGGAGATCTCGACGAGGCGCGCGCGCTCCAACAGAAGTCGCGCAAGCTGATCCAGTTCGTCGCGGGAGTGACCGGCTCATATCACACGGTCGGCAAGGCGATCATGGGCATGCTCGGCGTCCCATCCGGGCCCATGCGCCCGCCTCTACCGACGCTACTGCCGGAGCAAGAGCCGGTGATCCGCGAGGGTCTCGAGGCGCTGGGTTTCTTCGATTACTGCTGCAAGTAGAGGCCAACATTGGACACGCAAGAGGCTTGCATCGCTGAGACCAACGGCCGAGGCGCTCACATCCAACTCGACCTTGGTGGGCCGAAGATCATCGATCGCGTCCTCCTCGTGGAGGACACGCGTCGCGGGCAGAACGTCCGCGAATACGTCGTGGAGGGTCGCGGCTTCAGCGGATGGACAGAACTAGCGCGCGGCGCCGACATCGGCGACGAGAAGACCGACTGCTTTGACCCCGTCACAGTGCTGAAGATCCGCCTGCTGGTCAAACAGTCATCCGCTCGACCGATCATCCGCCGTCTGGCCGTCTTCGCGCCCCGCGCGGAGCAAGGCGACGCCTGACGACTGTGGGAGGCGCGTGATGCGCTATCGAAGCCTGGCGAGCGGGGCCGTTCTACTGGCCGTCATCTTGGGATCCCAGGGGGCAAGCCAAGTGAGCGAGACGAAGACAATCCACTACCATGGCATCCGCCCAACCGACCCCGACGGGCGCGACGGCCTTCGCAATCCGGAACGGGGCTTCCGGATCGAGACGCTCATCGCAGAGCCCCCAGGCGGCGCGTCGTGGGGGCCTGCGGCCCACCTCAAAGGCAAGGTCAGCGAGGGGTACAGCGACGGGTGGTGGCTGGCCGACATGGCCCGCTACGAGCAGCACGGGCTGACCATGGCCCAGACGTATTGCTACCTCGACGAGTACGTCGGCGGGCCCATCCCTCAAGAGAAACTCGACTGGCTGCGCTCATCCCTCTCGCTGCTGCGCCAGAACGGCTACAAGGCGCTTCTCCGCTTCGCCTACGAACGCACCATGTCACCTCCGACCGGGCCGACCATGGACGACATCCGCCGCCACGCCGCGCAACTCAGGCCGATCGTCCGCGAGTATGCCGACGTGGTCTTCGTCCTGCAAGCCGGGATGGTCGGCGCGTGGGGCGAGTGGCACAGTTCCGCTAACGCCCTGGAATCGGACCACGCAAACCTCGCCGAAATCGTGGCCACCATCCTCGACCTCGTTCCGCTCGACCGCATGACCCAGATCCGCGTCCCCAAGTACAAGCGCTGGGCGCTCGGGCACCACGAGGCGCTGTCAGCCGAGGCCGCCTACTCCGGGACGCCGGCCTCGCGAGTCGGGCACCACAACGACGGCTTCCTTGCCGGGACCACTGACGGCGGCACCTGGCCCGAGCCGCCGCACCACGCCAACCCCGGCAACCCCGAGTATGACATCATGACGGCCGAGAGCCCGTACGTTCCGATCGACGGCGAGCTGTTCTGGGGAGATCAGGGCGGGAAGATCGAGGGGCTGCGCGCGGCGGAGAGCCTCCGGCGGCATCACTACACGACATTCAGCCTCGCCCACAGCTACTCCGAGCGCGAGGGCAAGCCGTACTCCATCGATGACTGGATGGCGACCGAGATCACCGAGGAGCAGCTCCGCGAACGCCGGCTACCCGTGTCGGATGGCTACTTCGATGGCACCACGCGCGCGCAGTTCGAGTACATCCGCGATCACCTCGGCTACCGCATCGAGCTGCAGGAGGCGACGCTGCCGACCCGTCTCACGCCGGGATCAGAGGCGCCGGTCGCCGTCACGCTCATCAACCGCGGCTTCTCGACCATCCACAATCCGCGCCCCGTCGTCCTCGCGCTGATCGACAACGAGGACAATGTCGTCGCCCAGACCGTGACCGACGCCAACCCACGCACCTGGCAACCCTTCGAGCCCGGCGACGAGTCCTACATGCCTCTCACTCACGTCGCGTCCGGGACGTTGAGTGTCCCATCCGATCTCGCGGATGGCGAGTACCGCCTGGGCCTCTGGATGCCTGCCCCACGCGAGGCAATCCGCCTCGATCCCCGCTACGCGGTCCGCGTCGCGAATGGCGATGTCGCGTGGTCTGCCCGCCTCGGGATCAACATCCTCGGCACGATCCGCGTGGATCCGCATCGGCACCCAATGTAGCCTAACTGGACCGCCGGCTTTCAGCCGGCACAGCCGTTGGCGTCACCGCACAGGCATCGCCTCAGTCAACTCAATCTCACCCCTCAACGCCTTCCCCGCCTCACCAACGAGCCACAGATAGTGATCCGTCGGGAGATCCTCATATGTCAGGAACTCGCTCTCCCCAACGGGCGGGTCGTTCGTGCATTTGAAGATCGCGGTCCCCTCGTCGACCTCGTCAAACATGGCCTGGTAGATCATCGTCGCGCCCGCGCCGATTGCCGCCCGGTACTGGCTCCAGAGGAACTCCCCGCCTCGCCGCGGGATGTGCCCCAGCGGCGAGTTCTCGAACATGTTGTGCCAACTGAAGCCCGGGAAGACAACCGGCAGGTAGTCCTTCCCGCGCTCACTACACCACGCGATGTCGGGCTTGAAGACGATCTCCCCAAACCTCGCCGCATCGTTCGGGTGGCCGAATCGCCCCACCATCCACGGGCTCACGATATCCGCCTTGGCGATCACCTCGTGAAGGTACGGATCGCTCAGCGCGTCCCTCTCCAGCGTCCGCCAGAACGTCGGCACCCCGACCATTACCGTGCAGCCACCGTAGTCCGGATCGTCCTTCAGGAAGTCGATCAGCTTGGCGCAATCTTGCAGCGTGTATTTCCGGTTGTCGCTAAACCCAATGCCCCACACCGCGACGACCGGCTTGCCCTTGTGGTGGAGATACGCTCTGTCGGCGGCGTCGCGAGTCAGCTTCATGCCGTCGACGAGCAGCTTCCAGTCGTCGATGACGCGGTCGATCATGTTCTCCTGAAGCCCCGAGAGATCGTACATCGTCGCATACGCGCGCCCATGTTCATTCGCCGAGGCGCGACAGTTCATCAGCACCGTGTTGCAGTGGTTCAGCCCCTTCGGATGCATCGTCTCACCCGCGAACCGTTGCACGAACGCGCCGTCGATCCCGTATTCCCTCATCCAGCGGAAGTGCCGATCGACGGTCTTGGGGTGCATCGAGCTGAACACGCGCGCCACCGAGCCATCCGCGTGCCGGAACTCGGTATCGACCAGTTCGTCCTCGTCGAGTTCGCTCACGTCCGGCCACAGGTCGATGGAGCACGACCCCGGCTTGAAGCCGCCGCCCCCGCCCCAGTGGAACCACCCGCGCTCGGAGCCGTCGCCCGGGCACGTGAACCAGCCCTGGTACCCGCACATCACCTTGCCCGTCAGCGTCGACGTGTCGACGCCCGCGTTGCTGGATCCATCGAACCCGCTTAGCTCAATGGCGTGCACGGAGGCTCCCCCAATCATCATCGTCACGCTCAGTAGCATCCTCAGCATCTGCAACTCCTACTCGGCCGTCGCAAAACGTCGGAACTCCGTCCGCGTCGCGCCGCCGTGGGTGATCTCTACCTTCACCTCGTCGCTCGGTCCGTTCATATACGTGTGGTGCGCCCAGTGCCCGTCCGGCTGCAGATGCGCCCCGCCGCCGTTGACGTTCACCTCGGCACCCTCCTCCGCCCAGACCCGCGTCGCGACGACGTGGGGGTATCCGGCCGCCCGGTGCGACGTCGGCGGGTTGGTGGCAATCAGCGCGCGCGGCAGCGCCGACGCGCGACTGATCTCCCCGGCCAGCTCATCGCGCAATGCGCGCAGTCGCGACGGATCGCCCTCATGGTCCACCATCGTCCGCACGATCCGGTGGGCGTATTCGTCGCTGCGCTGCTCCGGGTCGTACAACGCCGCATCGGCGCCCAGTCGCTCCGCCATCTCCCGGTTCCGCTCTGCCAGCACCCACAGGTACTCGAAATCCTCGAACCCATCCCGCAACGCCTCAAACCGAATCGACGACAGCGGACCGTCCTCGCCGGGGTAGACGATCCAGCAGTCACCTGGCGGCAAGTTCTCATTGCCCGCGCTGTTGATCGGGTCATCCGTCCAGAAGTTCAGCCCCCAATGCAGGTAGCCCGTCAGACTGTATCGCCAGTTGTACCACTGCAGAACCCGCGTCTCGATCAGCGGGAAGTCCAGGAACCGGTTCGGGTACGAGGCCGTCGGATGGCAGCAGGTGTAGAACCACATCTCCGCTCCCGCGTCCTGCGCCCGCTTGTAGCCGTCCAGCCAATTGTAGAGATGGTTGAGCTTCGGCACCCACACCTCGAGGCTGTCGCCGAAGTCCGGCGCCTCAATCGCGTCCAACCGCCGGATGCCCGGCGCGAGCGAGCGGACCCAGTCCGACTTCTCCCGCCACGACGTCACGTGGTGCACCGCCGGCTCGTCGGCGATGTGAATCGTCGCGATATCGATCCAGCCACGCTCCCTCAGGTGCGCCTCGAGCGCCGGAAGCAGCTTTGGCAGGCACGCCGGCGCGGAGATGTCCTTGCGCTCGCCGTCGGCCGTCGTCACGCCATAGCCGTGAAACTCAATCTCCGTGCTCTCCCAGCCGTCCTTCCAGTGCCCCAGCGGCTGGATCTCGATCATTCGCCCGCAGCCGTTCGCGACGCACGTCTCGACCCACCGGTCGAAATGCGTGAAATCGAAGCCCAACTCCCCGACGGCATTCTCCGAGATGCCGATGGTGCCAAGGCTCACCCACAGCACGTTCTGGTGATGCTCGGCCACCATGGCCGCGTATTTGCCCAGCAGGTCGTAGAACGCGTCCGAGTTCATCTCCACATCGTGGTGCTTGGCGAGGTTGCTCGCGTTGACCCAATTCGTGAAGGTCAGATGGCGCTCTTCTGGGATCTCAAACGGCCACACCGTGAGTTGCAGCGAGAGCGAGATGTCGCCACCGTCCCACCTCACCGTCACCTCGCCCGCGTATTCCCCCGCATCCGCAGCGCGCGGCGCTCTGAGAGTGAGCCAAATGGGTTGCGTCTGGCCCCCGGCGACATCCGTCAACTCCGCCGGCAGAAGAGGATCCGGACAATCGAACGGCGCCTTCCGAATCAGCTCATCATCTGGCGTGTGGTAAGTGTTCCAGGTCACCGGCACGTACCCCACCGGATTCCACGAAATCGCGCTCGCCGGTATGGTCCCCGCATCGCCATTCAACTCGCCCACCACCACATCCAGCCCCGTGATCGCCTCCGCTGACCGCACGCAGATCTGCGCCGACTCGTATTCACCTCGGGCCGCCTTCATGACGATCTCGGCCAACGCCTCGTCCGGCATCTCGGTGTCTCTGAATACCTTAGCCAACGGGTCGACGACCCACACGTCCGCCCCCGCCGCGGATGCCGTCGCCGCCAGCGCAAGCACAGCCACGATGCACAGCACGCTCGTTCCAACACACATGAGATCACTCCTCGCGTGGCAACGGGTATCCTGACCCGTCGCATACCGTCACTGCAGGGAAATTCCGCCCGCCCACTGAACTCGCCTTCTTACCGATGACGAATGACCGTCAGCAAGAACGATCGCTCCTCAGCCGACGAACGTTCCTCAAGGCCGCCGGCGTCGCGGCAGCTGGGAGTTGCCTCGCGTCCGCGTATCCCGATACCGACATTATCCCCGAATCCGACGGAGGACCATCCATGAGCGTCTCCCCCGAGGTCCGCGAGCAGGCGATGAGCCTGCCGCGCGTGGACACCCACAGCCACTACAATCTGCCAACTATGGAGCTGAAGGCCGTTGCCCAAGGGCTGAGCAGCTTCATCGACAACCCCGGCATGACATTCAGCCGCCAGCTTGCGGCCGGAGTCAAGAAGCTGTACGGAATCGACCCCGGCATCTTCCTGCGCCCGGACTCGCCCGAAGAGATCTGGCAGAAAGCCGAGCAACTCCGCGCGGACGGCGACGGCAAATCGCTTGAGCGCGCGATGGATGGCGACAACATCACCACCCAGTTCTGCTTCTCGGGGCACTATCCCGAGCACGCGCCCCACACAAAGCTCACCCCACGCGTGAAGCTATTGGCCTACATCGACCAGGCTATCGCGGGGAATGACCATTTCTTCTGCCCGGATGGCATCGAGGGCGACTTCAACTACTACGACGCCATCGGCGGCCACTTCGGCGACCTCCCCGATCTCGACACGTATCTCGGCGCGCTCGACTCGGCCATCGACTCATGGCGCGAGCACAACGTGGTCGGCATGAAGACCGCCTTCGCCTACACAATCGGACTCGACTTCACCGATCCCACGCCCGAGGAAGCTCGCGCCGCGTTCAACAAGAAGCGCGACATGACGCCCGCCGAAATCGCCACCGTTCAGCACTACGCCTTCCGCCACGCGGTGCTGGCGTGCCGGCGCAACTCGCTGCCGGTGGTCGTGCATACGGGCTTTCAGATCTGGGGCCACTCCGATCTCAGGCAGTCCAACCCCATGCACATGCACAACCTCCTCATCGACCCGCGCTACAAGGACGTTACGTGGGTTCTGCTGCATGGCGGCAACCCTTACACCGGCGAGACCACCTACCTTGCCCGCATGTTCGACAACGTCTACATCGACTTCACCTGGGTCTCGTGGATGACCCGCGCGCGCTTCCGCATGGCCCTCGCCGAGTGGCTGGAGATCGTCCCTCACGGCAAGTTCGTCTGGGGCTCGGACTCGGGTCTGCCCGAGAACATCGTCGGCATCGGCCAGATCACGCGCGAAGCCATCGCGAACGTTCTCGAGGACCAGATTGAGCGCCGCATCATGGATGAACAGGTCGCGCTTGAGTGGCTTGAGCACGCCTACCAGAAGACGCCGACGCGCATCTTTCAGTTGTAGAAACCCCGGAGGCAGACGATGAGAATCGCCTTGTGCCTGCTGCTCCTTCCCTGCCTGGCCACGGCGGACGACACGCCCGCGCCCGTGCTGGAATACACGTTCGACGAGGGCGTTCCGGAGGGCGCCGAGGTCGTCGACTACGCGCTAGGCGAGGGCCTGGTATTGTTGCCCGGGCCGTGGCGCGACTGCCTCGATCTGACGGCGGCCTCGCGGTTCGGCGGCACCCTTGAGCAGACCGATCCCGCCGGAGGGGCGCTCTTCGTCCGCGATGAGCAAATCGACAACCTCACCGACTTCACCGTCACCTTCTGGGCGATGGGCCAAGGCGCCGATGAGGCGATCAACGCCCGGTTGCTCAACAGGATGGGCTCATGGGAACTCATCTACGCCTACGGACGCTTCGGCGCGCTGCTCGTGAACGGTGACCGCAAGACCAACCACGCCGTGCCGCCGGCCACCAACCCCAACGAGTGGGCATTTCACGCGGTCACCCTCGACGTAGGGGCGCTGAAACTCGCAACCTACACCGGCGACGCCGCCGGCGGCTTGGCCGCCTCGCGCGAGTACGACATCCCTGAGCCACCCGACAACACCGCCGGCGAACTCCAGATCGGCACATTCGGCGGGGTCAGACCCTTCCGTGGCAAGCTCGACAACCTCCGGATCTTCGGCAGCGCCCTCTCCCCGGAGCAAGTCGCTGGCGTCTTCGATGCCGATGTCGCCGCTCAAGGCGCGGGATGGGTCTACTCGACCGGGATGCCTGCCATGCCCGCGCGTCCGTTCATGCTCAAGCCCTCCGACATCGTCCTTTCCAGCCGATGGCAGACGCGCAAGAAGGCGGAGGCCTTCGACCTCATCAGGGCTTGCCACGTCGACCACCTGCTGTGGGTCTATGGCAATGACCCCGCCTACATCCGCGAGGCGAAAGCCCTCGGCGTCACCTACCAGGGCACGCTCAACGGACTGGCCGGGTGGGACAGAGCCACTCCCGATCTCAGCGCCGAAGGCGACACCACCGGGCGTCAGCAGGATTTCGATGGCAACAAGGTCGTCCTCGGCCACATGCGCAAGTGGACGCCCGAGCACCCCCGCTGGACCGGCAACCACAACAGCGATGCCTTCCGGGCCATCTTCTTCGAAGAGTGCGATAGGCTCATCGAGGCCGGCATCGACTCCCTGCACATCGACGACTGGGAGATGGCCGCCTCCACGGTGAGCTATGGCATCTCCGGCTTCAGTCCCGAGTCGCTCGCCAACTTCACTCAGTACCTCGATGACAACGTCAGCGCCGAGGGACTGGCCGCCCTTGGCATCGCCGACCTCGGCGACTTTGACTACCGCGAATACCTCCGAAACGAGCATGGCATTGCCAGCCAGGAGGAGTACCTAAAGGCGTTCCGCGATCTGCCCACGACGCCCCTGTTCATCGACGCTCAACGCGCGGGCCTTCGCGATTTCTACGCCGCGTTGAGGACGCATCTGGACGCGACTTCGCCCGACAGGTACATCCCCGTCTCGGTGAATAACCAGTTCTACCGCGCGGCGAGGGATGGCGGCCTGCGCGGCGTCTACTGCCTCGACCGACTTGATTTCTTCGAGGGCGAGGCCATGCGCGGGATGCAGAGCGCCCCCCAATACGTCATGGCCTGCAAGACGGCGGAGGCGCTGGGCGTCCCCCAGGTCATGATGTCCAAGCCCCACGTCCTCGGCCACTCCGAGGCCGCACTCGCCACGAGCTACGCCCTTGGCGCGCCGTTTCGCGTTCCGTGGGACCTCTACATGGACAATGGCCCCGACGGCCAGCCGGCTCCGCGTTACTTCGGCGAACTCGAGACCTGGCGGCCCTACTACGACTTCATCGAGGCGCGCTCGGACCTGCTCGACGGTCACGCTCCCGTCGCCGAGGTCGCGCTGGTGTTCAATGCCGACGAACCTTGCCACGAGGCGCTCAACGAGGCGTGTGGGCAGTTGCTGAGTCGGGGCGTGCAGTTCACCCTCATCGGCGCCGCGTCGCGTTTCAGCCGCGTCGCCCTCAGCAGCGAGCGCATCGAGTCGGCTCGCCACGCAATCCTCCTCAGCCCCGAGGAGAGCTTCGCTCCGGAGGACAGGGCAGCTCTGGCCGACGCCCGCGCGTCCCGGAGAGTGAGGGTCATCGATGGGTCGAACGGGTTGAGCCAGGCGGTTGAGCAGCTCGCGCCGTCGGTCGTGAGAATCGAAGGCCCTGAGAGCGTCCACGCCTTCCTCACCGTGGAGAGCGGCGACGACGCCTCCGCCGTGGTCCACGTGGTCAACTGGAACGCGTTCCCCTCAACTGACGTGCCGGCCGATGCAACGCGATCCGAGGCCTACGCCGATGTCACCATCTCGCTACGCGACCCAGGGCGCTGGGGCGATCCGGAAACGGTCACCTACCACCAGCCGGATGGGGAATCGACGATTCTCACCCCTGAGCACCACCCCAACGCGCTGCGCGTCACCTTGCCCCGACTCGCGACCTGGGGCATCCTGGAGATCCGCCCCACCAAGGAATAGCCATGAGCGACGAGCGCTTCGCATTCGGCGTGACCGATGGCTGGATCCGCGACCTCGCCTCCGAACCGACGCCCGAGGACCCCTGGCCATGCATCCGCTGGGACGACCAACTCGTGCGCGACCAGATCCGCTTCCTCGATGTCCAGGCCGAGGTCGGCGTGCTCCACAACGTCGTCTGGGGGTTGTTCGTCAACCGCCGATGGCCCGCGCCGCTGGAGAATGTCATCGACGCCGAGCGCGAGGAGCGCCTGCATCGGTTCGTCGGCGCGGCCCACGAGCGAGGCGTCAAGATCCTGTCGGGCGTCGGGATCTACTCCTGGGGCTTCAATGAGATCATCGAGAAGCACCCCTCCGTCGCCGCCGGCTCGGGTGCGGTCATGTGTCCGTTCCACGATGAGGCCTGGGATTGGCAGCGCCGCGTGCTGGACTTCCTCATGGATCCGAAATGGCGCCTCGATGGGGTCAGCATGCAGTCGGCGGATCTCGGTCGCTGCCAGTGCGATCGGTGCGGGAAGCTCTCGCCCGCCGAGCACCACGCGCTCATTCTCTGCCGGTCAGCCGATCACGTCCGCGCCAACCGCCCGGACTGGGTCATCGGCCAGGCATCGTGGGGTCTGCGCGTCGATGAAGAGAGCGAACTCGAGCATCTGCAGCGCATTTCCGGATCCGTTGACTACATGGTCGAGGTCCAGGAACGATCTGCGCGGGTCGGTCGCCGGCCGGAGATATCCCAGGCGCTCGACTGCGCCTTCGGGTCCGTCGGCGGCGTGTTCGTCGAGCCGCCCCAGCACTGGGATCGATTGCGGTGGTTCGTGCCATGCGGACTCGGCTCCGCGAGGGCGCTGAAGGAGCTGTGGGCCGACGGCGGGCGAGCGTGCGAGTACTTCTACCGCCCGTTCGAGAATCCGATCGAAGAGGTCTCCTGGCGCGCGGGCGCTCGCATCCTTGCCTCGCCCGAAACGACGCCCGAGGACGCCTTGAAGCAAGCAGTTGCGTCTGTGTATTCGGTGGATGGCGAGATGCTGGAGTGGCTCGCGGACCTCATTGCATGGGGCGAGGACGCCTACTTCTCCCGCGCGAAGTTCACTGTCGGCGATGGCCCGCTGTCGTTGGAGCCGCTCGTCTGGCGCGACAACCCAACGGCTCCCGGGCCGCCCGTCTACCTCTCCGAGCGCATGACGCCCCAGGCGCTCAAGACGTATGCCGCCGAGCTTGGGTCGCTACGCGATCAGTTCATGGACATGGCCGGCGGAATCGGCAACTCCGACGCCGCCGCCCGCACCAGCATGGCCATCAACGGCACCCTCGACGACCTCTATCAATTGACCTAACCCAGCCGCCCGCACAACCATCTCCCGAAGCTCCCACGCCTGTCCACGCACCCAAGGCAGCCTAACTGGATCGCCGGCTTTCAGCCGGCACGTGCCGTCAGCCGTCCCCCTCCGCCCCTTTCACGTGCTCCGCCATGAACTCGGAGAGTTCCCTCCGCGCCTCGTCGAGCGGGACCGTGTGCGCCGTGTCGTACCAGATGAGTTCCTTGGGCTCCTCGGCCGCCTCGAACAGCCGCTCCGTCCACGGCGGCTGCACGAGCGGGTCGTTCTTCCCATTCAGCATGAGCACCGGCCGCGGCGACATCAGGTGTATGAATGTCGCCCCATCGACGCCCGCCCACGCTTCATTGGCAACCGGTCCCATCGCCCCGCCGATGATCAACACCGCGCCGTCGACCCGCTCGTCGATCGAGCAGGTAATGCTTCCCATCATCGCGCCCATGCTCATGCCGACATAGCCGATGCGCTCCGCGTCGATGTCGTCTCGTGTCGCCGCGAAGTCCAGCGCCCGGCGCATGTCGACGATCGATTGGACATACCCTCCGCCGCCTACCAGATCGAAAAGCAACTCCATGAACTTGCCTTCGTCCGAGGCGCGGGCGCGCTCGCCATGGTATTGCGCATCGATCCGCAGCGTCGCGTAGCCTTCCATCGCCAGCTCAAGCGCCGGCAGACGCGCGTAATCGACATCCTTGTGCCCCGTCAGCCCGTGCTGGACCATCACCAACGGATACGGCGGCTCGCCAACCTTGGGAATCCCGAGCAGCGCGGGCACCCGCTCCTCATTCGTGCTGTCGAAGAACACGTGCGACACGGTCCAATCATCCGTGTCCTCGTGCTCTGTCAGCTCGGCGTTGAGCGGCTGCTCAGCATCGTAATCATAGAGCTTGAGCTGCAGCTCGACGTCCTGCGTCGCGGCCGGCACGACCAATAGCGCCAGCAGCAGTAGCACGACCGGGCAGCGGGCCTTCTGCATGGGGACACCTCCAGGTAGCCTTGTGACGTGGTGGTTCCTCGTCTGGTTCACCAAGCCTGCCTGGCAAGGGAAGCGCGCGCCCCTTCGGGAACAGCCCACGCAGCATGTCACCCGCGGGAGGGAGTCAGCCATGACCGGCAAGGTCCACTACGAAGAGCTGTTGCCGAGTGAATTCGAGGAGCGACTGGCCCATCGGGCGCTCGGCTATCTGCCGATCGGTACCCTTGAATGGCATGGAGTCCAGAACGCCCTCGGCGCGGACTTCATCCAGGCCCGCGGCGTCTTCGAGCGAGCGGCGACGCGTTTCGGCGGGATCGTCTTCCCGCCCGTCTGGCTGGGGCCGGATCGGACCACCGCCCAAGACGACGGCACCTCGCTCATAGGCATGGACACTGCCGACGTCACCACGCCCCACCGCCAACTCCCCGGAAGCTGCTACTGGTCGCCGAAGGGCCTCTTCCTGCAGACCGTCGAGAACATCCTCACCCAGGCCAAACGCTCCGGCTTTGCGTGCATCATCGCCGACGGCCACGGGCCCTCTCGCGGAGCCTGGGGAGAGATGGTCGACTCCTGGGAGAAGCAGTTCGGCATCAAGCTGCTCGCCGCGACCCGCGACTTCAAAGGCGAGTGGATGACGCAGAACGACCACGCCGGCCGAAACGAGACATCCATCATGATGGCCGTCCGGCCTGGGTTGGTCGACCTGACTCAACTCCCCGAGGACCGCGACACATGGCCCCAGGGCGTCGGCGGCGAGGATCCACGCGATTCCACGCCCGAGTTCGGCAACGAGTTGATCGAAGCCACCGTCGCGGCCATCGGGCGCAAGCTCGACGAGTTGGGCGTCTGAGATCGCGCGTGCGGCCGCGTAGCGACGGGCTTCCAGCCCGTCGATCTCGATCGACGGAGACACCATGTCCCGATTCGGCCTGCTGGCAATCGCCTGCACCATCGTCACTTGCGGCTCGGCATTCGCCCAGCCCGGCTTCGCGAGGAAGGTCTACGCGCACTACGTGCCGTGGCACCCGCCGTCCCACGCGCGCCCGGATCGCACGGCAAACGCGGCCGCCGGGACAGCAGGCCAGATCGAGTCGGCCGCCGAGGCGGGCGTCGATGGTTTTGCGGTTGACGCGGTGCTGACCCCGCCGGAGCGCATCATCCCCACCATCGTCGACATGGCAGAAGCCGCCAAGGAGCGCGCGCCAGGCTTCGAGGTCTTCCCCTGCCTCGACCTCGCCGCTCATAGTGACCGCGCCACCTGGGAGACGTTCCTTCTTGAGTGGGTCGAGGCCGCCGACGACCTCGATAACACGGGCCGCGTCGACGGGCGCTGGATCATCTTCACCTACGCCGCGTACCGCATGCCTGCCGACGACTGGAGCAAGCTCCGACAGACGCTCTCGGATCAGGGCCATGAGTTGATCCTCATCGGCGATGTCCACGCCCCGATGCTCCACAGCCACGATGAGTTCGCCCCCAAGCTCCCAGACTACGCTCGTGCCTTCGATGGTCTCTACTGCTTCAACCCAGCGGGCGACGAGATGCATGCCGAGATCGCCGCCGCGCTCGCAGAAGCCTCTGGTGGCGACGGCGGCGCCCGCATCAACACCTACACTGTCCGCCCCGGCTACTATCACGCCAACATCGGCGCGTTCAACGCGACCTACGAGGGCGCCCAGAGATACCTCTCAACATGGGCCGACGCGCATCGCCTGGCCCCGGACTGGGTCTCCATCACCACGTGGAACGACTACTCGGAGCACACGCACGTCGAGCCAAGCCGCAACTTCTCAGACGTCTACGCCCGAATCACGCGGATGGAAGCCTCGCGCTTCCGAACCGGCGAGCCCAACGCGGGCGAGGAGACATACTGGCTTGCCGCGCCGTCGGAGATCCCCAATGGGCCCGGACGCGGCCCGCTTGAGACCGACGATCGCCGCGAGACGCGGTTCCAGGTCCTCGGAATGTCAGACGGATCGCTTGCCGAGACTGCAACGCTACGCCTCACGCGCGCCGACGGCGCCGAGGTGCTGAGCCAGACCATCACCCTCAGTCGCCAAGGCAACCATGCGATGGGCACGTTCGAGTGGCAGCCAGACGCCGCGCTCGAAACGCGCGTTCTCTTCGCTGAAGCCAAGGTTGAGTCAGAAGCGGGCATCATCACCGCGCGCCTTCCCATACCCATCTGGCCGCGCGACATCGCCCACCGCTTCTACATGCCGCCCCGCTGGGCGAAGCTGACCGATTCGCCCCCTCCCGCGCCGGCGCTGCGACTCGTTGACGGCGTCCTGCGCGTCGATCCGCTGCCTGCGCCCACGGGTCTCCGCACCGACGTGCTCCACAACCTGCGCCATATACCCGATCCCGCATCGACCACCGCCAAAGTCGCGGATGGCCTCGATCAGACGCCCGACACGCCCGCACAGTGGGGCTTTCATTCGGCGGCAGTCGTGTCGCCCGACGCGCGAGTCTCCTGGGGCGTTCCGCTCTGGATTGCCCCGGCGGACGATCCACTCACGCTCGCGATTTGGCGATTTGACGGCGCAGACAGGCCGGGACGCGACGACTCGATCTACGCCCGCGACGCCAGGTTCCACGCGGGTGCAGGCGACCTGGTGGAGTTGGCCGACGGCACGCGGGCCTTCGCGTCCGGACCGGACGCTTGGATCCAGCCGCCGGGCAGCTTCACCCCGATCCGATCGGCTCTCACGGTCGAGTGCTGGGTCCGACCGTCGAGCGATGACGGGGGAATGCTGTGGGGCGATGTCGGCGCGCCGATGCTGCTGTCGCTGCAGGAGGGCAATCTGCCGCGAGCGATGCGCCATACCAACGAGGGCGACGAATGGCGCGCGGCCTCGAGCGACGAGGCCATCCCCGACGGCGAGTGGACGCACCTCGCGGGCACGTACGATGGCGAAGTGCTGACCCTCTACGTGAATGGCTTGGCAGCGGCGACAACGCCTTGCGCCGGAGCCTCGGGCACGGCCAGTACGGGGATCGGCCGGAATCCGTTTAATGGCAGCTCCATCTTCACCGGGCTGATCGACGACATGCGCATCACCGCGGAGGCGCTGACGGCGTTCGGCCCGATCGATCCGAGCAAAGCCCGTCCCGCTGAGCCGCGGTAGGCGCCTGCCGCTCCGATGCCAGCGCAGCGGCGGCGTCGCGGAGGCAACGCTGACGCTGACGGAGAACCTCCGTCTGATGCGGGGTCCACTGTAGACTTCGAGAGGTCACCATGGAGGCGATTCGTCACATCGAAGAGGATGCCATCGAAGAGGGGCTGTTCCACGATCCAGCATCATGGCTCGGGTGCGATGACCTCGTGATGCTGCGCCAGCAAGTGTCGCTCGTCAAGGGCCCCAGGGCACCGAAGCGAAGCAGGATCGACATTCTGGCGGTGGACCGCCGATGCCGGTTGGTTATCATCGAGGTCAAACTGGAGCTTGTTGATCACCGAGCGCTCAAGCAGGCCGAGGAATACGCCCAGCGACTGCACCAGGCCTCGGTCGATGCAGGTGACCACTTCATCACCTCGTCACTAGGAATTGAGCCGGATTTCCTGAGAGATCGGTGGTGCGCGCGTTTCGGGACGGGCTTCCGCTTGCCTTCAGGCAAGCCGACGATCGCCCTGGTTGGCCAACTGGTACATCCCGAATTCGACGCGAGGCGAGCCCGCTATGAGACGCGTGTGCACACGATCATTGATGTACTCCCCGGGCCCATGCCGAGAAGAAGCGGACACCCAAAGCGCACGCAGCACCTGGACTATGGACGGCATCCGGGGATCGTCGTCGGTTTCATGGAGCAACACCAGCCGGTGCCCAGATCGGACGTGGTCACGTTCATGCGTGACGTGTGCGGCGCCAAGAGAGCGCCAGACAACGTGGACTTCTGGACCGGGCGAGCACAGGACCGCGTACATGGCATCATAGGGCCACAGTACGCTGACAGCGCAGCTGTTAAGAGCCGCTACGAGGTCGATGAACATGGAGGGCGCGTGGCCATCAGGTGGCGGGACGAGAGTGTCCGCAAGACGGACTGGCCTGCGTGCCTCGGCCGCTTTCAGGCGAGCATCTGAACCATGGATCGCTGACGTCGCACGACGGCCGCGCGCGGCGGGTGGCAGGGGGTCGCCGTTGCCGAGACGACGGTGGAAGAGCCGCTGAAGGTGTGACGAATGCCGGAGCCACAGCAATGCGACGCGCACAATCTGCTCCATGCGAGGCAGTCGGCATGTTACCAGAAAGAACCGTGCAGTTTGACCTGCTGCAGAGCGGGAAAGACTCGCTACGCCACGCCCTTGAACACGTGGGGCACTTGGACATGATCCTGGGTTCTCACGACTCGGGGGACCTCAAGGCGTCGATCCTCAGTGTGGCTCAGCCTGCTGAACTCCTCCTCAAGGAACGGCTACGAAGGGTGCACCCCCGCTTCGTCTGGCGCGACCCGGACGACTACCCAAGGACGCCAGCGTTCACCGTGAACATCACAGCCGCTATGGATCGTCTCAAGAGCATCGCAGGGATTCGATTCAGTCCCGAAGCAGAGGTCGCGATCAGGCGCGCGCGGACGCTCCGAAATGCGGCGACCCACGGTGACTTCGCTGTTGATGCTCTAGAGATGAAGGAACTGATCGGTGATGTACTGTCATTCGTCTTCTGGTTTGCCCGCGAGCATCTGGAGAGCGACCTCGAAGCCGAGTTGCGAGCCGAGCCGTGCTACCAGGCATCGTTGATGGTGTACGAGTTGTGGGCTCCACACGCCATTTCCCTGGAGCAGCAGTTGAGAAATGCGGGCAAACACCTTGCCCCTTGTCCTGAGTGCGCGGCCACCACCTACCTGATAGAGGACTCTCACTGCGCGTTGTGCGGCTCTGACCAACGGGGCGTAGAGTGCCCCAGGTGCGGCATTACAGTGCCGGAGACCGACTGCATCAGTATGGATGCCATCTTGCCGGATGGCAGTGTCGGTGTCGTCCACTACTGCGTTCACTGCATCCCGGGAACGACTAACGACGGACCTTAGCCGCCAACGCCGGGAGGCCTGTAGATCGTCCCGGCAGTCGGCACCAGACTCGGCGAGTCGAGCGTCTATGGAACCACTCCGCATGCCACGCCCGAACATCCTCCTCATCACCACCGACCAACAGCGCGCCGATACCGTGTCGGCCTTGGGCGCGCCGATCTGGCGGACACCCGCCTTCGACGCCCTCGCCGCTCGCGGGACGCTGTTCGGCAACTGCTTCATCCAGAACCCCATCTGCATCCCCTCCCGCGCATGCCTGCAGACCGGGCGCTACACGCACCAGCACGGCGTGCGCTACATGGAATCTGAGATCGACACCACGCCGGGCCTGCCGACTCAGGAATGGACCGTCCACGAGCGCCTGCGCGAATCCGGCTACCTCACCGCGGCGTTCGGCAAGATCCACATGATGCCCGAGCGCGGCTTCGATCGCCCGCAGGTCACCGGCGGCAAGGGCCAACGCTGGACGCAAAGCACGGGTCTCCCCATCGGTCCCGGCCCGCTGGGGCCGCAGTACGCGGAGTGGCTCGACGCGCGCGTGCCCGGCGGCTACGAGCGCATCTACGAGGAGCGCCGGCGACCCGAGTACAAGGAGACCATGTCCGCGCTGGCGTTCCCGCACTCGGCCGAGCATCACGTCGAGAGCTGGATCACGGACAACACGATCGACCTCATCAAGAGCCCCCCGTCTGAGCCCTGGTTCGCCTGGTGCGGGCTGACGGGGCCGCACGGCCCGCTCGATGTCCCGCCCGAGTACCTCGACCGCTACAATCCCGACGACATGCCCGAGCCGCCGCACTGGGATCATGACATGCGCGACCGAATGCCTTATCCGAATCGTGGCCCCCGCGAGCGAGCGCCCGAGCAGATGGCCAAAGCCCGCCGCTGGACGGCCTACTACCACGCGCTCGTGGATCTCATCGACGACCAGCTCGCCCGCATCACGGCCGCGCTCGACGAGACCGGCGGCTGGGACAACACGCTCGTTCTCTACACGTCCGACCACGGTGAGATGGGCGGCGATTTCGGACTGTACGGCAAGGGCAACTTCTACGACGCCGTCACGCGAGTCCCGACGTTCGTCATCCCGCCCGGCGGCGAGCCGCGCCGGTTCGACGGCCTGACCGAGATGTTTGACCTCTCCGCCACGATCCTCGACTACGCCGGTCTAGCGACCCCCGAGCACATGGCCGCGCGGAGCCTCAGGCCCGAGATGGAGACGGGATCCGGTGGCCGCGAATCCGTCTTCGGCGACTACGTCACCAACGACCGCGACCGCTCCGGCGTCTACTGCCGCACGGAATCGCACAAGCTCGTGGTCTGGACCCGGGGCAACGAATTCGGTGGCGAGTTGTATGACATGATCCAGGACCCGGAAGAGCTGTCCAACCGGTTCGATGACCCGTCCCTCGCCCCCGTCCGCCGCGAGCTGACCGACCGCATCATGCAGCGCCGACTGGAGACCGACTGCCCGCCGCCGGCCACCGAATGGCCCGGCGCACCCCGCACAACCGGAGACACCTCATGCGCATGCTGACACGCTCGCTACCGGCCCTTTTCGTCTTCGCCTCGCTGGCCTCGGCCGATCCCGTTCAACTGACCGGCGACTGGTGGCAGGGCCCCGCCGAGCGAACCCGCCACGCGACGCTCGTCGCGAGCTACGATTCGCCTGACTCTACCGACGCCGAATACGCCCGCCAGGATCCTCGCAGCGGCGGCTTTGGCATGACGCTAGACGCGCCCGGCAAGAACGGCCTCGCGACCGTGACGGGCGAGCGCGGCGCGCACATCCACTACAACGGCGGCGGCAACTTCCAGGCTGAGCATGGGACGCTACGGATGCTCGTCAAGGGCGATCTATGGGCTGACGAAACGCCACGTTGGATCTTCGACGCCCGTGGGAAGAACCGCATCGGCGTCGTGCGCGAACCCGGCAAGCTCTCGCTCTGCTTCAGCCAAGGCCGCAGCACCACTAGCTTCATCTCCCGGCTTGATCTGGACATCGGCGATGTCTCGGGAAGTGAGTGGCACTCCGTCGTCGCATCCTGGGACAAGGATCTCGGGATGGGATGGATCGCGCTCGACGGCCAGGGCGTGAGCGGAGAGATGGACTTCTCGCCCGACGCGAGGCCGGCGTTCGCGGTCTACGTCGCCGGCGGCGCGGACGCTCGAGCGGGCGGCATGAACCTACCGGGCCTGGCCGTCGATGATGTCGTGCTGTACGATGTCTCGCTGCCACTCCTCGAGGCCGAGCTGGCCAAACTCCCCGAGGTGGAGGCCGAGTTCCTCCCCGTCGCCGAGGCAGGCGCCCGCAAGACCCTCGACTTCCTCGCCGACCTCCAACGCTGGGGCGGATGGCAGTGCATCTACACTTGGCCGACGCTGATCGGCTCGTCCGCGCAGGGCCGCGAGTGGGCGGACTTCGATGACTACATCGACATGGACAAGGGCAACGGGACGCCACGCACCGCGCTCAACTTCCTCTACGCCTACAGGGCCCTCGGCGACTACCGCAGCCTCGACGTTCTCCTGCGCGTCTGTGACATGCTGATGGCCTCCCAGGATGAGCGCGGCTTCTGGGTACACGGCTACCGCATGACCGTCAACGGTCTGGTGCCTCTCGCGGATGACCGCCACATCAAGTTCCAGGACCAAGTCCAAGCCCATCCGATGCTGCTGCTGAGCGCGCTCTATCGCATGACCGGCGAGGAGGCGTACCTCGATGCGGTCAAGCGCGCGGGCGAGTTCTACATCGCCGCGCAGAACCCCAACGGAAGCTGGTCGCACCACTACAACGCCCAGGACGGCGTCGGCGAGAACGCCAGGGGCGAGCCCCACGGCGGCGAGCTGAACGACCGCGCGATGAACGATGCCATCGAGATGATGGCGCTGATGTATCACATCACCGGCGAGGCGAAGTACGTGGCGGCACTCAGGCGCGGCGGCGATTGGCTCGTTCAGTCTCAGGGCGATCCCGTGCCGATGTGGGCCGACCAATACGACGGCGACGACAATCCCGCATGGGCCCGCAACTTCGAGCCCCCCGCTTACGGCACCACCGCCACCATCAACGCCTGCCAGGCCCTGCGCGAGGTCTTCCGCTTCTCGGGCGACGAGAAGTACGTCGAGCCGATCCGCGCCACGGTTGCCTGGCTTGAGGAATTCCACCCAGACGGCAAGATCTCGTACTACACCGAGCCCGGCACCGGCCGCGCGGTGGCCGGTTGGGACAACAAGCTCTACTACCTCGACGATCCCGCGTCCATTCGCTACCTCGACACCCAGGCCATCGGCAGCGGATATACCAAGATGATCGACCTCACTCCGACGATCAAGCGCCTCCTCCAACAGGCGGAATCGGGCCCGCCCGCCCCGACTGAGGTCACTCAGGAGAGCGCGCTCGCAAGCCTCCCCGGCCTGCGCAAAGGCGCCCAAAGCGCCCTCGACACGCAGAACGAAGCCGGCGTGTGGGTCGTCCCGAACGTGGCGAACTACAAGGGGTCGCTCGGCGTGGGGTTCGGCGCGACCTCGCCGCGAACGGTCCTCATTCTCCGCTACGTTGAGGCCGCCCGCATCGCGATGGGCGAGATCGAGCCTCAAAACACCGGCGGCGGCGACTTCCGCACGCTAGCCTATCCCGAGGACGACTGGTACGAGCTGAACTGGGGAGAGAACGCGGGGTAGACCACGGAGCGTCCGCCCTTACCACCGCCTCCGCCGTCGTAGGACAGGCGTCCACGCCTGTCGCCGCCATCGCAAGACCAAGCCTCGGGCGGATCGTAGACAGAAGGGACGGTACTGAGCCAACAGAGCGCCCGTGGGGAAACACGATGAGCGACACGCCTGCAAGACCGACCGGGCCGTATTGGGAAGATCCCGTATTCCGCTTCGTCTCAAGGCAGCGCCGCTCGGCTGGCGACGACGCCGCGGAGGCTGAGCGGCTGGACGCGTCCCTGCAGGATCTCATGAACGGGACGATGCCCGACCGTGTCTACTGGGATCTTGCGGCGCAGGCGAAGGCCGACCGACACGAGCGGAAGCAAGAGCGAAAACGCCGGCAAACAGG
>CAZKUN010000144.1:0-23269 GCA_964555935.1 uncultured Armatimonadia bacterium | reverse complement strand
CTCGCGAGCGACCCACGCATTGGCCGCGCCGATCCGCGAGGCGGAACCGGTCGGGAACGGATACGGGAAGCACAGGGCGTGCACCTCCCGGCCCTGGAGAACCCAATCCATCTCGCGACGGTAGACCTCGAGCGTGACGTCAGGCGGCCCGGCGGCGGCGTGCGGTGGAGGCTCGTGCCAGAACTCCGCGCGGTAGAGGTGGGCGTGAGCATCGAAGACCTTGTCCGGCACGAAGGTCTCAAGCTCGCGAGCGAAGGCCTCGCGATCAACGTCCTGTGGGTGCCACGTGATGGGTGCCAGAGAAGACCTCCATGCTCGCGCGTTGCCCGCAGGCGTTCGCCAATGAGGACCGGCGCGCCTCCACGCGCGGGGACTGTCGGCCCTCGGGCTACCGCGCGCCGTATACCCTCAACTCCCGCACCGCGCACGTGCCCGGGCGGGCCATCGTGGTGTGATCCACGGCCTGTCCGCCCGGGCCGCCCTTACCCAGGCGGACGGTCGACGGCTCGCCTGGGAATCGCTCGCGAGGGTAACTGTGGATCACATCCCAGAACTCGCCGTCCACCGAGGCCTCGGCGAAGAGGGTGTCGGGCTCGAGCCTGATGCGCAGAGAGCACGTCATACCCAGCGTGGTCTGGCCCGCGAAAACGAACTCGGCGGCGTCATCAACGCCAAACGTTCCATTGGCCCGCACGTTGATCCGGGCCGCCGCTCCGTCCGGCCACAGCAGCGTCAGCCCCGGCCCCCACGTCGCGCCAGCGTCAGTGCCCGTGTCCACCACGCACTGGACGAGCGTCGCGCCGGGCGGCAGCGCGCGTTCGGCGAAGGCATAGCAATTGTCCGTGCCCGCAATCTCTAGCGCGCCGTCGCCTAGCGCAATCGACGCTTCCCCCGCCTCCGACACTGCTGTCGCGTATGCCCCGCCTAGAACCGCTCTGTCGAAGTCATCCGACAGCAGAACCCGGCGCTCCGCATAGGCGTCCACTATCTCCGGCGCCTCACGTGGCTCCTCGTCGACGATGAACAGCCACCCTCGACCTGGCGACACGGGGAACGCCTCGTCGGGCGAGTACAGTCGGCACGGCTGGAAGCCTTGCACCTCGGGCGCGAACAGGTGGGCGCGTTTCGGATCGAGGCCGAGGGCCTTCCAGTCGATCTCGAGCCGACACTCCGCCCGCTCCTTCGACCAACTCGCCACCGACACGAGGCTCGCGCCCTCCTTGCGGTAGACGGTCGCCAGGATGTCAGGATTGCCCGTGTGAACCGGACAGTCCGCCTCCCAGTACCCGACCATCGTGGCGTCGGCGATGCCAAACTCGTCCCAGAGCCGCCAGATCGCTCGCGGGTCGCCCTGCCAGCGCAGGCGGTTGGTCATCCCGTACAGCATCCCGCGCCATGGGTTGCCGCCGCCCTGCAGCATCTCGCCATATAGCCCAAACGGGATCCCCGAGATCTCCACCAACCAGTAGTCGGGCGGGAGGTCGTAGTCGTACATCTCCCCGAACCACAGACTGTCGATGTAGGGGAAGTGCTCCATGTAGAGGCAGGCGGGACTGGCCTGACCGTTGTTGTAGTCGTATGAGTTGCCGGAGTGGAAGTCGATCAGACAGCCCGGCCGCGCCCGGTCCATCACCTTCCGCACGCGCTTCATGATCTCGCGGTCGTAGCCGATCCCATCCAGGTACAGTCCATCGATTCCCACGTTTTGGATGAGCCAACCCAGGCCCTCGAGGTAGTAATTGTGCCAGCGCGAGAGGCCTTGAGTCCTGATAGCCGCGTCCACCTCACCATTGGCATACGGTTGATGCCACGCCGCGCCGTAGTCGCTGACGAGATGCTCCTGGAGCCACGAGTCGCCGCCTCCGCCCCCGCCGGTGAAGACCTCGTGCCCGAGGCTTCGGAGCGCGAAGATCTCGCGAGTGAAGTTGCTCAACTCGCGGACCGTGTAGTAAGTCTTTACCTTCACGCCTCTCTCGTGCGCGGCTTCGGCATACGCCGCCAGCTTGTCCGTTGTCAGGAATGGGTAGTTGATGTAGGGGTTGTGCCCGTTGCCCTGGTGGATATCGATGACGCGGGCGCCGTCGGCGACCACGCCGTCAATGTCGGGCACGCTGTAGTATTCGTGGATGTAGCGCTGATTCCAGTGGTCCGCGTCGAGCGGCTTCACTGGCGTGATGAGCAAGCCAAACCGTAGCTCAAGCGTCTCCCCCGCCTCAAGCCGCCTCGAGCCCGTGTAGGCCCGCACGAGGACCGTGTCGGCGCCTTCGTCCGTCACGCTGCAGCCGCCCTGGCCGTCATTGCCCCACGCCTCGATCGCTCCCTGCTCCACGCCCCACAGATGCCATTCGTCCCCTGGCCCCTTGAGCTTCAGATGCAGTCCGGCGTGCGCGTCGCCAACCCAGAGCATGTTGTTCGCGCGACCGGCGTCCCACTTCCAGTCCCATTCCGGCGGTCGCAAGCCGCCGCGCTTTCCCAGGCCCATCATGTACGTCGCGACCTCTCGGCGCAGCGGGATCTCCAGCCGAACGTCCTCGAGGTCGGTCGCCTCGCTCGCGGCAAGCGTCACGCTGTAGTTGAGGTAGCCATCGGCTTCCATCTTCGCGTCGCACTGCAGCGATAGCGCCCCGGACTCTTGCGAGCCGCTCCACGAAACCACGCCCGGCGCCCGATGGATCACCTTCGCAACGCCGGCTTGCCACTGCGCTTCGCCCGTCGCCGTCTCCACCAACATGCCCATCGGCGCGGCCAGCACTTCCTGCTTCCCGCATCGGATGCTCTGGAGAGAGCCCCCATCGCCCCAGGTCACCCGTCGTCCCAGGCAACGGACCGCGCGTCCGTCGACTGCTAGCGGTGTGTACGGGTCCGCCACCTCCTCATCCAGCCCGATGGTGGAGTTCAGCCACGCGAGTCGCGCCATGCTGCCCAGATCGCCCGCCCCGCCGTCATCCAGGACCTCATCGCGCACGGAGAGCGCAATTGGCACTGCCTGGTCCCTCACGCCGTCGGCCGAGATGACGACCTCGCCCCGGTAGGTGTCGGGAGCCGCGTCCTTCGGCACCTGCACGCCACACCACAGCGCTTGAACCTTCCCGGCAGGCACGGAAACTCGCGGGCGCATGTCCCGCCCCAGCCAGTCTGTCCCGCTCAGATTGATGCACGTGAAATTGGATCCAGGGATCGTCCCGGCATCGCCATCCGCGTCGCCGAAGTCAGTCCTGACGTTGTCCACGTCCTGCCCGACGGCAAGGAGCCCGAGTTGGAATGCGAAGAACTCGTTCCTGGCCGCCTCGCCCTCAACCACCCCTCCGGGCCCCCGCTCGATCCACCGCTGCGGGATGTCATCCGTCATGCGGATGGGGAGCCGGCGATCCTCGGGGAAGGCGAGTAACGGCTGCCCGGCGTGACGCGCCAGAAGCTCCTCCATCTCCTGCTCGATCGCGATCACCTCCATGGGGTCGAAACGGTGGAACTCGCTCCGAGCCTCGAAGCGCGCGAGCGCCGCCTGTGGCAATTCGCGCCACTGCTCGCCGTCGGCGAGTTGGTGCCGCGTCAGCCACGCCTCGCCCGCTGTCGCCTCGGGCGGCGAGTGCTGCACCGTCGGGGAGTTGGGGTGACCGCTGGTAGTGTATGGGAGGTAGTAGACATAGTAGGTCCCCGGACCGCTCGCCGGCTGAAACACCACGTCCCCGAACTCGCGATTCACCTCAGTCGCCACGACATTCGTCACCCGCTCGCCCGCCGCATCGTGAACCACCACCGCCTTCTCTTCCGGCGCCATGTCGCGCCTGCGCCAAGGCAGATGCGCCCAGACAGCATCTGCCTCGCCGGCGACCTCCACGACAGCCCGATGGTTGCCTACTCCCTCCGCTTCCCACGAGCCGATGCCGTAGGCCACTTGTTGCGCCTCCAATCGAGGGCTAACACACAGGACCACCGTCGCCGAGAGCGCGGCTGCGAGATACCCGGTTTTCATTGCGCGGCATCCAATCATGACCGAGGAGTCCGTCCCTGTCTGCGAATCCACATCACCATCTCCCTGCGTGGGGCGATCAGCGAGCGCGTGGCTACAATCGCGCATCCACCGGCTCGCACTCCAGCGCCAGCACCCCAAACACGCACTCATGCACTCGCCACAGCGCCTCCCGCCGCACGAATCGCTCGAGGGCCTCCACGCCCAGCGCATACTCGCGGATCGCCAGCGACCGTTTCCGCCTCAGGTTTCGCGACCGCAGCCGAGAGAGGTTCGCCTCCAGCGCGTATTCAGGCCCGTAGATCATGCGCAGATAGTCCCGCCCCCGACACTTCACGCCGGGCTGGAGCACGCGCCCCTTGTCGAGCGCGATGAACTCCATCGGCTTGACAACCATCCCCTCGCCTCCAGACCGCGTCGTCTCCAGCCACCACTCCGTCGCCTTGGCGATGTCAGCCTGATCGCTCGGATCCACCACCAGGTGTGATGTCATCAGGAACAGGTCATCCGCCGCCGCCAGCCGCTCCGCCCAAGCCAGGTGCCACGAGTGCGGCCGGTCGGTATACGCGCCCGGCTCCCCGGCCAACACGTGGAACGGCGCCACCCTCACGCCCGTCAGCCCGTCGACATCCCAGCAATACGGCGCGTATGATTCCTGGTATGCGCGAAGCTCCTCCAGGCGACGCGCCGTGCTGTCGACCAACGCGTCTACCTCGATGCCCCGGCCCAGCGCCTGGGCAAGGCACGTTTCCGCAGCCTCAAGCGCCGCGACGCCCGCCGTTCCGACCGGCGCGTATTGGCTCCGCACCAACTCGAGCGCCTTAGCGCTCCACGGCAGGATCTCACAGTCCAAGCACGCCCAATCCGTGTCTTCAGACTCCCAGAAGCGCGCTGCCGTCAGCGCGCCTCGCGCTCGCTCGATCAACTCGCCATGCGTGCTGTCGTCGCTGAAGAACCTCCGCCCCGTCCGGGTGTAGCACTCGCCCAGCTTCCCATCCGTCTCGCCGAATCGCCGGGCCACCTCCTCGTCCCGACAGACGACAACCACGGCCCGCGAGCCCATGTGCTTCTCCTCGCAGACGACCTCCGTCACCCCTCGCGTGGCGTAGTACGCGAGGGCCTCCGTCGGGTATTCCAGGTACCCTTCCTCCGTCGCCGTCTCACATGGCGACATGGTCGGCGGGAGCGTGATCAGCCATCTCGGGTCGACCGCGAACCGGCTCATCGCCTCCAGGGCCGCCGCCGACTGCTCCTCGCGGATGGTGACCCTCGGCCGAAGTCGCGTTTCGATGACTCGCTTGCCTGTGACGTCTTCGATCCTCAGCAGATCCGCTGGCCGTGACCGGTCATCGGCCAACGGCCGCACGGGCTCGGCGTGCATGGTGACTGCCTCGACGTGCACGAGTTCCCTTTCCGGGCACCGGAGCGCCGTCAGCTTGCCGCCGAAGACGCAACCGGTGTCGATGTTAAGGGTGTTGCTGCGCCATTCCGCGGTCGACACGGGCGAGTGGCCATAGACCACCAGCGCCTCCCCGCGGTACTCGGCGGACCAGTCCTCGCGCACGGGCAGCCCTAGCTCATCCGTCTCGCCCGTCGTCTCCCCGTAAAGCGCGAACTCCCTCACCGTCCTGGACGCCCTTCCCTGCAACTCTTCCTTCATCCCCGCGTGTGCCACGACGAGTCGACGCTCGTCCAGCAGCGCGTGGCTGACCAGCCCATCGACCAACTCAGCGTACTCTTGCGTGAACTCTGCGCGCTCATCCTCCGGCAGCGCCGCAATGGCCGCCAGGCTCTCGGCCAGACCGTGCGTGATCTTCACCTCTCGCCCATTCAGCTTCCGCACGAGCCGGACGTCGTGATTCCCAGGGACCCACAGGGCACCCTCCTCCCGGACCGACGCCATGGCCCACCGAGCTACGGTGACGATGTCCGGACCGCGGTCTACGATGTCGCCCAGGAAGACCAAAGTCCGTCCCTCCGGGTGCCGCCACGCCCCGACCGATGTCTGCTGGTACCCTAGCGTCTCGAGCAACTGCGCGAGTTCTGCCGCGCAGCCATGCACGTCCCCGATGATGTCGAACGGCCCGGTCAGCTCCGAGCGGTCAGTCCAGAGCTTCGTCCGCTCGACGGTCGCCTCGTCGATCTCCTCGGGAGTCTTCAGTACATGTGTGAACCGGAAGCCCTCGCGCTTCAGCCGGCGCAGCGAGCGCCTCAGGTCGCGGCGCTGGTTCTCGACCACGTGCGCCCCGAAGTTGCGATCCGGCCGCTCCCGGTTGCGCTCCAGACAGACCTTCTTGTCCACGTCCAGCACGATCGCGACGGCGAACACGTGGTACTCGCGCGCCAGGGCAAGCATTGGCGCCCGCGCGCCCGCCTGCACGTTCGTCGCGTCGACGACCACGAGCTTGCCGTTCGCCAGCCGTTTCGCGGCGATGAACCTCAGAATCTCAAAGGCATCCTTCGTGACTGATTGGTCGTTCGTGTCGTCGCTCACCATCCCACGACATGCGTCCGACGAAATGACCTCGGTCGCGCGGAAGTGCCTGTTCGCGAAGACGCTCTTGCCGCTCCCCGACGTGCCCACCAGCACCACAAGCGAGGGCTCAGGAATGCTGATCGCGTGCTTTCTCCCCGCGGTGTCCTCACTCATTGCCGTCGCTCACCCCCTGCCTCGCCCGGAAGATTGCCATCTGCGTCGGCGGGCCGACCTCGTCATCATCTACCCCGATGCCCATCAACTCCACCTCATACCCGAACCGATCACCAATCCGCTCCGCCCATTCTCCAAACTCCGCCCGCGTCCACTCGAAGAAATGGTCCCGGTGCCGATGCGCTCCTTCGGCCAGCCCCTCGAACCGAACGTTGTGCTCCGCATTCGGAGTCGTCACGACCACCATTCCGGGCTTGGCCTGGCCGAACACGATCCGCGCCATGTCGTCCAGCCTGGATTCGGGCAAGTGTTCGATGACCTCCACCATCGCCGCGGCGTCGAACCCGCCCAGACGCCTGTCCTGGTAGAGCAGCGACCCCTGCATCAGGGAGATCCTCGCGCGTTGCTTCGGCGGCATTCGATCCAGCATCAAGAACCGCCCCGCTCGACGGAGCGCCCATGGCGATACGTCCATACCCACCAACTCATCCAATTGCCGAGCTGCCAGCAGCTTCTTCAGCAGCTTGGCCCCGCCACATCCCAGATCGATGACCCGACGAGCGCCGCGCGATGGATCCGTCAGCACCTCCGCCACCTTCGACAGCCGCAGCTCATTCAGCCTCAGCGGCGCCCCCGGCGGGCTCTCCTCCTCGTCAACGTCGGTCGTCAGCGGCTCTTCATCCACGGCCAACCGGGTCAGCGCCTCCTCGGTCAGATGCTGCCGATACCGCAAGTACCGGCGCGTAATCAGCTCGTGGTCCGGGTGCTGGCTAAGCCACCCCTCGCCCCGCCGGAGCAGCTTATCGATCTCTTGCTCGCCGACGTAGTAGTGCTTGTCGTCGTCCAGCACCGGCAAGATCACGTAGATGTGCGCCAGCAGGTCCGCAACCGTCTGCCGGCCGCGCAAGGTCAGTCTGAACAGAGGCGATTCGCCCAGCTCGCCGAGACGCTCATCGAGCGGCAGGCGTTCGGCCTCCACCTCATACCCCAGCGGATCGAAACACCGGCGGATCAGCTCCTCGCCCTCCCGGCACCGCACAACCGCCACCATCGCCTCGAGCGACATCTTCTCGTCCACTCGTTCGGGTCGCTCGCGACTGCGCTTCGATAGCGCCGTCGCGAACATCCGCGCCATCGCCACGCTGAAGAAGCTGGACGCGACGTACGGTCGGTCGTTCACGTACTGATCCAGCCCTCGGAAGCCCTGTCCCGACCTCACCAGTTCCACCGGGTCAAGCTCCAGCAGCAGCGCCACCGCGCACCGTTCGTCCGTCGCCTCCGGGTAGAAGACCCGTGCCGTGCCGAAAGGCAGCTCCCGCGAGTGGACCCTCTCCGGGTGCTTGTGCAGGAGGTATCCCAGGTCGGTGGCTTTCTCAGCCTCGCATGTCACCGTCAGCAGCATGAACTCATCCCCTCACCCGACGAAACGGGCAGCGGTCTCGCGCCTCTCCTTATACGACCGATCACGACTTTGGCAACGCGACCGTGCCCAGGCGGTAGTCTCTCAACGACACCGGACGTCGCGAGGTGCGGGCCCGGTCGCACAACTCGATGTACTCGGAAAGTCGGCTGTCGTGGTACCCGAGGGCCTCCGTGACGCGCACGGAATCGCGGAAGTGCTCATCGGCCTCAGCGTGTCGGCCGTCGCCCAGCGCCAGCCAGCCGAGGACCCTGGCCGCCTCCGCGCGGTGGCTGGGATACGGGGCGAGGGCGATCCAACTTGGCAGGTGCCGGTCGACCTGATCGGGGAGCATCTCCGCGGTGGCCGCCCAGGTAAGCTTGCAGAACACGACCGAAGGGTTAGGCAGGCAGTCGACATACTTCAGCCCCTGCTCGACGAGCATCGGGTAAGCGCCGGCCTCCAGCTCGCCCACCGCATCGATCAGGTCGCAGTAGATGGCAGCCGCGTCGGCGTGCCTGCCGCGGGCTCGCGCTTCCTCGTGGAGGTCGCAGAGCTGTCGGGCCCAGTGGACCGCGTCAGGGGTCTGCCTGTGGGCAAGCGCATGGGCCCGCACTGCCCGTTGGCACAGTGGCGTGAGGTCTCCGCCCAACCCGCCCCACCCAAAGAACGCCTGCAGAGCGTCGGCACACGCGCCGGCGGCCTCGCCCTGCAGAAGCTGCCGGTGATGGTACCCGTGGTGATGCGCGAGTGCCGACAGCAACAGACAGAGCGCGACCTGCAGCCTGCGTTGGCGAGCGCGGCTGGCATCAGCGTGGGCTGCGTCCCGCGTAGCA
The DNA here is from genome assembly GCA_964555935.1 of uncultured Armatimonadia bacterium. Lineage (GTDB taxonomy): Bacteria > Armatimonadota > Zipacnadia > Zipacnadales > VGFC01 > CAZKUN01. Next base: position 14,414 of record CAZKUN010000144.1, on the reverse strand, counting down.
GCCCGAAGGTCCTCCACCATAACGACCAGATCGACGACGCTGCCTCGGTGCATGGGCCAGGCACGGTTGAAAAAGGCGTGTTCCGCGATCTCAGTCACATCATCGCGCTGGGCGATGCTTTCGTCGCCAAACAACTCGGGATATTGACGACCGGCGCACGCCGCCAGGACAACCGTCCGAAACTCCCCAAGCTCCGTCTCTTGCATGCCGTGCCGCGCCATGACCGCCAGCAACCCCTCGAGTTCGGCCGTGGTCCTTGGGGCCTGCCCGCGCTCCCATGCCTCAATTACATGCTTGGCGACCCGGCGGTTGCCCCGGCATGCGGACGTAACCGCCAAAGCAAGTTGACCGCGACTCAAGCCCACCCACTGCTCGCGCCACACGCGGAGAAACGTTGACATCGCTCGATTTGGATTAACTTGTCCCACCCCCAAACTGTCAGAATAGAAACTGACGCCCGTTGATCCACACCGGCCCGCACTCATACAATGGCTTCGACGGGCCAGGCGGCCGGTCCTGCTCGACGCTGGCGCCGGCGCTTGGCCGAAGTGGCGAAGGCGCATCAGGCAGGAGGGGGATACGATGAGAGTGGCATTGGCGGTGACGGCGGCTCTTTGCTGGTGGACTGTCTGCGACGCCCAGGAGGGCGCCGCGCGGGTGACGACCCGGGTCATTCGGGAGGACGATCTGGATCAAGCGCGGGTCGAGGCGATCGGCAATGTGGTCAGGATCGCCAAGGAGACGCTCGACGCCCTGATCCCGGAATGCGCGGAGAAGCACATCGCCCTTCAGATATCGCCGCGTGATTCGTGGTGGCCAAATACGGTCACGGATCGGGACCGCACAATCTACGTGCAGCTCGGGGAGATGGGAGGGCGGGGGATCGGCGAGTTCGGCCGCGGCGATGCCGGCCCGGTGGGCATGCTATGTGAGGCGGTTGTCGAGCTTCACAACCCGCAGCGCATCGCTGGGCTAGATCGATACCTGGCGCATCGGCACCTCGTGCCGGCGGTGGTCGAGGAACTCGGACCGTGGGCGATCCCGAGCGACACCTCGACACCGATGGCGGCCGACGGGGAGGACATGCTTGAACTGATCGCCGACCCCACTTACGCCTCAATGCACCCGAACTACGCGGCAACCGCGGCGCTCTACATCATCGAGGATGCGCTGGGGTTTGACGGCCTCCAAGCGCTGATTGCCGGCATCCCGGAAGACCTGGAGGATCCGTTCGCCGCGCTGCGGGCGGCGGCCGTGGCCAAGGACGCAACTATTGAACAGGCCTTCGAGCTGCGCGACGAGGCCGCGCATGTTGAGGTCGACGAGGCTGGGTGCGTTACGCTCGCCTCATTCGAGGAAGAGGAGACGGTTACCGTAGTCTTAAACCACCCGCTCCCGGCCGTATTCGATCCGCTCGTGCTGTGGCCGGCGTCGCTGGACGCCGAGCAGACGGATGAGTGGGCCTCGGATGGGGATCAGTCGCTGAAGCTGTCGACGATTGGGCCTCGCCCGGATCTGGGGATCGGCATCTCGGATCCCGACTGGCGGCTGAAGGACTGGAGTCAGTTCACGCGGTTCGACATGGATGTGAGGCTGGAGGGTGATGAGGCCCAGGCGATTCGGGTCTGCATCGAGGACGACATCGCGATGGGGCATGGCGAGTTGGCCCTCTTCGGCGGGGTGATTCAGCCGGGCGAGACGCGTCACATCGCTTGCACCCTCGACAAGAGGGCGCTCCGTGGCTACAAATCGGCGCACGCGGAGTACTACAGCGGCAGCTTCCGGTGGGATGAAGTGGCATTGCTGATGCTGCTCGTCAAGGACCCGACGCAGCCGTTCACGCTCTATATCGACGACCTGCGCCTGTCGACGGGGGGCGTGCCTCAGCGCGCCCCGGCGCCGACCGAGGCCGACGATGAGCCCGCCGGCGGGGGCAGGGCCGTAGCGCAAGAGTTCTGCGCCAACGGCCGCCGGCTCAAGGGCCTCGGGCAGCACGCGGCAGCGGCGGCAGAACTCCTCCGGGCGATCGAGGCGGATCCAGGACTCGTGGACGCACGCTGGGTGCTAGCGTGGGTGCTCGTCGAATTGGACGACAATGCCGGCGCAGTCGCGGCGTTCGAGCAGGTAATCCGGTTGGCGCCGGAGTCCGAGGAGGCAAGGCAAGCCCAGGCCGCGGCCAATCGGTTACGTTGAGAAGCCGGTCTACTGCTAGTGCCCGCGCCCTAGCGCCGGTATCCATCTCGTTGCGAAAAGCAACGCAACCTCGTCGCCGTGCGTCTGTCAGAACATAGCAGACCAAGGAATGGTGAGGTGACCTGAGTGAGGACCCATTTGCAGTGCTGTCTCCTGGCAGTGATGCTGTGCGCCGCTACCTCCGCCCAGATGCTCGTGCCCCGCACCGAGACCGACCAATCCGACCTCCCGCCGCTACAGGTGAAGTACCAACACGTTACCGTCAAGGTCGATGACCAGATCGCTCGCACGTCCATCGAGCAGGTCTTCATCAACAACACGAAGCGTGACCTGGAGGCGACCTATTTCTTCCCGCTATCAGAACAGGCGAGCATCTACGACTTCGCCTACTATGTGAAGGGCGAGCGCATCACGGGCGAGATTCGCGAAAAGGAGGAGGCGCGCCGGACGTACGAGCGGATCGTCTCCCGCATGAAAGACCCCGCGCTCCTCGAGCAGGTGGGGCGGAATCTCTTCAAGGCGCGGATCTTCCCGGTCAGCCCCGATGAGCCGATGAAGGTCGAGCTGCAATACTCCGAGATCCTGCCGTACGACAAGGGTCGGATCCGCTACACCTACCCCCTCGCCATGAGCGGGGCGACGACCGAACTCGGCGACCTCACCGTGCTGGTCGATGTGAGCGACCAGAAGCGAATCACGAAGGTCCAATCACTAACCTACGACGTGGATGTGGTGGAGAAGGGCGACAACCGGAGGATTGCCTCGTTTGAGGAGTCCAGCATTGTGCCCGAGAGGGACTTCACGCTGGTCTATGAGGTCGAGAGCGAAGACTTCGGCGTGAACTTCGCGGCGTATCGGCCCGACCCGGACGCGCCGGGCTATTTCATGCTGATCATGTGCCCCCAGGAGATGACTGACGAGGCGGATGTCGTGAAGAAAGATGTTGTCTTCGTGTTCGATCGCTCCGGCAGCATGAAGGGCCCGAAGATCACGCAGGCCAAGGCGGCGATGAAATACTGCGTGGAGAGCCTCTCTGGCGGCGACCGATTCGCCGTGCTGACATTTTCCAGCGAGGCCACGACGTTCAGGGACGAACTCGTTCCCGCCAATGCGGCCACGAAGACGGCCGCGGCTGAGCACATCGACGGGCTGAGCGCGCGAGGCGGGACGGCGATCAACGACGCGCTGCTTCAGGCGCTCGGGATGTTCGGCGACACGGACGCGCAGAAGACAGTGATCTTCTGCACGGATGGGCTGCCGACGATCGGCGAGGAAGACACTGAAGTGATTGCCCGGAACGTTAAAGACGCCAACACGGAAGACGTGCATGTCTTCTGCTTCGGCGTGGGCGACGACGTCGACGACCTGTTGCTCCTGAAGCTGGCGACGGAGAACCGTGGTACCGAAGAACACGTGAAGACGGGCGAGAGCATCGAGGTGAACGTCAGCCAGTTCTACGACAAAGTCAACACGCCGCTGCTGGTCGATCTGAAGCTGGACTTCGGCGACATCTCGACGGAGCTGATCCACCCGCGCGAGTTGCCGGATGTCTTCAAGGGCACGCAGCTCTTCGTCGCGGGGAGATACAAGGAGCCAGGCCGGACAGACGTGATCCTCAAGGGCGACCTGAACGGCGAGGACCAGGTCTTCGAGCGGACCGTGCGGTTCCCCGAGGAAGAGACCGACAACGGCTTCGTCGGACGCGTGTGGGCGCGGAAGCGGGTCGACCACCTGGTTGACCTAATGCGGCTCGACGGCGAGAACGAAGAGGTCAAGGATGAGATCATCGGCCTGAGCAAGGAGTGGACGATCCAGACGCCCTACACCTCATTCCTGGCGATTCCGAAGGAAGTCAAGGAAGAGATGCAGATCGCGGAGACGGCGCCGCCGGCGACGTCTCCGCCAGTCACAACGCCGGCGCCGGTCGATGCCGTCAGAGTCGGACGCTCGGGCCTCGAGGGAGGCGGCCTCGGGGGAGGCGGCTTTGGATCGATGCGTGCTGGCGGACCGAGGGGGCCGGCAGGGCCACAGGGCCGGGCAGGCCCGGACCGACGCAGCGACAGGCGTCTCTCCGACCTGCAGCGAGCCGACCTGGAGCCTCCGGTAGCATTTCACGATGACAACTCTCTGATCATCCAAGACCAAGGCTTCGCGCCAGGGCCGACTGGTCCGGCTGGACCAGCCGGCGCGGCCGGGCCACAGGGCCCAGGCGGGAACCCCGATCCCCACGCGGTCGAGGCGATCGCGCGAAAGCTGTTGACGGAGTTCGGGCCGGAACTCGGCGTCCTGCAGGATCAGATAGACGATCTCTCATCGGACGCGGACACCGCGAGCCGAACAGATCCGACGCGGCTCCCACCGGGAGCCACGCACCCCGTTCCGTATGACCATTGGGCGTATGACGCGGTTCAGAAGCTCGTCGATGAGGGCGCCATCGTAGGCTATCCGAAGACGCACGAATTCAAGGGCGATCGAGAGATGACGCGGTTCGAATTCGCCATGGCGATAGGCCGGTTAATGGAGTGGGACGGTAGCGCGTTGGTGACGAGGTACTCGGCTGCGGCGTGGTTCGCGAAGTTGGCCGAAGACAAGGGACTGAAGCTCGACCTCGCGGCCGATTGCCCATTCAGCGACATTCCCGCGGGCCACGAGCAACGCCCCGTCGTTGCGGCGCTGGCGGCGCTGGGCATCATCAAGCCCGGCGAGCCGTTCGATGGCGACAGCCCGCTCACGCGGCGTGAGTTTGCGAGGTGGGCGACCAGGTATCTGAACGCCATGGGCGTGGATACCGGCGGCAAGGATGCCATGCGGGTCGTGGTCGCTGAGGGGATACTCGAGGGCCACGCCGACGGCAGCATACGTCCCGATGAGGCAATGAAGCGCGAGCACCTCATGATCGCCCTGGCGCGGCTGGCGGAGCGGTGATGGGAGAGCGCTAGAAGTGGATCCAGCCCCCCGTAGGTCGGATCTCCAGATCCGACGCCGTCCTCGGGTTTTGGAGCCGCTTCTAGCGCTCCAGGCATTCTATCTCAGCATCGATCCGATCGAAGTCGAGCGGGTAGGCGCCGAACTCTCTGGCCGCGTTAACCATCTCGAAGAGGTTCGCGTCCGGCGTGTCTCTGCCGCACTGGTCACCCGTTGAGAGGATGAATCCGCCGCCTTCGCCCGCGGCGCGGATAGCCTTCAGGCTCTCGCGGCGCACGTCCTCCACGCTCCCCAGCAGCATGACGTCCGTCGTGTGGAGATTCCCCATCAGAGCCAGCCGATGGCCGTGGGCCTGCTTCACTTCCGCCAAGTCGATGTCGCCCATGGGCGGCCGCTCCAGCGGATTCAGCATGCCGACGTCCGTGTCCTCGGCGAGCATGTCGGCGAGGGCGCGGTTCTTCCCGCAGCTATGCAGCATGGTGGGGAGGTCGGCGGCCTTGGCCATGGCGGACCATTCTCTGAGGGCGGGCAAGGCGTACTTGGCGGCCAGTGCCGGCGAGGCTAGCGTGACCGTGCCCGAGCCGCCAAACAGGATGAAGTCGAGCCGCGCATCCAACGCCAACTGCATCTCTGCCGTGCCACGCTCCAGGTCCCACTCGAACCACTCCTGCAGCAATTCCGGCGTGTCAAGCTCCGCATAGGCCAGCGCATCCACGCCCCCCTGCATGTAGACGTTCCACATCTGAAAACCCGGGTAGGGGACCGTTACACCAAACGCGTGGCCACGCTGGTGACACGCCTGTCTGTAGGTGTCCAGCGTGGGGAGATCCAGCGCTCTCGGCATGGGCTGCGTGTGCTTGAACTTGGCGAAGTCGGTGGTGAGATCCTTGATGAGCTTCTCAGTCGCCGCGGCCTGATCTCCCCGGTAGCAGATGGACTCCTGGTGCAGGTCGCCGTCAGGGGTCCTGACGGTTGCCGCGTTAACCATAGCGTCGCGCCGCGAGTCGATCTGCGAGTCGTGATGCCATTCAACAGGGGCGTCCTCGTATAGCATCGGCAGCCCAAACACCGGCGCCGTCCAGGCATCGATACCGTAGTGGTCCGCGGCGTCCAGGTACGCCTGCCAGTGGGGAATGCCGCTCTTTGGGCCCATCCAGAATTCCTCGGGCGCGCATCCACTGTGGCGCATCGGGATGTACATTGAGATGTCCGGCGCCACCGGCACCCGATCGGGGATCTCGTTGCGCATCGCGGCGAGCATGCGCTCGCGCGAGGCCATGTCTTTGGCGTCACTCACCTTCGGTGACCTCCGAGCGCCAGACCTCGGACACGGTTAGCGCCGAGGGCTTCAGGTTGCCGTCGAAGTCAATGAGCGATGTGTTGACCGTGAGCGGGAAGGTGTCGTGCCCAGACCACATGAGCACCCCGCCACACTGCGGGAACCGGTCCTTGCACGCCTTCATCTCGCCGCTCATCATCGCCGCCTGGTTAGCCTGGCTCCAGTCGACATACTCAGCCAGGTCGCTGGGCTCACGCCCGTGAATCGCGACCAATCGCTGCCAGTCGATCCACCAGGTTGTGAGCCGCGTCCAGTAAGGGTTGTCCGTGTTGGCGGGGAAGGTAGCCGACCCTCCCGCATACTTCTCAATCAGCGCGACCGGGCTGGCCCCCGGGCAGTAGACCTCAGGGCGAAACAACGCGTCATCCGCTGCCCAATACTCCTCGGCGGATTCGAGAGTGCCTAGCGCTGCCCCACCGTGTACCGCCCAGTGCTGGCCTTTGCCGAAGTCAGCGGGGTTGGCGTTGGATCGTGGTCCCAGGGGCGAGGTGGGGATGTATCGGCGGGTCGGATCCAGCGCCTGCGCCACCTCTCCCAGGCGCTTGAGCATGGGATGGGTGAGGTCGCACGGCTTGCCCATGCCCGTCTGGCGGCCCTCCAGATCGCCCTGTTGCTCGTTGCCGCCGCTCCACATCAGCAGCGAGACGTGGTGTCGGCGCCGCTCGATGAACGAAGTCGCGATACGGACCATTGCCGCGATGCTCTCCTCGTCCTCCGGCGGCCAGTTCTCCAGACCCGAGGATGTGAGCGGGAACTCCTGCCATACCATGAGGCCCAGCTCGTCGCACAGCTCGTAGAACCACTCGCGCTCCAGGAACTGGCAGGCGTTGATGCGGAACAGATTCAGCCCCAGTTCCTGGTACTGCCGGAGCCGCTTCTCATAGTCCTCGCGCGTGAGATCGGCGTAGTTGGCGCACAGCGGGGCGAAGTTCACCCCCTGCAGGAAGACCGGGCGACCATTCACCACGCAGATCCACGGATCGGCCTCGGCCGGAGCGCCCTCGCACGGCACCCACTCCACGTGCTTGAACCCCACGCGTCGCGTCTCGCGATCAAGCTCGGCCCCTTGCGCGTCCAGCAGCACGCACGTAACAGTGTACAGCGGTTGCTCGCCTTGCAGGTTCGGCCACCAGAGCTGTACCGGCAGTTCGCTCCATGTGATGCCCTGGGCAAACTCAGCGACCGTGACCTCCACGCAGCGGATGGGCCCACCATCCCCCTCAAGCGAGATGCGCGCGGTCTCTGCGCCGCCCTCGGTGATGTCGGCGGCAAGCTCCAGGATTCCGTGCCCCGCCTTGGGGTCAGCATCCGCCAGGCAGCGGAGCGTGCCGAACTCGCTGTTGCTCGACGCCACCAGCGAGATGCTGTCCCAGATGCCCACCTGCACCAGACGCGGCGTCCAGTCCCAGGTGTAATTGAAGCGGGTCTTCCACTCCCTCATCTGCGACGTGTAGCCGAACTGGCCCAGCCACCGCGGAGCGAGGTCGAAAATGATGTCCAGCTCGTTTTCCGCCGCGTTTAGGTATGGGGTGATATCGAACTCATGCGGCACGTGAGTGCCTCTGAAGGCGCCCACTTCCTGCCCATTGATGTAGATCCATCCGGCGTAATCGAGCCCCTGGCATTCCAGGCGAAACCGCTTGTCCGGGTCCAGCCACTCCGCTGGGATTCGCGTCCGGTACATCCAGTGGCGGTTCTCAACCCACTCGGACTCGCGCGAGTTTACGGCCGAGTTCCAATCCGGGATGATGCCCGCCTCGCGCAGCGCGCCCTGGACAGACCCAGGCACCGTGGCCGGCACCGGCCGGACGTCTATGCACCGCTCCTCCGCCCCAAAACCGGCCCCATGCACCCACTCGAGCAACCACAAGTACGGCGTGTGCCCCTCCAAGGTCCATTGCAGTTCCGCCAGATCCCGCGTCTGTTTCATGTAACTCCATCCCGTGATACTGGCGCTCGTCGCGCCGACTCCGCTCTTGCCAAATCAGACCTTGTTCGGGACGACGAACGGCTTGCGATACTCGCCCTTGACGAGTTCATTGGCGCGAGACACCGACTCGCCGCGCCCAACGAACCGCTCCGTCTTGGGGTTCATCTCCAGCCACGGGCCGAGCGAGATGTGTGCATCTGAGAAGTCGACGCCATTGGCCTCGAGGTGCTCCTGGAAGCGTCCGAGTGCCGCCTCGGCGTCGCTGCCCCTGTCTTGGATTGCCTCGCGCGCCTCCTCGACCGAGTGCGATGTCCCGAGCCGATACGAGATGTTGCCCATGTGGACCATGGCTGATGACAGATGCCCCTCGAGGACGTCGGCGCGGAGGTCGCTGACCTTCCGGCTCCTCACAGCTTTGATGAAGTTGAACAGATGCCCCTGGTGTCGCGGGAAGCCCCCTGTGTCCCCGGGCTCTCCCGACGGTCGCGGCAGGCTGGCGTCGCCGCGCTCGCACTTGATCCCGGTGCCGAGGGTCTTTGGGCCCTGCTCTGAGGGCAGGTTGCGGAGTTCGAGAATCACCAACGGGCCCGGCTCATACTGGAGGAGCACGATCTGCGTGTTCGGGGTCTCGGCGTCGTCATTGAACAGGTACCGGCCGCCCAGGCTCATCACGCGCCGCGGCAGAGCGTTCTGGCCGAGGGCAAGTCGGCACGCGTCCAACGGGTAGACCGCGTTATTGCCGAGTTCTCCCGTACCTGTGGGCCACACCCAGTGCCAGTCGTAGTGAAGATTCTTCCGCATCAGAGGCTTCAGAGGCGCGGGCCCCGTCCAGAGATCGTAGTCCACCGATTCCGGTACGGGCTGCGGCCCATCCACCTTCCCGATGCTCTCGCGCATGCGATTCAGCGATGTATGCACCACTTGGATCTTGCCGAGGTCGCCACTCTCAAGCTGCATCTCTCCGGTGGCTTGCCCGTGGTCCTGGTTGCCGAATTGCACGATGCGGTCGTACTTCCGAGCCGCCTCGACCATCTTGCGGCCCTCGCGGATGTTGTGGCAAAGAGGCTTCTCAACATACACGTCCTTACCCGCCTGACAGGCCCAGATCGTGACCAGCGCGTGCCAGTGGTCCGGCGTCGCCGTAACGACGGCGTCGATGTTCTCATCCTCCAGCAGCTTGCGGACATCGACGTAGCCATCCACCTGCTCGTCCCGGTCCTTGAAGGCTTTGGTCTCGCGGTCCAAGACACTCCGGTCCGCGTCACACAGCGCCACCACCCGCACTCCGGGGAGCCCTCGCAGCCAGTTGATGTGATTCCGGCCTTGGCTGCGGAAACCTACCACCGCAACCCGCACGTCGTCGTTGGCGCCAAGCACCCGGGCATGCGGCGACAGTGCCAGGGCCGCGCCGGCGGCCAACGATCCCTGCTTGATGAAACCACGACGGGTCATTCTGCGCATGGCCTCTCCCCTATTCTGGTGCGTGCTCTCGACGCGAGTCTGCTTCCTTGCGAAAGCGTCGTAGCCCTCGCGGCGCTATGGCGCCACCCCGGTCGGCGCGAACTGAAACGCATACAGGCTGGCATCCTTCGCCTCGCAGTAGAGCCTGATCTTCTTGCCTGCCAGCGCGCTCACGTCCGAGCCGGCCTTCCACGCGGCGACGTGCCGCACGCTGTCGCCCTCGAGTTGGACGCAATCATCCAGCATGAAGCCAGGAATCGGCGCGTCGTCGGCGTCACGCAACTCCAGCTTCACATATCCCCCCGGTCGGACATCCGCGTTCAGTTCCAGCCGGTCGCCGGTGAATGTCAGAGCGTGGGTCGTGAACTTCGACGGCACGACCCCGGCGACCATCGCGACATACCCATCCAGCCGCAGGACCGCGCGCGTGAGCACGCCGTTGGAATCGAGCCATCGCGGGTAGACCTGGTTGTGGCGCGCGGTCGATGCGTGGTAGTACATCCACATCTCATCCCCGGCCTCGAGCACGCCAACGCCACAGTAGACCGTGGCATCGTCCATGGCGCCTGGCTCGCCGTTGGGGATGAACGGTCGACGCTCGGGCCGAGACCAACTCACTCCGTCGCGACTGACCGCAAGCTGCACGTCCAGGTTGTCCGCCTCGTGGTGGTAGGCGCTCGTGAAGATGAGGTATGCGTTCTCGGCATACGGATACTTGATCGCGGCGTTGTTGTACAGATCCATGTCATCGGGATCTTTCTCGTCGCAAGCCAGCACTTCACGGGCGGCCGGGAAGCTAAAGAAGTCATCGCTTTCGGATCGGCCGACGGTGCGCTGACGCGTCCACAGCCGGCAGTAGGCCACGTACTTCTCGATCCGCTCATCCCAGAAACACACGCTCTGGGTGTCGCTCGGCACATCGAGCACGGGCCCATCGGCGCGGCGCGTCCAGTGGATGCCGTCCGGACTCAGCCCCGCCCATATCGCCCCGTCGGACAGGAAGAAGAACTTGTAACGTTCCTCGGCGGACGCAGTCGGGTCCATGAACACCGTGCCCCCATGCACCGCGGCGCCATCCAGCTTGCCGAAGAGGATGTTGTTGTCCTTCGAGCCGTCGAACTCCACCAGCCCCAGCGATGGTTTCTCCCAGTGGATTCCGTCGTCAGATTCGGCGTAGCAGTACCGCGCGTCGTAATCGCTCTTGTAAGACTTGTCGTAGGCCTCGTACCACATGCGGTAGCGGCCGCCGTCCTCCATCACCGTGCACCAGGCATTGACGATGAAGTCCTCCCACGGCCGGTCCGCCACGACGTTGCGCTCGCCCGTCTTGCGCGGCGGACAGACGCGCCACCAGAAGCCCTCGTGAGACTCCAAGAACGCGTCGTCGAACAAGAGCTGCTTGCTGTCGCCCACATCGTAGAGGTAGCTGTAGTCCACTTTCGGCGCCTCGTTTCGGTCTCGGCTCAGGATCTCGCCCTCGCCCTGGGGACCTTCGAGAGTCACGTCATCCCACGATGACTGCCCGACGTTTGCGCCGGACGAGTAGAGCAACGCAACAACATACCGTGCCTCCGGGGGGCAGGGCTGCTCGATCACGATCTGCTCCCAGGCGCCCTCCTTCAGGCAGCCCGCGTGCGTCTCGGCCACGCGGTTACGCGGGTCCGCGTAGAACTCGAGGTAGAGCCACCCATCCCCGATGCCATTGTATACCCGCGCGGTGGTCCGGTACGTCTCGCCCGGCACCGCCGGGTAGAAGTCCGAATGGATGGCGTAGCCTTTGTCGGGTTGCTCGTCCGTGATCCGGAAAGCACGCGCGCCAGCATGCACTCGCAAGGCATCGACCCCGACGCGCTCCGGCGGCGTCAGCGCGTCCAGCATCCACCCGACCGGAACCCCGTCCGGGCCGACATCGGTGAGTTCGAAACCACCATTCACGAATGCGATGTCGGCGGCGTTCACTGACGAGCCGGCCACGAATGCCAGCGCGAGCAACGCACATCGCGCGTCTGGCTGCATGGTCCTCATTCTGGTGTCCCTCCGAAAGCCGGGCTGAGCTGTGGTCGCGTTATTCACTCGCCGAGCACGTACAGGGCTCCATCCGCGGCACCTAGCAGAATCTCCACGGAGCCGTCGCCATTGACATCGGCTAGCGTGGCCGGGCCCAAGGGGACATCGAACTCTCTCACCCAGACGACCTCCGCACGGTCACCCGCGTCTCTCAGCGCCAGCAGGCGTCCATCGCTGCCGGATAGCACGATCTCATCTCGGCCGTCGCCATCGATGTCCCCGATAGCGGGGTTGGACACTTCGGCGCGCAGGTCATGCGTCCAGCGTCGCGCGCCGCTCTCGACCTCCCGGCAGTGGAGGATCCCGCTCGTATCCGGCCAGACCACGCACCACTGCCCAGGCCGCTGCTCGTCGCGAAAGAACGCCTCCGACCCCGACCGCCATTCCGGAGATTCCTGCACCACCGCCCAGATAGGCGTTGCGGGCCACTCCCCCGCCCCCAGCGCCATGGCCCCCGTCGTGCTCCAGGCGCCCGAGAACGCCATCACCGGCGGCCCATCCGGTTGCGGGCAGAACACGGGCGACGCGTGTCCCCCCCAGATCCCCATGATGTGAGGGAACAGCCGGGGCTCGCGAACGAACGAGCCATCCCGTCCTGACAGACCGGCGAGGTAGTTCCCCGTCGTGAACGCGAGGTCGTCGGCGCCATCCTCGTCCAGATCGTGGACGGATGCCAGGCCGACGACATACGGGCCAGGATACTCGGGATACTCATCCTCATCCATCGGCCCGCGCCTCTCCCACACGGTCGCTCCATCCGCGCCACTCAATACGGCTGCGCGATTCTGCGACGGGTCCGCGTAAGACAGGAAGAAGACGTAGATGTCCCACTGCTGAGTCCCTCGGAAGCGTCCCACTGTGAAGCACGTCCTCGTGAATCCGGGCAGGTCCGTCCCCGGCAGAGAGCGCTGCCAGAGATACTCTCCCGATCTCGTGTCCAGCACACCGATGACCACGCGCTGCTCAGCGTCGCGGTCTGCCACCACGATCTCGCTGACGCCATCGCCATCCAGGTCTTGGACAACCGGCGGACAGAGCCCCGGCAACGTGCCGTCCGCAGCCAACGTGCCGTCCCGCAACTCCAACACCGGCGCTGGGTTCCTCGCGGGAATGGCCTCGCCGACGAAGTAATACCAGGAGTGCGTCCCGCCTAGGACGATCTCATTCCTCCCGTCCGCGTCGACGTCGGCCACAAGCAAAGGCGTGGGCGGCGTACCTCCGTCGTTGGGGATCGTGTCGAGGTCCGGCTCCGCCGCCAGGGCCTCCGGCGGCAAGGGTTCGTCGAGGATCGCAATCTCGCCATCGGCATCCAGCGTAATGGCCCTCACCGCATCTCCAAACTCCACCCAGGCCAGATGCCCTTGGCTCACGACCTCCTCATCGTAGAACCCCGAGCGGTTCGTCACATCGACCGTCGGCGGGAGTTCCGGCGCTCGAGTACTCAGCCCGGTGGCGCCCTCGATCTCCAAGCGCCGCGCCTGTCCATCGCTCCACCGGAGCAGTTCCACGCCATCCCACGTCTCGTAATCGACGCCCGCGTGCCGAGAGGCGATAATCTCGACCCCGCCGTCACCGTCCAGGTCCACCACGGACCGGGGAATCAGGTCGGCGAACGTGGCCTTGGGAAGGCCGGTGGCGCTATCCATGCAGTACAGCTTCCACGTTCCTGAATCGTCCTCGTTGAAGACCGAGAAGATGATCTCCCTAACGCCATCGCCGTCCACGTCGCTGGCTGGCCAGCGGGCGTATCGGATCTGCTGCTCAACGACGGTCTTCTTAGCCCATCCCTTCGTCCAGCCGAGCACGAACCGCCCGTCCTCGTTGCGGATGACATCAACTCGACGGTACCCCGTCAGGCACGCGTAATCCAGGTCGCCGTCCCCGTCCAGGTCCGCAATCTCGTTCCACCCGTAGTGTCGCCTGTTGACCCCCTCCTCAGGCATCCAGCTCAGGGCCTGAGTGCATTCGCCAGTGACCAGGTCGACCACGTGCAGGGAGGACCAGCTACTGATGAGGAGGCTCTGCCTGCCCTGCACGGGCAATGACATGAACGCCAGGAACTCGAAGGGATGGTTAGCGTCCTCGGCGGGCTCGAAAGACCAGCATTGGCGGGGACTGTCCAGACCCTCCTCGAACGACCAGAGGGTCGCGCCGCCCAGCGCGCCCGGTTTGCCGGACGTCACGTCCACCGCCTGCGAGTTGACCATGATGATCTGCCGGCCGCGCGCGTCGGGCAGCACCTTCTCCAGCCGGAACCGGGTCCCGTACGCGCCGGACTGGTAGGGAATCGCGCATCGAAGCTCCCCACGCTCGGCATCCAGCACGGCGATCGCGGGGGCGTGGATCCCTGGGTTCCCCGCTTTCAGGACGATCTCAGCCCGGCCATCGCCGTCCAGATCGGCAATGTCGATGGTGGAGACGTACGTGATGCCCTCACCCGGCGCCCGCCACAGCAACTCGCCTTGCAGATCGTAAGATCTCAGCGTGCCGGACCGGAAT
>CAZKUN010000143.1:23202-23532 GCA_964555935.1 uncultured Armatimonadia bacterium | reverse complement strand
GGTCGCGCTCGATAGCCCAGCCGCTTCACATGCGTCAGTGACGTCACTCGAGGGCTGTGGACCCGGTGCGAGCAACTCCCGGAGCAGCGCAATCGCAGTGCCGATTTGCGTCTCGCTTTGAGGCGGAGACGGCGCGTCGCCGAACCTCAACCCATCGTCCTCCTCCACGAAGCCAAGTGGCTTGGGCTTGGTCTTCGCGAAGGACATCTTCGTCACGATCAGCCGCCGGTCATCAGAGGACACGTCGGGCTTGTCAACGCCCATGATGACCCGCGCAAGCTGACTGATTGTGGATGAGCCCCGGAGCCGTTGCGAACTGAATTCGCCGCT
>CAZKUN010000143.1:20612-23192 GCA_964555935.1 uncultured Armatimonadia bacterium | reverse complement strand
AACTGGCCCCGCTTCCGGGCGTGATGGATGAAGACGATGGGGATGCCCAAGCGAGATGCCATCCGTGCCCACTCGACCAGAACGGCTCGCATTTCGCTGGAATTCTCATCGCCCTGCAGGCAGGCAGACAGTGAGTCGATTACGATCAAGCCAGCGTCCTTCTGCCGCGCTAATTGCTCGATAGCTTCCTGCGTGGATTCGTCGTTTATGAAGTAAGTAGCCCTATCGCTGGCCTCGCCCAACGTCACCAGCATCTTGCCGTTCAGCCCCCACCGCTTCACGCGATCCACGACCTGCGCTTCCACGCCCTCACCATCGAGCCAGATGACCACTCGTCGAGTGGCAGGCCCAGGTTGTGTGTCAGGCCAATTCCAGCCGCAACTAACGCTTCCCGCCATCGCCAGCCCGAGGGCGCTCTTGCCCGTTTCTTCTTCGCCGCCGAGAATCACCAGAACGCCATTTGGCAACCAGCCCTGCCAGGCCCACGTTATCGACTCGATCTCATTCCCGATGGCTTCATAATCGGTGTGGATGATTGTGTCGTCCGGCTCGCCGGAAACGCCATCGGAGCCTCCATTAGAGTCGCCTCCGGAGCCACCATTGGAGCCGCTGCCAGCCCCGCCATCTGGACTGCTGGAGCTTGGACCAGTTGGGTCAACTCCGTGGTCCGACCCTCCCGGCGGCGGCGGGAGCGAGTCCGGCGGCCAGTACTCGATGCTGTCAACGTCCTCCACGTCATCGATGCCCTTCGGATGCGGCTTGCCATCCTTGCCGATCTTCACCGGCCACCGTGCCACCCGGACGTTGAAACCCGCATCAAGGAGGTTGCTGAGTACGTTGTTCGCTTGGCGTTGTTGTACTTCGTTGTCGATCCCCAGTTCGGGCCACGTATCGGCGTCCGGTGCCCAGATGATCTCCTCGGGCTCACGCTTTCGAATCTCCGCCGCGAAGTCCCGGCTCCAGAACAGGCCCGGCAGCCCAATGCTGTAGATCTCAAGCCGCTTGGATGCGACCTCGGCCTTTAGGGCTCCTTCGGTGATGAGGATCTCCGGCGTGTCCCACGGGACATGGTGCAGCGGCGGGTCGATCTTGGCAGCATCCTCTGCGTCATTGGGGCCGCTGCTGAACCAGAGATACTTAGGCTTCGCGTCGCCATCCCGACGCAGGAGGAGCCCTCGCACTCTTCCGTTTGCATCACGAACGGGGATCAGGTAGCCGGTACTCGTCGGCCAGGCGCGCTTGCCGCCATCGTGGAAACCAGGAACGCCTTTGGTCTTCTCTCGCCAGCTGCTGGGCAACTTGCCAGGCCAGCTTGCCCAGCTTTTCAGATCAGCGATGCCCCGGCGCTTCAGGTCCTCGGAGTGCTGCTTCTTGCCCGGCTGCAGTGCCGTGATGAGCTTCCTATAGACGCGGTCACGGGTGGCGAGATCGGCGATTGGGGTCGTGGGCTTCGAGACGCGCGGGCGCGGTGCTCGTTTGCTACCAGCGGGCGCGTCGCCGAGGCGATGGAGCCAGCCGCAACCGTATGTCTCGTGCGCCCATTTAGCGGGCTCGTCAGACTCGACGCGCATACAGACCGCGGTCGCGCCGTCGTCGCTCAACATGCACCAGCCGTGCTGCGACTTGCCTTGGCTATCGACGCAGATCGGACAGGGGTGCTGTTTTGTGGTGCGGACCCATGCCATCAGGAGCCACCTCCGGCGGAGGGGGATGGCGCGTTGGCCGACTCAGGTCCACGCTCGGCGTCCTGCGCTGCCACTCGGCGCGCGGCTCTGGCGAAAATGCGGGCGGCGGCTGTCCAGCGACGTTCTGGTGCGAGCGGCGGCGCGGCAGGCTTGGCGGCGCGGCGCTTGCGTTCGCCCCGCGACTTCACCCGCTGATTGTCTGCCACCCGATCTCTGGTCGCCACTGCTGAATTCGCTCCTGAGCAGACACAAATAGCCCCGTGACCGGGAGCGTGGCCACGGGGCCTTGGCCTCAGATCGAGGCGGGATGGAAGACGTTACGGTGGGGGTTGATACGACTGTTTTGCGTCTACGGCTCGTCGCTCCCTACCATCCTATTCCGCGTATTCCCCGGAAGGGAGCATGGGCCGCATGGATCTTATCCGGCACTTAATGTACAGGGCAAAAAGAGGCCGAAGATGTGCGGGGGAACATCACTTGCTACGGCCGTCGATGAGCGCTTTGAAGGCCTGAATGTCGCGGTCTGCCTGCTTCCACAGATTCTGGAAACGCTCGCGCACGGGGGCGCGCTGCCAGACGCGTTGTGCGAGGGTCTTCGCACGGGTCTTCCGCTTCTTCTTGATGACGTGTGGTTTGCCGAGCAACACTTGCATCTCTTGACACGCTGGCCGTTGACAGCAGTTCGTATCCGACCTGTCGGCCACGTACAGTCTCCCGCAACTCGGTGGCGAGCCACCTTCGTTTAGAAGATGGTCCAGGTACGCTACCTCCCCAACGGGCTGGCAGCACCGTCTCAGATGGCCGCTCTCCGTGGGGTGGCACAAGTCTATTGCGTACTTCATCGCCCGCCCGACGATCCAGTTGCGGTCGAAGACAGCGTATGTAGTCGGCGGGT
>CAZKUN010000143.1:0-20602 GCA_964555935.1 uncultured Armatimonadia bacterium | reverse complement strand
CTACCAGGGGAATGGGTGCCAAAGGCCCGCCGCGAAACGGGGCCATCGGGGGCAGCTCAACGAGGGGTATCCTGGGTGTGCCGGACAGGGCCAACCAATGGTCAGATCTTGCCAGGTAGCGGACGCGCGCGATATCGTGTTTCTCCAGCTTCACCGCGCGCGGATCGTCGGCAATCTGTAACCCGATCTCCCGCACCAGTCCGACGTCGTCTGCGAGACGCGCTATCTCCTCAGGGGGGACTCGACCCGTCAACCCGTCGTGCGGCTGCCACGGAGCGCCGTAGTCGAACCCGGACAGGTGGAGAATGTGCTCGGCGTCGTTAGCATCGATGTTGGCCACCGCCTCGAAGCACCAGCGGGGTGGCGGAGGAAAGTCGGTCAGTATACGTTGTAGCGCCGCTTTGTTACTTGCCTTGGGCTTGCCGTGCACGTCGCGGTCGGCGCGGACTGTGGCGAAGATGCCTTCTGGGAAGCCCAGCTCGACAAGCTCGTCACGGTGTTCGTCAACGTCAAGATCGGCAAGCGCCTCGTTGAGCGCCACTCCAATGCTGCGGGCGGACCGCCAGCGGTGAACCGTGTGCCAGGTCCTGACGGCTCCGACAGGGTCGAGACGTGCCATGTGATCCAGTAACACTACGATGCTCCCTTGGCTGGCCGCCGCGCATCGGGTTTGGCGGCGTCTCGGCTGCATATGCGTCCTCAGCGGCGGCAGTCCCACACAGCTACATCAGCTTGCCTTTGCGCTCTTCTTAGCAGGCCCCCTCTTGAACTTGACGGAGATCTCGATTGGCGGCATGAACAGCAGCTTCAGTTCTGCTCGCTCCTTCCACACCTTGAGGTACTCGACGAGACTGCGGATCATTTCGCGTTGCTCGTCAATCGTCATGGCGTCCCACACGCGGTCGAAGTCCTGCAGCGCCACACGGACCTGCTCGATGCCGACTTCGATGCTTTCGGCTTTGGCCTCCTGTGCTTCGAGTTCGGCGAGGCGGTCCTCAATGCCATCGCGTTCCTTCAGCAATGCTGCATTGCGTCGGTCAAACTGGTCTTGGCGGATCTTCCCTTGGTCAAGTCGTTCGGCCCACTGGTCGAACGCTCGCCCCAGTTCCGTGAGTCTCGTCTCGAGGGCTGCACGTTCAGCGCGGAAGTCCGGGGCGTCCTCCTGCACTTGTCTCTCGGCTTCGGCGAACGCGTCCTTCTGAAAATCCGGCCGAGCCGCGATGACTCGAACCTCGTCAATTACCACTTGCTCGAGTCGATCTGCACTCTTGGTGAACTCCGAGCACGTACTGCCCAAGTCGGCCCGGTGCATGTAGTTGCGATAGCGGTGTCGCCCGGTCCCGTCGGCCCGTCGATGGCTACTTGTCATGTGGACATATAGGCGATCACCGCACACCCCGCAGCGAGCCAGACCCGCCAGGATGTGCTGGTGTTGCTGGCAACGGGGCGCTAACTGCGTTCGCGATGTCGCCAAGTCTTGCGCTTCGGCAAACAACGGTCCGTCGATAATCGCGTTATGGTCGCCTGCCGTGTAACTGGAGCCGCATCGAACCTGGCCTATGTAGATCGGCGAACGCAGGATGTTCCTTACTCCCGTGGGCGCGAGCGTACCGCCCAACTTCCCCCTGATCCCTGCGTCGCGGAGGTTGCGGCAGATCTTGGCGAGCCCCAGTTTCTGACGAGCGTATAGATCGTAGATGCGCCGGACCACGGAGGCCTCGCGGGCGTTCACCACGAGTCTATCGGCCTCACTCGAGTAGTCATAGCCCAATGGGGGGACATGCTTCGGGCCGTTGTACTTCCCTGCCTGTGCCCTTCTTGCCAGGCCATCGCGGACATTCTCCGCGATCATTTCGCGTGTGAGTTGCGCGAAAACCGCCGCCACACCAAGCATGGCTCGACCCATCGCTGTAGTGGTGTCGAATGACTCGCTGGTGCTTACGAAACCGACGTCGGCCTCGCGAGTCATTTCAAGGAAACCGTACACGTCGCGCACATTCCGGGAGAGTCGGTCGAGGCGGTAGACGACCACGTTGTCGATGTTACCGGACTCAATGTCCCTCAGCAACTCCTGGAAGCCATTGCGATCATCATCACGCCCGCTGCCGACGTCTTTACGGACCTTGGCAACGCGCCAGTCCTTGGACTTCGCGTAGTCGCGGCAACGCTGCTCCTGCAGCGAGAGGGAATAGTGCCCTTCGCCGGTTTGCTCCTCTGTGCTTACGCGACAGTAGATGAACGCCGTTTCCATTCTCGGTTGTCCCTTCGCATGATCCGAGACCATGGTAGCATATTTATTGCTTTTAGTATATTAGACTTTCCTACCGGCCACTTGGATGAAGTACCGCGACGACCTGGACGCTCTCGTCGCGCGTCATCCGGTCCTGTTCGGTGGGGATCAGCCCGAAGATCGCGACTATGACGCCATCTGGTCGCCGACGTATGGCGAGGGTCGGCACGTGGACTTCTGGGGATGCGTGTGGGAGAACGTCGCCCACGGCGCCGAGGCGATCGTCACGAAGCACCCCGTGCCCACCCGTGAGGACGTGCGCAACCTGGAAATGCCCGCGCCCGGCGGCGGGATGCCCCATGGTTTCATGTGGCTCCGGCTGGCTGATCTTCGCGGCTTCGAAGAACTCATGATCGACTTCGCCGAAGAGCCACCCGAACTCCAGATGCTCATCGACACCGTCCTCGGATACAACGTCGGTGAACTCGCCCCCCGGCTGGAGAACCCGCAGTCCGTCATGTACTTCGGCGACGATCTCGGTATGCAGGACCGGCTGGCGATCAGCCATGAGAAGTGGGTCAAGTACCTCAAGCCATGCTACGCAAAGCTCTACGGCATGGCACGCGACGCCGGCAGCAAGGTCTACATGCACACCGATGGGCACACCATCCCCGTCATCATGGATCTCGTCGAGTGCGGCGTGAATGTCATCAACCTGCAGATCCGGGCCAACGGGCTTCAGCGGACTGCTGAGATCTGCAAGGGCAAGGTATGCGTCGATCTCGACCTTGACCGCCAGCTCTTCCCGTTCTGTAGCCCCGACGATATCGACGGACACATCCGCGAGGCAGTGGAGACCCTCGGCTCGCCAGAGGGCGGCCTGTACCTCTCCGCCTCGTGTGGTCCGGATGTTCCCCTCGAGACCATCGAAGCGATCTGCGTGGCGATGGCGAAGTACCGGGCGCACTTCCGCTGAGCGCGATGGTCGATCGTCTGTGGATCCGAGCCCGGTTTGGCCCTCTGCCTCACGGTTCCCGGGGTTAGTTCCCCTGTGCCCGTGATAGGTATCTCGGATCCCTAGAAGGATGTTGTCTGCAAATGATCGAAGAGCAATTCATCTGAATACGTAATGTCGCGGATTCCCCGGAGAGAAGCCATGCGGTCGACGATTCTCGACCTTCATGCCCTGCGCCGTCGGATTCTGCCGAAGCCTCAACGCCGTGCCCCCACGCTTGCCGAACTCACTGACGAATCCTCCAAGGTCTCCGTGTCGCGCCGAGAGATGCTTGGCATCGCTGGTGTAGCAGCGGTTACGCTGCCACCTGCCAGTCGAGCCATCGCTGCGAGCACGCGCGAGCCTTTGGGGATCGATACGACGCCGGGGCGAGCGGTTTTCCGGCTGGGTGAGGAAGTGCGGTGGACGGTCGATGTCGCTCGCTTCGCCGGCGCGCCCAAGCTTCGCACCGAAGAACTCGCGCAGGGGATGCTCGTCGAGCTGACCGGCGCCAAGTATCCCGGGACCGAGATTCCCGCGGACTTCACGGCGACGATCACGAAGGATGCCTTCGGCGCGACGATGGACCTCAAGCTTGGGCTGGACGGCTTCCACTCGAAGGTCTCTCTTGAACGCTGGCTGGCGGGCGACGAGCCTGCACGATCAGCGGTCGAAGCGCGCGGGCCAATGTGCGTTCTTGGCAACGGATCGGCTCTGGAGGCGACAGGCGCGGCGGAGGCTGAGTTCACGCCCGACTGGCGTCTGCGGCTAGCCGGAACGCGCGTCGCGATGCTCGCCGCGGCGGGTACCGCGATGTCGGCCGACGGCGTCACGGTGTCGTTGATGGCCCCCGAAGCGGACAGCCTTCTCGCCGACAAGCCCGAACTCCGCACGTTGGTTGCCCTGGAGCGCGGTGACGAGGACTGGTCGCCGGTCGAAGCGCTTGCCACGGGCGACGCCTCGCGGATCGTGCCCGAGGGCAGCGCGTTCGACAGCATTGAGATTGAGGCATCTGAGACGGCGCGCGCGCTCGTAGCGAGCGGCCGTGGCACACGGCTGAGCTTCCGGCCGGGCGGGACACTCGTCGATGACGCAGGCGAGCCGATCTCGATCCCCCTGTCGAACGCTCGCTACGCGGTGGCGGCGGACGAATCCGTGCTGATCGCCGACTTTGCCTCCAAGCCCGTGCTACTGCACGCTGACGGATTGAGTCTGGAGTTGGGGCACTCTAGCGCAGCGCGCTTTGAGGTCGCCGGAACGAACGGCTCGCGCGCGGTGACATGCGCGCCGGCACTGCTGAGCGTCACGGCGCCACTGGCCGATGCGGTGGTCGACTCGATGCTCGCGCCAGAAGGAACGACTATCGAGCTGGTGACGAATGAAGAACGGATCGCGCAGCGCCGGCAGATCCCTCGAGTGCCAATCGTCGTCCCCAAAGACGATGATGACGAAGAGGCCGACGACACCAAGCCTACCCTCCGGCCGGGCGTCCGGATTCAGCCCCGTGGGGACGTCGAGCTGACGCCGGGCCGCGGCAACATCCGGCTCCGACCCGGCGGCAACGAGGTCCTCATCCGCCCGGGCATCACCATCGCCCGGCTTGACCTGTCTGTGATTGTGCTCCCGGTATTGCGGACAGCGGACTTTCTGTCCCTGGGATTCCAGTTCATCAATCTGCAACTATCGACCGAGGCGCCGAAGGTCCCCAAACTGCAACGCATCGATGAGGACAAGCCCGCGTATGTCGTCGTCCACTTCCCGCCTCAGCACATAAGCGAGCAGGCGTTCTGGGAGATGGAGAATAGCCTCGAGCCGCTGACGCTCCCGTCGATCACCAGAATGTCAGGGCCGAGTCGACTCTCGTTCGAGCTGCCCAAGGATAAGAATTCGCTACCGTACACCTTGGAGAGCCTGCTCGACTGGTCCACGATGAAGCTCTCGGTCGCGCCGACAGCGCTCGCACTTCCCGCCCCGAAACGGGCGATGCGGGTGCGTCCCACCGGCGGGCGCAAGCCGACCGTCATCCCGAAGCTCAGTCCTGCCGCCGGAGGCGGGCGTCTGACCATCGGCACGACCGCCCCACCCAGACTGGCGCCCGATGCGCGCCGCAAGCCGCCCGCGGCCGTCGTGGCGGCAGGCCGAGCGATGGCCACCCTTCCCGCGGCTAACTTGCTTCGACTCCTCAAGCCTGTCGCCCCGGAGCGACACGAGACCGCG
The DNA here is from genome assembly GCA_964555935.1 of uncultured Armatimonadia bacterium. GTDB lineage: Bacteria > Armatimonadota > Zipacnadia > Zipacnadales > VGFC01 > CAZKUN01. The sequence continues at coordinate 15,161 of CAZKUN010000143.1, read as the reverse complement.
ATCGAAGCGCCCTATCGTCTGATCATTTCACCACACGCCTCGTCCGGTTGGGTGCACGCAACCGAAGAGGTCACGCACAATGACCGCACCGAGCTGTGGCACACGCGCCTTGGCGTCAGGGGGGCCGGCGGGAAGACATGGGAGTACCAGTACGCCTACGGCAAGGAGGAGAACGTCTGGCGCGTCCTCCAGGTGGTGCCGCCCAACCAGGCGCGCAACCGCGACCGCACCATCCGGGCGATCTGGTCACCCGACTACAAGGCGACGTTCGCGGACGCCGTCGACAATGACCCCAATCTCCTGATGTCGCTCAATGGGCTGGACCGCAACGAGTTCGTCTGGCTGATGTCGGATTTCCGGATCCCGGAGTGCACCGACCGGGCGGCGCATGCAAGCAAACTCATGCTGACGAGCTTGGGCGCCTGGATGGATGTGCGCTACGGCCCGGAGCTTCCCAGCAAATACAACAAGGACCTGTCGCGGGAAGAATGGGTCCACCGGGCGACCCAGGGCCGCGACCAGTACGTGAAAGTCGTCGAGAAGGGATACCTCTTCCCGTTCGGGCACCGGGTCTCCCTGGTGAAGGTGACTGAGCGGAAGTTCGAGACCACCGGCGGCGGTAACAGCGTGGCCGTTCTGAGGCAGCGCCAGTTCATCGTCGTGCGCGAACCTGAGAAGATGTACCCGGCCGTAGGCCAAGTGAAAGACGGTCGAAGGATGCCGTTCCGCCGAGTGGTCCTCACAACGCTCATCTCTCCCAACCTCGACCCGCAGATACAGGTCGCGGGCGTGGGAAAGAAGGCGAGCGATTGCTTCTGGCCGATCGTTGAGCAGAAGGACTTCGCGTTTAGCATGATCGGTGAGGACTGGGACGGCGAGCAGAGCGAGTTCACCACTCCCGTCATCTTCGTGACGGCCGCAGGCGGGCTGGCATACGAAGCCGCTTCCATGACGAAGGTCAGGACGGCCTACCTCGGGGAGGGGGGCTCTCGGCGCAAACGAGAGCTATTCGGGCAGAACGTCGCGTATGCCGACACCACTCGTGCGAAGCCTGGCGACACAACTCTAGAGACCGAGAGCGTGACCTGGGGCGCCGAGGTCGACGAGACCAACGCGCACACCGACCTGGACCTGTCTGCCATCAGCCAGCCCCGGTTCTACCCGACTGTGGAGGAGGCGGCGGTTCGCATTCCCGCCGTCGTTCAGATCGCCGGTCAGAACACGGCGACGAGGGTCAGGATCGGTGACACCTACGTCGACGATGCCTGGGACGCAGCCGCGAACATGGGCTCGGTCTACGCCGAGCTGCTCGACGCGCCTGGGTTGGGATTCCCAAATGACAAGTCGGGCGGCCTGATGTCGCCCGACTTCTCAATTACTGTGCTCAGCGTGAAGTTCGGTCCCGTCGGCGGCGGCGTCGGGGACATCGCCACGGGCATCTTCAACCCCGAGGAGTTCTTCAAGAATGCCGGAGCCAAGCTCCTCGGCGCCGTCGACCTTTGGGACATCATTGCAGGCGTCTTCGGCGACAACGAGGTCCCGGGCCTGACCATCGCCTACGAGAAGGACCAATGGCAGGTACCCACCCGAGTCACCGCCACCTACTCATGGAAGCCAGAACTCACAGCTTTCGCCGGCTTCACCCCCGAATGCGAAGGGGCGAACGCGAAGTTTGAGTTGTGGGCCCAACTCGACACCGATCTCACCGACACTGTCATCGAGCCGGCGTTTGACAGCTACGCCCACCTGCAGAACTTCACCCTCGACATTATCGCGTTGGTCATCAAGTTCCGCAAGCTCAAGTTCACCGCCAAGACCGGGCAGAAACCCGACGTCGAAGTCGACATCAAGAAGGTGGAGTTCGCCGGGCCGCTCGAGTTCGTCAACGCGCTGCAGGATGCCCTCAGCGAGTTGGTCCCCGGCCTCTCCATCGACGTCACGCCGACCGGCGTGTATATCGGTTACACGCTCGCGATTCCCACCATTGCCGTCGGCGTGATGAGCATTAAGAACATCAGCCTCTCGATCGGACTGACGTTGCCGTTCACCGGGGATCCGCTCCGGTTCAGGTTCGCGTTCTGTGAGCGCAACAACCCATTCATCCTCACCGTGAGCATCTTCGGCGGCGGCGGGTTCTTCGCGATCGAGTTGCTGCCCGACGGCCTCGATAAGTTGGAGGCGAGCTTCGAGTTCGGTGCCAACTTCGAACTCGACATTGGTGTCGCAAGCGGCGGCGCGCACCTCATGGCCGGGATCTACCTCAAGATCGAAGACGGCAATACGTCGCTGAGTGGCTACGTGCGATGTGGCGGGCACCTCAGCATTTTGGGGATCATCACCATCTCGTGCGAGTTCTACCTCAGCCTGAATTACGAGTCCGCCACCAACCGCTGCTACGGCCAGGCGAAGCTCACGGTTGAGATTGAGATCCTCTTCTTCAGCAAGTCGGTCTCGATGACCGTCGAGCGCGAGTTCGCCGGATCCGGCGGCGGGAACGCTCGACTGGATGACCAACGGTTCGCGGCGCTGATGGACGTCCAGCAGCTCGCGCAACTCCGCGGCCAGAAGCCGGTTCTCGCACCCAAGATCGCCGACGCAATCACTGCCGATGACTGGGCCAGTTACTGCGGCGCGTTTGCCTGATAGGGGGCAACTTAGATGAAGAAACAAAGCATCATCTGGACTGCGCTACCCAACGGGGTTGGGAAGATCGGGGCGTCGCTGAGGCTCAGCGTATTCGTGGCGCCTCGGCTGCAGACCGACGAGGGTTTGCCCACGCCTCGGCTGAACCAGTTCCCGGACTTCCGCGACTGGCCGGCCAAGATGGCGGCCGCCACGTTCTCGGTCAAGTTCGGCAATGGGTTGCCCGTTGAGGCCAGGCGGGTCGTGCCCGCTGACGCGGCGCAAGCCTCCGAGTTGTGGGGAGCAATGTTTGAGGCGCAGACCTACGTCGAGCCATGGGAGTTCCCCGATATTGGGACCCGGCCGATCCGCAGCTACCCCGTGGGGAACGTCCTGACTCACATCAAGCAGGTATACCAAGGAACGGCTGTCGAGACGCCCACGGTAGTGCCCAGGATCGTCCCCGAGCAGGCCCGCGATCTCTCGGTCCACAAACTCGTCGCTGACGTCGCGCTTCCCGCGCAGCGCAGGATGGAACTCAGAAGCGACGTCGATAGCCACCTTCGGACCGCGCCCGGCAAGGCCGTCTTTCGCCCGAGGATCATCGACCCGACCTCGCTGAAACCAACGATTCCCACGCGTGCTGTCGCGGGTCCTCGCCTGAACACCAGGGCCAACCAGAGAGAGGTCGATTTCCACCTGGTCGACGATTTCCACAGGCGCCTGAGTGTCGACAAGGTACGCCCCCCCCGCAAGCCCGTGGTCGCGCCGGACATCGACTTCCACGGCATCGTTTCCTCGCTCGGGCAGTACCCAGCCGTCATGCGTGTGCTGGGCCTGGTCGTCGACCTTGAGGTGCCGGTCAGTGCCGCCGCCGGCGGGACGGTATCCGTGTCCGTGGATTGGGACGCCGAGATGCCGACGACGAGCACGTATCCAAGGACCCACTACCTCCTCGAGGGAAACCAATTCATAGCAGCCTCGCAGAAGGGCTCCGACATTCGCGACGGCATGCTCAAGTTTGACGACGAGACCAGATTCGAGGTCGGGCAAGTGGATGTGGACGGCGCCGCCATCAAGACCCTCGGCCTCGCCGAGGACGTGGAGAACGTCACCGAGGAAACCGACGCGTCGCTACCGGCGCTTCGGTCCGCCGGTATCTGGGTTGCCAGGGCGAATCGCGCCCATGAGTTCGTGGTGACCATCATGCCGCGCGTCGTGGCGCTGCAGAACTCCATCCAAAGGTCCCGGCCGGATGAGAGCGCCCCCGAAATGTGGGCCGAGGATCTCACGCGAGGGTATCGAATCGATGCCATGGACGAGGATACGGGCACGTGGCGCTCGCTATGCGAGCGGATGGGCGAGTACCAGTTCGTCAACGGTGCTCAGGGCGTGAACCGCTCCCTGGCGTTCGCCGACGAGGGCTGGGTGAGCAGCGCCGCGACGGAGACGACGGATGACGCCACCAACGATCTGTCCATGCACGAATCGATGTTCCGTTGGGAAGGGTGGAGCCTGTGTGGCAAGCGTCCCGGCAGGCCAGTGGAGGCTGATGGGGTCCCGCAAGCCCAGACGGCCAAGTTCGGACTGGAGACGACGTTCACCCCGAAGCCAGGCTCGCTGCCTAAACTCAGGTTCGGTCACTCCTATCGCGTCCGGGCCCGCGTGGTAGATCTCGCCGGCAATAGCGTCCCTCCGACCGTGACCGATGCGACATCCGCATCCGATGCGGTTGAGTACGTTCGCCAGGAGCCCGTTCCCACGCCGGCAATCGTCCTGCGGACATCGGCTGATGATTCGCCTGGCGAGACGCTGGAGCACTTGGTCATCCGTAGCTACAACGATACGCAGGCGAAGGACTCCGTTCCCTCGCCCGAGCAGACCCAACGCCACATCGCCCCGCCGCAGACATCCCAGCAGATGGCCGAGATGCATGGGAAGTTCGACAGGCCCGGTGGTGGGATGCAGGGCGACGCCGGCACGTACCAGATGCTCACCGACAACGACGGAACGCTCGAGAAGTTCCACGACACTGACCAGTTGCAGTTGCCGTATTTGCCCGATCCGATCGCCGTGGGCGCCTCGATTCGGTCCGTCGAGATCGACGTTGCGCCGGGGCCAGAGGATTCCGTCTTCAAGGTCGCCTACGATGGAGATTGGCCCGACACCCGGCCGTTCAGGATCCGCATTCTCGAGCCGAATGGCGGAGGTGACGCGGAGCCTCAATATGACGAAGCGCGTCGCCTGCTCAGCCTGGCGATCGGCAAGGCGGATGTCGCCGAGGTCTGGGTCAGCAGCTACGTTAACGAGCCCGAGGTCGCAAGGATGGGCGTCTGGCAATGGGCCATCGACGGTGTCATGGCGCCGTCAGTGAAGCAGCTTCGCCTCTCCCAACCCGAGATGAAGCAACTCCGCAAGGATATGTATAACCCGAAGGATCTACCCAAAGCCCAGGCTCGCGCGCGGGTCACGCCTGACAAGAACGCTCAGCTCAAGATCCTCAGCGAGAGCGCGATCAAGGGCATCCACTGGATGCTGACGCCTTACCGCAAGCTCACTCTCACCCACGCCGTGCAGCAGCCGCTGATCCGGCCGGTATTCGACCATCTGTGGGCCGAGAAGGAGATCGGTAACACGTATGCGATGCTGCAAGACAAGTTCCCGATCAGCGGCAAGAGCACGATCAAGGTCGACATCCACGCCAAGTGGGAAGAGCCGATTGACCCACTGGGCGAGTCCGTCTGGAAGATCATCAACGGCAAGACACACGTAGCCGAGGTCTCGGCTGAGCCTGAGGACGAAACGCTGACGTTGAGCGACGGGGCATCGCCACCGACGAAAGCCACTCCGGGGGCGGCGCGTCCGGGGATCATCAAACCGCGCGACACCGCGCCGACGATCAGGCGCGCGCCCGCCGGGGCGGTGCGGGAAGTTGCGCCTGCCGTCCGGCGGGGAGTGGTGCGGCCTCGCGCCGAGACGGCGGACGTAGGCCCCGTTCGCCGCGTCGGCGGCCGGCCACTGCTCATGTCACGGGCACCGAGTCTGATGACCCGCATCGACCTCGGTCACCGCCACGAATTTGGCGACACCAAGTACCGCAGCGTCACTTACACGGCGACCGCGACGACCCGTTTCCGCGAGTACTTCCCCTTCACAGACGAGGAGATTGAGTCGGGCGACAAGGTCATTACGCGGACCTCCGATCCTGTCACCATTGACGTGCTCAACTCCGCTCGCCCGGCCGCGCCCAAGGTCCTCTACGTAATACCGACCTTCGGTTGGACTGAGGACCAGTCTGGCGCCGGCACGTCGAGGACACGCAAGGGTGGAGGACTGCGCGTCTACCTCGAGCGGCCCTGGTTCAGTTCGGGGGCGGGCGAGTTGCTGGGAGTCGTCCTGCCGCCACAGCCGACGCGAGGTCTTCTCACGGTCCGAGCGGCCGCCGCCAGTTCAGTCTCCGATGAGTTGGCGCCGTACGTGACTCAGTCCGGCGCCGACCCGATCTGGCAGGCATCCGGCATGAAGTCCTCTCCGACGCCAGGCGACTTCGCCCGAGGCGTCGCGACCGAGAATGGGCTGTTCCTGGACGAGTTGCCGGGCCAGAGAGTGACCGTAGTCGGGCATGAAGTTCAGTTCGATCCCATGCGCCAGCTCTGGTTCTGCGACATCGAGATCGATCCGGGCGCGGCGTACTACCCCTTCGTCCGGCTCGCCCTCGCGCGGTACCAGCCCAAGTCCGTTCAGACCAACACGGTGGACTGCAAGCTCAGCCGCGTCCTGCTCGCCGACTTCGCGCAGCTGGCGCCCGACCGCGTCGCCGGGTGGGCGGGCTCGTCCACCGACAAGCGAGCCTTCCAGGTCAGCGTGACGGGCTCTTCGTATGTGCGCAGCTCTGCTGGCTCCGGCCCCAGTGAGATGGAGGTCGTGGTGGAGGCCAGCCGGCCGAACATTACGGGTCCGCTGGCGTGGGCGCCCGTGCAGGATGGTACCTTCCCGCTCGAATCGCGCCGGCTGAACGATACGACCGTGGTCTGGACGGGTAACGTCACGATCCCCGACGGCCAAGATCCGGAGAGCTGTCGGCTGGTGGTGAAGGAGTACGAACGTTACACCGTCGATGGTGGAGCCGCCAGGCGGACCACCGTCATGCGCGTCGCGCCTGTCGCCGCGGCCCGGACGAATACGGAGCGGCGCCTGGTCTACGCGGACATACTGCACATTCGGTAGTCATAGCCGCGCATTGCCGATCATCTTCCCTGGCACGAGCTTCTCGGCTCGTGCCAGGGCCAGCATCGCATCTTCACCTCACGCCGAACACATCCCGGACCGCCTCCAGTAGCGCCGTCCCGTTCTCCTCGTCCGGCTCGAGGTAGGCGCCCTCGGTCCACTCGTTCCAGGCGTTGATGTTGAGGATCTTCGGGCCGTCGCGCTCGTCGAGGCGCGCTTTCGTCACCGCCAGCGCCTCGCGGAAACGCTCCGGCGTGTTGTTGTCCATCAGCGCCATGAACGGGTATCCCACATCCATGTAGACATCCGATTGCACCGTGCGCGGCGATGAGTCCCAACCGGTGCTCACGTTCGGGTAGTAGGGGAGAGGGAACCGCGCCTCGGCGTCCGTCCAGTACTCCAGATACCGGTCGCGCGCGTGGTTGAAGTCGGTGATCGGGAACGTGTCGAGCGGCACGTGGTGGATCCAGACGTAGCTCGTGAAGCTATCGAAGCCGAGATCGGTCACCAGCTTCACCGGATCGGCGGGCGTGGTTTCGCCTGGCAGAATCGGCCGCCCCCACACCACCGCGTTCAGACTGAGATCCGGGAAGCCCGCCGCTTTCGTCTTCGCGCGGAACGAGTCAAGCGCCGCGCGCGTCCCATCCACGCCTCCGAAGCCCTTCATCAGCGATGTCAGGTCATAGATCGAGAAATAAGGGCAGCCATCGACGTTGAAGTGCGACGGGTGCTTGAAGTAGCGCTCTACCACGTGCTCCGTCAGCGTCTCGAACGTCTCGCGCGTAACGGGTCCCGGGTATAGCACGGTGCGCGGATCGCGAAACTTGGCCGGGTGGATGTTCATCCAGTCATGGTTCGCCCACATGCAGCAGAACTTCACCCGGTCATTGTTCGCCGCGCCGAGGTAGCCTTGCTCCAGGCAGCGCTCCAGGTACGGGCCGTCGTTGTACCAGTACCAGTCGAAGATCCAGTAGTCGACGCCGTGGTCCGCCGCCGCGTCGATCTTCATCTCCATGACCGACGGATCGGCCTCATCGACATACCCCCACGTCGGCACGCGCGGCTGGCGATGCCCCTCAAACCTCGGACGCGCTGTCTTGACCAGCTCCCACTCCGTCCATCCCGGGCCATGCACCGCCTCATTCCGCGGATCCACATGGTAGTTCGGGAAGTAGTACACGCCGACTTCGTAATCACCCGTGCGTGGCATCTGATGCCTCCTGTCAAGCCGTCCGCCGGCTCTCTTCGCCCGGCCACCCTCGCCTCCCTCGCCTCTCCTCGCTCCCAATCCCTGTAAGAGGGACTTTAGTCCCGACGCCGCTGCCGTTATGCAGGCCTGAGCAAAACTCCAGCCGAAGTGCCACTAAGTACCTGAAGGCAACCGCGCGCTACATTGAGGTGGCTCCGCACATGTCGTCTCCCGAATCGACAACCGAGGCGACCGCGCTGCCGGACGACTCGCTCGTCCGGCGGCTCCGCTCGGGCGATGCAGGTGCATTCGTCGAGGCCGCGCGTCCTCACCAGCCCGCGCTGCTTCGGCTCGCCGGTCGGTTCCTGGCCTCGGCGGAAGACGCCGAGGATGTGGTCCAGGAGGCGGTGGTCGAGGGCTATCGGCAGGTGCGCCGGTTCCGCGGCGAGGCGTCTCTGGGCACGTGGCTGGGGCGCATCGTGATCCGCAAGGCCATGCGGGCATCGAAGCAGAGGAACGTGGCGCGTGAGGTGGATGTGAGCGAGGTGGCGCCCGACGAGGCCCAGCGGATCGCGGTGCGCGAGGCGGTGGCGCGGTTGCCTTCGAGACTCCGCGCGCCCGTGGTGCTCCGCTTCTATGAGGGCCTCAGCGGCGACGAAATCGCCGCGCTGCTGGACTCCAAGCCGAGCACCGTCTGGACGCGACTGTATCGAGGGCTGAAGCGACTGCGCGAGGATCTGGGAGAGGAGACATTGCCATGAACTGCGCCGAGGCGAGGCAGATGATGGGGAGGGTGTTGGCGGGCGACGATGTGTCGCTCGCCGAGCACTTCGCGGGATGCGGAGGCTGCCGCGACGAGTGGACCTCATTGGCGGCCCTTTCTACGAGGGTAGCCGTCAGCGCTCCGGCCGCCGTCGAGACGTCGAGCCCTCTCATCGAGCTAGGAGACACCACGCCGGTCCGCACGCCGGTGCGTCTCGCCAAGTGGTCCATCGCCCTCGTCGCTGCCGCCGCAATCGCGCTCGCGCTATGGCCTCGGCCGGAGCAGTTCTTGCTGGCCCAGGTCCAGGCCGCTGCGGCGCAGCACCCCACGTACCTGGTGTGCCAGGGGTATAGGTCCGAGGGTGTGCCCGTGTCTAGGCAGGAGGCCTGGACAATGCCGAGCGGCGATCGTCACTCAGTAGTCGTCGACCCACGTACGGGCGCCAGGCACACGTCCCTGCACCACGCTGGCCAGAACGCGTTTTGGTCCCATCACGAAAACGAGGCCACGGGCAAGGATGAATACTCTCTCGGGTGGACAACACCAACTGTAACGATGAACCAAGGCCCGCCCCCGGGAAGCCAGGTGGCAGCGCTTGATGACACCGGCAGAATCGGCCTGAGCAGTTTTCTAGGCGGAGTGTCCATGGAGTATGCCCGGGACATGCGCGTCTCCGAGCGACAAGCCACGCTTGACGGCGAACGTTGTCGCCTCGTCGAGATCCGCGGCGAGATGCTGCTGTCGCTCGGCCCACTGCCTATCGATCCTGAATGGTCTCCGATCGAAATACGCGGCTACCTGTCGGCCGATGGCGAGCGGTTGTTGAAGCTCGTCGAGTTGGCCTATCACCCCGACGGGGCCCTGTTCTCCCGTTACGAGTCGTATCCCATCATGCATGACGCGGGTGCCTGCCCGCCGCCTCCTGAGTTCCGGGTGCCCCGAGACGCGAACGCCAAGTTCGATGGCAAGCCCATCGACCCCATCTGGGAATACTGGGCCGATTCCGAGAAACAGCGCCTCCGCACTGCCTTCGAGGGCATGGCAGCAGGCTGGGCGAGCGGCGATGGTGAGCAGTTCGTCAGACACTGTGATTTCGCCGCCGGGCTGAAGTATGGGGTCAAAGGCAAGTTCACCGCCGAGCAGATACGGGACCGCACGAAGCGCAGTGTTGAGAGCATCCATGAGCGCTGGACGGAGCGCCAGGTGATGATGGACTACGCGTTCCGCACCCCCAACCCTCCGCCGCTCGCGGTGAGCCGCTGGGGGATGTACCGGGAGAACCCGCAGTCCGATGGCGGCTGGATCAAGTACGGCGATGAACCCAGCAGGGAGCCTGGCATTCTCATCCTCGGCCGCGAACGCGTGGTGGACAGGTCGGGCGAAGTGCAGGAACTCCGAACGAAGCTGTTCTTCAAGGAGATAGACGGCGAGTACAAGCTCATCCTCTGGCGCCCCAAGTTCGAGTGAAGGCTCCCACCCCTCCTCAGGCGAAACCATGCGTATTGCTTCCCGGCGGCAACAACCTTGCATGAGATCACCAAAGCAACTGGGTAGCGATATCGCCGGATCGGCTGAGGGTGGCAATGCATCTGCCGAGCGGGACCGTCACGTTCCTCTTCACCGACATCGAAGGTAGCGCGCGCCTCTGGGAGGAGTACCCACTGGTGGCGGGGCGCATCGTCGAACGTCACTACGAAATTCTCGGCGAGCAGATCGAGGCTCGCGGCGGGCGCGTGTTCAAGACCGTGGGCGATGCGGTCTGCGCCGTGTTTGCGGACGCCGTCGGAGCGGCTGCCGCAGCCCTTTCAGCCCAGCTGGCGCTGTGCTCGGAGCAGTGGGAGGACGGCGTGTCCGTCCGCGTGCGGATGGCGGTGCACGTGGGTGTCGCTGAGGAGCGCGACGGCGACTACTTCGGCGCCCCGCTGAACCGTTGCGCGCGATTGATGGGCTCAGGCCACGGCGGGCAGATCCTCATGTCGCAGGCAGCCTACGAGTTGGTCCGCGATACTCCTCCCGATGGGGCGAGCTTCACCGACCTCGGTCAGCACAGGCTCAGGGATCTCCGCCGCCCGGAGAGGATCGTCCAACTGTCCCGCCCGGATCTCCCGAGCGAGTTCGCCGCCCTGAGGTCGCTGGATGTGGTGCCGAACAACCTCCCCGCCGAGACGACGACATTCATCGGTCGCGAGAATGAGTTGGCCGAGATCCGAGGCCTGCTCGAAGAGACCAGGTTGCTCACGCTGACCGGTCCGGGCGGCGCGGGCAAGACCCGTCTGGCGTTGCACGTTGCGGAGACCGTCCTCGACGAGTTCGAGCACGGCGTGTGGTTTGCCAGTGCTGAATCGGCACCTGATGCGATGGGCATACCTCGAAGCGTCGCGGAGACCCTGGGCGCGCACGAGACTCCGGGACGAAGCGCCACCGAGGTGCTGGTCGAGCACCTGAGACACCGCACCGCGCTACTGATACTCGATAACTGCGAGCACCTCGTTGAGGCCTGTGCCGAGTTGGTCGACGCGTTGATGGCCGGGTGCCCCGATCTCCGCATCATAGCCACTAGTCGCGAGACGCTCCGGATACCTGGCGAGGTTTGGTGGCCCGTCCCGCCGCTGGGGATCCCTGATGGGCAGTCCGAGGGGAGCGTGGGCGACTACGATGCCGTGCAGCTCTTCGTAGATCGCGCGGCCGCGGTTCGGAAGGGCTTCGCCGTCACGCAGGGCAACGCTGCCGACATCGCAGAACTGTGCCGGCAGCTAGATGGCATCCCGCTTGCCATCGAGTTGGCCGCAGCGCGGCTGGACATCCTCGACGCTGGCCAGATCCTCGAACGCCTTGACCAGCGTTTCCGCCTGCTGACGCAAGGCTCGCGCACGGCTCCCGGCCGGCACCGCACGTTGGAGGCTGCGATCAGCTCCAGTCACGACCTCCTGGATGAGCCGGAGCGCGTCCTGTTTCGGCGGCTATCGGTGTTCGCCGGCGAGTTCAGTCTATCTGCTGCTGAGCAGGCATGTGGCGGAGATCCGATTGACGAGTTCGAGGTCATCGAGCGGCTGTCCAGCTTGCGCCGCAAGTCCCTGGTGGAGGTCGCCCAACCGACTGAGGGCGCGGCCCGATATCGGATGCTTGGGTCGCTCCGAGAGTACGGCCGCGAGCGTCTGGTCGAAGCCGACGAATTGGACGAGATATCCGCGCGCCACGCCGGGCACTACCTCACACGCGCCGAGGAGGCGCACCCGCATCTGTACGGACGGGGCCGGCGGGCGTGGCTTGAGGCGCTGGAGTTGGAGATGGACAACCTCCGCGCCGCGATGAGCTGGGCCCTCGCTAACGACTCCGCGATTGCCGGTCGGTTTGCCGCATCATTGGGCGAGTTCTGGTACGTGCGTGGGCACTGGAATGAGGGGCGCGACCTCCTGGAGCAGACGCTGGCGCTTGGTGATGCTCTGGATGCGGGCATTCGCGCGAAGGCGCTGCTCTTTGCCGGTCGGTTCGCGTACCGGCAGGTCGACTATCCACGCGCCGCGGCGCTGGGCGAGGAGGCGCTGAAACTCAGCCGGGCCGCCGACGAGCCGCGGGATGTCGCGGGCGCATTGCGCCTCCTGGGCGACATTGCCTGGGGTGAGGAACGCCTGGATGATGCGCGGGAGCATGCTGCGGAGAGCCTCGCCATCTCCCGCGAAGTTGACGATCAGCGTGGCATAGCCGCATCGCTGACGAGCCTCGCCACGGTCGCGGGCTCGCGTGGGGATAACGATCTCTCGCTCTCGTTGACGGACGAGAGCCTGGTCATCTGGCGCGCCCTCGGTGATGATCGGGAAGTCGCCGGCGGGTTGTCGCGGCTGGGAGGGGTGGCGCTCGGGCAAGGGAGAATTGAGGAGGCCCGCGCTTGCTACATCGAGAGCCTTGACCTCTTCCGAGACGCGGGCGACCAAAGCGACGCTGCCATGGCGCTGAACAGCCTGGGCGAGGTCGCGCTGCGCCAAGGGGAGTCGGAACAGGCGCACGCGTGCTTCAGCGAGGGTGAAGAGACGCTTACCAAGCTTGGCGATCCGCGCGGCGTCTGTTGGTCCCGCGGCGGCCTAGCTCGCGCCGCCACTATTCGCGGCGACCACGAAGCCTCCAGAGCCTACTGGGCGGCTTGCGTCGGGCCCCTCCGCGAAGTCGGCTATCCGCGGGGCATCGCCGTGTCGAAACTGGGTTTCGCCGACGCCTGCCGCGCGTTGGACGACTGGGACGGAGCCCTGGACGCATACCGCGAGTCGCTCGAGATCGCTCGCTCTCTCGATGACCCGGTCATGGTTGGCGACCTGCTCGCGCGATTCGCGGCTGTTGCGCAGGGCGCCGGTAACTCCGCGCGCGCGGCCCAGCTTTTCGGGGCGGTCGCGGCGCTTCGTGAGGCGGGCGAGGTGGCGGGACGATCCGACCCCGGCGGGCGTATCGCCTTGGCTCGCGAGGCATGTGAGGCAGACTCGAGCCAGGATGACTGGGACGCCGGTCGTGCCATGTCGCTCGCGGACGCCGTCGACCACGCGCTTGGGAGATCGCCTGACACCGAATGACTCCGCCCTGCCGACTGTGCTACTCGAGGAAGACCGAGCTTCTGCACCGAGGCGGGAAGGGCTTCCACTCGCGCGACTTCTACCGTTGCCGGATGTGCGGGCTCGTGTTCGTGCCGGACGAGTTCCTCCTCGCACCCGGTGAAGAGCGCGCCCGCTACGAGCTGCATGAGAACAGCGCCGATGACGCGGGCTACGTGCAATTCCTGAGCAACCTGTCTGACGAACTTATCCCCCTGCTGGATCCGGGCGCGGAGGGCCTGGATTTCGGCAGCGGGCCGACGCCCGTGCTGTGCGGCCTGCTCGACGACGCCGGCTTCACCATGCGCGGCTACGACCTCTACTTCCAGCCCGATGAGTCGGCGCTGCAGCGATCGTACGACTTCATCTCATGCACGGAGACGGTGGAACACTTCCGCGATCCCGCGAAGGAGTTCGACCGGCTCGATGGGTTGCTCCGGCCAGGGGGAGTGCTGGGCGTGATGACCGCCATGCTGGACGACTGGTCGGGCTTCGCGGACTGGCACTACCCGCGCGATGACACGCACATCTGCTTCTACAGCCCGGACGTCATGCGGTGGATCGCGGCGCGCTTCGGTTGGAGCGCTCAGTGCCCCAGGCCAAACGTCGTGCTCTTCCGCAAGCCGTAGACGCCGCCGATGTGCACGCCCGTATCTCCGGGGAGGATCGACATGCAACGCGCAACCTGGTGTGCCCTGCTCGCGATCGCCGCGACGTTCTGCCCGGCTCAAGAGAGCAATAAGCAGACGATCTACATCGCGTGGAGCGTGAAGACGCCGCTGAAACTGCAGGACTGGAGCGGCAAGGCGACCATCAGCCAGGGACAGATCCTCGAGGTCGTCAACGATTCCGGTAACGTCGACAAGATCCATCCGGACAAGAGCTGGACCCTCGTCTACGGGCGCTCACTCGCCGGCAAGCCGGACGTGAGGCCTGGCGGCAAGGGGCTTTGGATTACCGTTGACGCGTCGGCCGATGCGGTCATCAGCGTCGAGACGAAGGGCGGCAACTTCGATTTCCGCATCGGTGACCTCGGCGAGGGCGGCGTCGAGCGACTCGACGGCAACATCGTCATCACTCAAGCGCCGGATGGACCTCGGCGGAAGGGGCAGGCCCAGGGAAGGAAGCGCGTTCCGATCACTGAGATCCCCAACGCGTTGCTGGGTACCATCGAGGCTGAGCGCATCACCGAGCCGGACCGACAGAGCGATTGGCCCGTCATCACTCACGCCGCCGACGGCGCGCTATGGGCCGCCTACCTCCAGTGGGACGGGGCTGAGTCTGATGCGGTCTACGTGAAGCGCTGGCCCGTCGGAGGCGAGTGGTCTGAGCCGGTGATGCTGGATGATGGGTGCTGGGATCACTACTCGCCGGCGATCTCGGCGCGAGGCGATGGCGTCCTCGTGGCGTGGTCGGGACAGTCTGACGGCAACTTCGAGGTCTACGCGGCCGAGGTGTCTGCGGGTGGCGTTCCGGGCGAGGTCAGGCAGCTTAGCGACGCGCCCTACGCCGATTTTAACGTCCGCGCCGCCTCCAACGCGGATGGCGATGCGACGGTCGTATGGCAGTCGATGCGCAGCGGCCGTGGCGACATCTACGCGCGCCGGTTGGTGGGCGACAAGTGGCGGAAGGAACTGCGCGTATCGCGCAGCCCTGCGAGCGACTGGGAACCATCCATCGCCGTCGCCGCGGACGGCAAGATGTGGATCGCCTGGGACACCTACGATGCCGGCAACTACGATGTCTGCCTGAGACCACTTGGCAAGAAACTGGGCAAGCTGGT
>CAZKUN010000142.1:4825-24035 GCA_964555935.1 uncultured Armatimonadia bacterium | reverse complement strand
GGCTGACTGCTCAGCCAACGCCGGGGCGCCCAGTTCCATATGGGCAATCCCGGGTAGAAGCTGCCGCCGTAGTAGCTTGCGCCTGCCTCGGCGTAATTGCCGTCGCAGATGGTGAACGGCTTCGTGAAGCGAGCGCTGATGTGCTTTTGGTCGTTGACCTCGTCGGCCAGGCCCTGACCGTTATACACCCCAAGTGAGAACGTCCCGTAGTCGCCCGTGCCCCACTCGTTCTTCTTCGCGTAACTGAACAACTCGGCATCATCGGGGTCTGTCCAGTAGAAGACGAGACCCACGTCGCGCGAGCCACCCGTCGCTCGGGCCGTGATGGCCGCGCGCTCCAGCGGGCCGCGGCGTGAGGATGACTGGGGGATTTCGTAGCCCCACGGGAGCTTCTGCTGTCCGGCCCTGAGGGTGTACTCGCCGTCGTCATCGAAGTCGTACTGCAGCCACGCGTCCTTGACCGTGACGTCGCCACGATCCAGGCCCAGCTGCAGTTGCACCTTCGTGCGATCGGCGGGTCTGGATTCGACCTTGATGCGCGCGCGGCGGACGCCGAACTCGTTGTCCGGATCGCTCTGGTCTGGGTTGAAGTAATGGCGGACCTGCCCGTACCCGCTGACCTTCGTGGTGTCATACCACTGCGGCTTCGCCGGCTTGTCGGACGCGTCGCCGGCGGCTTGCTCCGCCTTGGCGCGGATTCGGTCGGCTTGGGCCTGTGTCAGGACTCCCTCCTCAACCAATCCATCGAGGACGGAATCCGCATACGCGCGGTCGGCGGCGGGACCGGCGGATGCCACGGACGATACTGCCAGCACGGCGAGAATGAGGAATGGTGCTGCCCGGCTCATGCGGTAACGCTCCCTCTCGCCTTGAGTGCACGCAGGGCCTGTTAGGCAACTGTTAGGCGCGCTGGGTCATTGTGCGGAGACGGGCTGGATGCGGAGCACCCTCACCTCGAGCGGCTCCAGCGATAGGCTGAGCTTGCCCTCGGCGATCGTCTCGGCGCCTTCGCGGAAGACATGCTCCGCAGCGGCGTTCTCTACGTCCGGAATCTCGACGATGGTCTCGACTTCCCGGCGCTCGTAGTTGACCACGATGATGTGAGTGGCCTCACCGTCGCTCTTGATCATCGATACGACGCGGTCGTGATCCTGGATGTGCTCCGGGGAGTCGCTCGCCAGCAGTGGCATGAGCGCGTTCAACTCGCCGACGACGCTGCAGAGGTCTTCCCAGAGCTTGACGCGTGAGAGCGGGCTGCGGCTCCACTCGTCACCCAGCAACCTCGACAGCGACCAGTAGAGAATCCCTCGCGCCCCGGAGGCGACGGCGGTGTAGGTCATGCAGCGGATCTCGTCGCGATTGGGGGCGCGTTGCCACTCATCGGCGATCTCGTGGCTCTCGGCCTTGGAGACGCTGAAATCGAAGCCCTGGGCGACGTACCAGTAGGGCTTCTCTCCGCCCGATGCCGCGCGCCACTTGTCCACGAAGAGCTTCACGCCGTGGAAGCCCGTGCCGGAGAAGTTGACGGCGGGGATCGGCGGGACGGCGTAGTAATCGGCTTGCATGATGTCGACATCTGGCTCAAACAGCGTGGTATCGCCGAAGTGGCAGACGACGGCCGTAACGGGGTGCCCGGGATCGTGCTGCTTGAGGAGGTCGTAAGCGGCGGGCATGTAGTCCTTGCCCATGTTGCCCTCTCTGTCCCACGAGGGCTCGTCCATGGTGTGCCAGGCGAGGAGCGCTGGGTGGTCGCGCACGTCTTGGATGCGCTTCACTGATGCGTCCCAGTTCATCTCATAGACATCCGGTCGGTACAGGCCGACGAGGGCCATCAGACCGCTGTCTTGCGCCGCGTCAAGCCATTGCACGCCCGCGTCGTAGTTGCGGACGCCCTCCCAGCCGTAGGTGTGGACGGTGTTGAAGCCCGCGTCGGCGAGCATTGGGAAGTCGACCGTCGCTCCGGCCGAGTAGACGCCGATCGGGAAGAACGCCTCCCCGTCGACGCGCACGCAGCGGTCGCCGGCGGCGTCGACTTCTCCCGCACAGATGGGCGAGGTGATGAAAAGCAGCATCGCGGCGGTGGTCATGTTCGGTCACCCGTTGATGTGGTAGACGTGAACGTCGAATGGCTCGTAGACATCCTTGAAGGTCGTCGCGCCCTCGTCAAGCTCGATCGGCTCTCGGTTCTCAAACAGCGGCGCCGCCGACGTCAGTCCGCCCGGGAAGCTGTACGTCGTATCCAGCACCGCGTCGTCAAGGTTCACCGTGAGCAGAATGTAACCGCCGTCGGGGTGTGGTTTCAGCAGGCAGCGAAGCGGCGCGTTCGACACTTCCTCGCCGTCGATGTCAGCGGAGTACTCGACATCCGGCCCCACGGTTGGGGACAGCAGCGATGGCGTGAGTTCCTGAATCTCGCTGTTGATCTGCGTAGCCGTCATCCAGAGTGCTTTGGACTGAGCCAACTCAAGTGGCTTGGCGGGGGAGGGTTTTGGCCGATTTGGGTCGGCCTCCAAGTAGGCGACCTGAGGATCCGGCGACATGCCCATGACGTGTCCATCGCGGCTGACGTAGGTGTCCCAGCAGAAATAGATGATGCCCGTCGCGCCGTGGATCAGCGATGCGTAGACCTGCGCGCGGAGTTCGTAAGGCGTCGCGAAGCGGAACGGAAACGCGCCTCGACCGCGCTGGGTGAAGGCCCCGACGATGACCCAGACAGGCTTCTGCTCCTGGTTGACGGCCGTTGCGAAGGCGGTGGACTTGTCGATGCCGGTCCGGCTGCCCTCATCGCTGATCGTCTTCGACCGGTGCTTGCGAGTGAGAATGGGGTAGTTGTCGTGGCATGCGACGTCCCCCGCGGTATTCCACTTCACCCACCAGGAGGTCGCGGGCGGCGAGATCCAGGGGACATCGTTGATGAAGACAGGCCGGCCCGGCGCGGCTTCGTTGATCTCCTTCTTGTAGGCCAGGAACTCGTCGAAGTGCTTGTCCATCTCCTTGCCCCACCATCCACCGGTGGGCTCGTCGTGCCAGCAGTTTCCGAGCCAGTTGGGGTGGTCCTTGTGGGTCGCCGCATCGTCGGTTTCGAGCGGCCTCATATGGACGACTTGCAGGCCCGCCCCGGCACCGGCTTCGAGTTCCTTCTCGAGTCCGCGGCCGGACCATGGCCACATGGTATTGATCCCGGCTTCAGGGAGGATCGTCAGGTCGTAGTTGTAGCCGTAGATGTCGCCGAACGGGTTGCCCCAGATGCCGATCTGAAAGAACGAGCGTTCGGGATCGTACTCGGTGAGCAGGTTGCCGTTCTTGTCCGTATGGGGGACGCCGCCACGGTAGATGACCTGCACTGCGTTGAAGTCCCTCATGCCGTCGAGGAGCTTGTCCATCTCATCCTGAGCAGTGCAGATGCTCGACGCAATCAGAGCGGATAGGCACAGCAGTAGCGGCTTCATGTCGTCCTCCGGATTTGTCTTCGCTTACCCGTCGATTTCCACGTGCTCGGTGCTGACACACAGATCGCGCTCGTCGAATAGGTTGATGTAGTAGACCGTCGTGCCCTCCGGCAGAGCGGCGGTCACGCGTCCGTCTGTGAGATTGGCCTCGGATGCGAGCCACGCGCGGCCAGGCCAACTGCCGGTATCCCTCGTGGTGTTCAGTTCGGCCCGGACAACGGGCACGGCACAGGTGAACTCGCACCACACCTCGCTGCCTTCGCGGCCCTGGCCGGTGATCTCAGCCATCGGATCGCCGCCCTTGAGGAATGTATCGGCAAACGTGAAGGTCTCCTCGGGAGCCTCGCCCGCGTCGCCGTGTCCATGTGGCATCCGCAGCCTTACGCAGAGCTTGACTGGGCCCTTGACCGCGCGGGCGGACTGGCGCAGGCCGGGGAAGGTGTAGGCGAAGTCATTACTGCCCGTGACCCAGCAGATGGGGGCTGTCACGTCTTTCAGGTAGACCGAAGGGTCCCACCAACGCATCCAGCGATCGGCGCCCTCCTCGCCGAGGCCTTGGACGCTCCCGCTGAAGGGCATGTCGAGCGTGTAACCGCAGCCGTAGACGGGAATCGCGCACCTGTAGCGCGTGTCGACGCCGGCGATGATGCTGGCCAGATAGCCGCCCCATGAGATGCCCGTCAGTCCGACGCGGTCGGGATCGACTTCGGAGAGGGAGCGGAGCAGCGAGTGCGCGAGAATCGCCGCCGAGACCGCCTGATGGGTCCACTGGTCCTCTCGTGGCCAATCGATCTGTCCCCAGCCGCCCCAACCTGGCGGGCCTCCGTGTTCGTGTCGGTCCCAGGCTCCGTAGGCGCCGCTCGGGACGCAGCCGCACGTGTCCATCGATATCGCCGCGTAACCGCGCTCCGTCCAGCGCCGCACCCAACTGGCGAAGGCCGTTCCGCCGCCCCCGTGGACGAGGACCATCGCCGGGACCTTCTCGCCCGGCTCAACCTCGGGCAATCCGACCCATGCGAACACGCGTGTCGGCCGGCCCTGGAAGGACGGCCCATCGTAGAACAGCGCCCTCACGCCGTCTTCGTCGAAACCTTCGGCGGGGTATGTCTGCGGTGGGGCGCTCAGCGCGTCCAGGTCCCACATGGGGCCATCAGGATCCACGGGTTTGGTGTCAGCCCGAGCAGCGGTGCGGGCCGCTTGGGCGATTTGCTCTTTGCTCGCGGGGTTGATCTCAAGCGTCACTTCGCGGGTCTCCTTCGGGCCTACTCGGACTTCCCAGCATTGGTGCACCTTATCCCAAGGCCCCCAGCAGCGCGTGCCGCCTGTCAGGCGGATGTTTGTCTCGCCGCTGAAGAACGTGATGAGTTTGCCGCCCCAGGCCGTCGGGGCCTTCACAGCAATGCCGCTCGCGTCCAGCAGCGCGTCGATTACCGGCGCGAAGACGATGAGATTCAGCATGCTCTCGTCGGTCAGGTTCTCGACGGTCCACCGGACTGAATCCTCGTTGAACTCGTACCGTATCTTGGATTTCTCGCCGACGGCCTCGACGACGCTCGTCTCGGGCTGAGTCACATCGGGCATCGTGAGGGGACCGTCAATCCAGCAGTAGGCGCCCCGCGGGTTGTCGGGACGCGCCTCCATCCACTCCTGTCCGCCAATCTTCAGGCTCGTGAGCATCCCGTCCTCAGCGACAGTCGCCTCGTAGGCGTCCGCCATCGCGTTGCGCTCGCCGTCGCGCAACTCGACGGGTACCTGTCCCCACGCGGTCGAGACACTCAGCAGCAGTCCGAGAGCTAGTGCCAACCTTGCCATCGATTATTCCTTCGCCGGTCCAAGCACGGGTTGCCACGTTGGCCGCCCGGGCAGGAAACGCAGATTCGGGACCACAACTTGTTGGTTGCCGCCGTCGGCATCCATCACGTAGATGGCTGGGCGGCCGTCTCGACTCGTATCGAAGAGGATCTTCTGGCCATCGGGCGACCAGGCGGGGTTGTCGTTGCTGATCGGCGCTGGACTATCGGTGAGTTGCGTCGCGTTGGCGCCGTCGGCGTCCATGACCCAGATCTGCCCGTAGCGGTGCTCGATGCCCGACCAGTAGACGATGCGGTCGCTGAACAACCAGCACGAGGCGTTGGCGCTGCTGCCGCGGGGCGTGTAGGGGTCGATGCGCGCGTGGGTGAGCTGCTTCTGGTCCGATCCGTCGGCTTTCATGGACCAGATCTGTCCGTAGCCTTGCTGATCGCCCCGCCAGAAGCTGATCCGCTTGCCGCTGGGCGTGAATGAGGGCACGTGGTTGCGACCTTCGCTGGTGAGCTGCCGGGGGCTCCCGCCGTCGGCGTCGATCAGCCAGATCTGTCCGTGCGACGTGCAAGCGATCTGCCGGCCATCGGGCGACCACGCGGGCAGGAACGTGCCACCGCCGAGGGTGATCTGGCGCTGGCCCGTACCGTCTGCGTCCATGATCCAAATCTCCGGCACTCCCGTGCGGGTGGACATGAATGCAATCCGCTTGCCATCGGGCGACCAGGCGGGCAGGAAGTTGCCGCCCATGCTGTCGGTCAGGCGCTTGCGCTGCGTTCCATCGGGTCGGACGGTGTAGATCTCAACGCCGCTGGTCATTGGCGATGCGTCGCCCGCTTCGCGGTCCGCATACGCGATCAGCCCGTTGCGGGGCTGCTCGGCGCGCGCGGCGCCGGCCAGCGCAATCAGAAGCAGGCAACGTGTCATGCTGCCCTCTTCGCTGACTTGGCGGGCGCTCCCTTGCTCGCGAGGGCTCGCGCTACCGAGAGGGAACAGACTTCTGAGACAAAGCGAATGGTGAGCAATCGCGGTGGTGATCAGCGCGCGGCGGATGTCACATCACGTGCCAATGGAGGTGGGGCCGCTGATGGGCGTGAAGCTGCCGGGCATTCCGGTTGGCATCGCCATGGTAAGGAGGCCGCGAATGCGCTTCCCACGCGTGCTATCAATGCGGGAACGGTCGGAGATCATCGACGGCACTCTTGCCCGCCGCCTCGAGTCGGTGCTTCCCATTGCAATGGAGGCGGCGAAGCTGGACATGTGGGTACTGCTTTGCCGGCGTGGCGACTTCGATCCCCTTCTAGCTACAATGATGCCGATGAACTGCCGGCACCCCGCGCTGCAGGTACTGGCGTGCGTCAAGCACCGCGATGGCATGGAGCGGATCAACCTCTCGGCGGCGGACACCTCCGGGCTGTATGACTCCCCGATGCGACCTGACGGCGAGGACGAGCAGCTGTCCGCGCTGGTGGACGTCGTGGAGTCACGCGACCCCGACCGCATCGGCGTCAACATCGGGGCCACGGGCCCGGCGGCAGGCGGACTGAGCTACGACCTCCACACCCGGTTCTCCGAGCGGCTCCCAGAGAAGTATGCCAGCCGCCTCGTATCCGCGGAGCCCTGTGTCGGGCGCTGGCTGTCGACGCTGACAATTGAGGAGATAGCAGTCTACGATCATGTCGCCAACGTGGCTCACGCCCTCCTTGCCGAGTGCCTGAGTCGGGAGACGATTATCCCCAACGTCACCACTACGGAGGACCTCGAGTGGCACTACCTGCAGCGCGCGACCGACCTCGGACTTGATGTGGCGTTCAGGCCGTACTTCGTGATTGTCCGGTCACCACGGGACTCTCGCGCCTACGGACCGGGAGACATGGTCGCGCGCCCCGGTGACCTCATCCACGCGGACGCGGGGCTCCAGTACCTGCGGCTACACACGGACCATCAGCAGAATGCCTACGTCCTGCGCGCAAACGAGACCTCAGCCCCCGAGGGGATGCAATGGCTGATGGGGGAGGCTAACCGGTTGCAGGACATCTTCATGTCCCAGTGCCGCGTGGGATTGAGCGGAAGCAAGCTCATATCGAACACCGTGTCGGTCGCCGCGGCGGAGGACGTCCCCCACCCACGTGTCTTCTCACACCCCGTGGGCTACCACATGCAAGAATCCGGGCCACTAATCGGCATGCCCTGGGAGAGAGCGCCTCGTCCGGTTGGGAATGACGTCAGGCTCACGCAGAACCAGGGCTTCGCCATGGAACTCTCGGTCCGAGCGCCGATCGATGAGTGGGACGGGGCCAGCTTTCCTCTGGCGCTGGAGGAGGGCCTCGTGCTGACTGAAAACGACTGTCGTCTCCTTGATGGCCGGCAGACCGAGTTCCACCTGGTCTGAGCCTCGGCCTCAGAGCCTCGGGAGGCGTCAGATGGTCACCATCAGCACCGACTTCGAATGCGGGAATGGCAAGAACATCGAGCAGGTCGCTGACGGCCGGTTCCGCATGGAGGTCGACGCGTGCCTTCAGGAGTCTTACTGCGTCTATTGGTGCTTCGAGGTCGCGAATGAGGGCCCGGCGCGAGAGGTCACGGTGGAGCTGTGGGAGGACCAGCGCTTCGGCGGGCCGACGGGTTTTCACGTCTTCTTCCCGTCGACGGTGTGGATTCAGCCCGAGGGTCTCGACCGCTACCGTCCGCTGCACGAGACCGCGCCGGAATGGCACGGCGATCACATCGTCATCGCGCTCAACCTTCCCGAGAATGGCAAGCTTCGCTGCGCGATGACATACGTGGCGCCCTGCAGCTTCACATCGGCCGGCCTGCGAGGCTTCGCTGAGGAGCGGCCGGATCGTTGCGAGCTGTTCTCGATCGGCGAGAGCGTGCAGGGGCGCGACATCGTCGGCCTGCGCGCGGGCACGCCGGGCAAGCCGAAAGTTCTCTGCATTGCCGGCCAGCATCCGCACGAACACGCCGGCGTGTGGGCCGAGCAAGGCATCGCCGACTTCATGTCGTCGATGGTCCCGGCCGCGGCCGCGCTACGCGAGCACCTCGATGTCTGGATCATCCCCAACGTCAATCCCGATGGCAACGTGCTGGGGCGGAATGCCTTCACATCCGAACCGCACAACATGTGCCGCGCCTTCGATGATGAACCCGATGCCGACGAGCCGACGCACAAGGAGAGCCTGTTGCTCTGGCGCTGGGCGACCGAGCACATGCCCGCGCTGTGGGTGAACTTCCACTGCTATACTGGGTGGCAGGGCAACAGCGAGTACCCGTACGATGGCTGGTACGAGGTCGACGACCGGAGCATCTACACGGACGCGAAGCAGCGGCTGGTTTACGACGCGATTTGCGACACGATGCGGCTCATGACCGATGGCCCCTCCACGCACGAGCAGGCTTGCCACCACAACCACGCGTCGCTCTGTCACCAGCTTGCGAAGCGGCATGACATCCCCCACGCGTTCTACGAGATCAACGTGGCGACCGCCGGCAGGCACGCGGCCGCTCGTCGCGGGATTGGCGTCTTCCGGCAGGTCGCCGAGACGCTGCTCCACTACACGGGGTGAGGAGTTGGGCTGATTTGAGAAACGCGTCGATCGTCGCCGCGCTACTTCTGCCGAGCGCCCTCTGGGCGCATGGTTCCCACCCATTCCACGCCCTCATCCAGCACGCGCCTCTGCGGGCGTTCGATGACGCTCGGACACCCGAAGAGAAGCGCCGGTCCGCGGGGAACCAGGCGCTGTTGTTTCAGGCCGTCCAGAATCTCCAGCCTCTCGCGCGGGCGATCATCACCGATCTGAATGACGAAGTCGGCACGCTCAACGCCCGCCACCAGAACATTGGACGGCAGCGCACGCTTCAGAGGCGTGACATGCCCAACGGCTACGGCATGAAGCGCTGGCCAGTCGACGAGTTCGATCGGCGCGTTGCTACGGCGTTGGCCGATGCAAACGACCTGCTTGAGCGCTACAGGAGCGTCGTCCCCTGGGTCGAGATCGAAGTCAATGACGCGGGGATTGAGGTCATCGCGGCGCTCGACGCCATTGAGTGCCTTGCCGGGCGGCCAGAGCACGTTGCCATCGTCATGACCAACGCGACGAACGCGCGCCAGTCGCTCCGCGTCGTTGCCCAGGATGGCTCGATCGACATCGCGGCCCCACCCAGGTTGTCGAGCGTCGGCGTGATCCCGTTCTCTATCCGCAAGCCGGGGGAGTTCGCGCTCGCGTTGGAACTCACGGCTGGCGAGAATGCCATGGGCCTCGAACTGGCTGGCGTCGCCACCAAAGCCTGCCGGTTCACGCTGAACATCGTGAATGCCGATACGAAAAAGCGCTGCGCGGCGCGGGCATCGATTCGTGGAAGCGATGGTCGTTACTGGATCGCTGGGAATCGGCCCGTCACTCTCGCCGGCCAGCGCGCTGTCCACAAGTTCGGCTACGCGGACGGGCGCGTCACCGCGCTCGTGCCGCCCGGCGAAGTGACCGTGATGGTGCGGAAGGGCTTCGAGTACGAAGTCGCGGAACTGACGACAGCGATCCGGGGGAAGAAGAGCGCGCGCGTGGAGTTGGAGCGCTGGGTGGACATGCCTGCCGAGGGTTGGTACAGCGGCGACACGCACGTGCATTGGGTCCGGCACACGTGGCATGAGAACGGCGATCCCGAGTGGCTGAATCTGCACTCGCGGGCGGAAGACCTCTGGGTCAACAACAATCTGATCCTGAAGCATTGGTGGAAGAACGTGGTGACCGACGAGTTCCCGGCGGGACTTGTCGCCAACCGACCGGACTGGTCGCCGGTGGGCAGGAATGATGATCTGTCTGTCAACGGGCGGATCGTCTGGACGGGGGAGGAGTACCGCAACGACGAGGTCTTCGGCCACCTCTGCTTCCTGCGGATCGACAAGCTCATCGAGCCGGTGAGCACCGGGTTCATGGGCGGGCCGGCCGGCGTGCACTGGCCGCCGAACTCGCACACGTACGACCGAGTGCGCGATGCGGGAGGCATCACCATCGCGGCGCACGACGTGAACATGGAAGTGCCGATCCAGGTGGCGATGGGCAAGCTTGACAGCCTCGACGCCCACAACACGACCCGCTATTACGACCTGCTCAACTGCGGGTATCGTCTTCCGCTGTCGATCGGCTCCGACTACCCGGCCAATCTGATGGGCTTCGCGCGCGTGTATGTCTACTGTGGCGAGGAACTCGACTACGACACGTGGGTGGACAACCTCGCGGCCGGACGCACCTTCGTCTCATCCGGCGCGATGCTGACGGTCGAGGCGGATGGCAAGACCGTGGGCGACACCATCGCGCTTTCGCCGGGCGAGGAGCGAGATGTCACGGTCTGCGGCGCCGCGCGATGCAGGAACCCGCTGGAACGGGTGGAGATCGTCTACAGCGGCGACGTGGTCGCTCGGGTGGCGGCTGAAGGTGATGGACGGACTATCGCCTTCGACGAATCGGTCAGCATATCGGGACCAGGTTGGTTGGCGGCGAGGACGTACCCGGAGAACGGCGTGACGTGGTGGGGTCAGCCGGATGCCGCTCACACGGCGCCGATATACATTTCGTGCGGCGACGAGCGTCTCACTAAGCCGGACGCGGTGAACCGCATGATCAACGTGCTTCGCGACGGACGCCGCCGTGCCGAGAACTCGGAGCTGTATGATTCGGACGAGCAGAAGACGGCGGTGTTGGCTTACTACGAGAACGGCATCGCGGAGTATGAGAGGTTACTGACTAAGTGATTCAGCCGTCCGTGCCTGCGGGTCAGCCGTCCCGCAGGCACGGACGGCAAGAGCAGACGCTAACGTCTCATGATCTCGAGCTTGCACAGCGTCTGAGCGGGCAAGGTGAACGCGACCTGGCCACGCGCTTCCGTGATGGTAAACCTCGTCCGACTCGCCGGCTTGGCCCTCTCGTGGGAATGGATCGTGAGCCTGTAGTTGCCTGGCTGGAGCATGTATAGCTCAGCGGCCATCTCTCGGGGCGACCCTCCGAAGTGGTACAGTTCAGCGCTCAGACGCTCTGGGCCGGCGTCGGTCACGAGCGCGGCGATCTCCCTCGGGGGTGTCAGCCAGCGCACGGCGTTCATCGGGAACGTGCCCGCCCCGCCGGGGTCGCCGGTGATGGCCGAATACAGCATCGACGTGTTGGGGCGATGGACCTCGTACTGCGGTTCGGCGAGCTTGACATTGCCCCTGAAGACCGCCGGGAAGCGCAGCACGCGGTCGGTGTAGCGGACCTCGCCGGCGTAGCGCTCGAAGTTCGACGAGAAGGCCAGCGCGGTGGATTTCAGGGCTGCCTGCAGCGGCTCGCGGTCACCCGTCAGCCATAGGTGCAGCACGGAGGACGCTCCGCCTCCGAGTAGCGAATCGAACTGGTCGTCGCCTGTCAGCACGCGGTACTTGGCCAGTGTCCTCGACAGGAATCCCATTCGCGACGCGCACCACGCCTCGGTTCCCGGCTTCGGGCTGTCGGCGGGTCTGTCCGCGAGATAAGCCATGCGAATGCGCGCCATCGACTGGATCGGCTCGAGGTATTTCTCGTCGCGCGTCATCCGGTAGGTGAGGAGCAGCGCATCGGTCATCGCGGCGACCGAACTCGGCCATTGGTAGAGCGTTGGCTCATTGTGGTTCTGCGGATCCCACCAGTCGGCCGACACGCCTCCGACGGTTCCCTCCGGCCAGTGGAGCGCGGCGGGGATGATGCCGGCGGGCTTGCCGCTTTCGCTCCGGGCGGTCGCCTCGACCCACGTGTCCAGCCAGTCCGTGATGATACTGCCGACCTGCTCGTCGCCGGTCCGAAGCCAGTAGAGCAAGGCCGGCTCAATCGCGCGCGTGTGATACGGCGTGTCGCACGCCTTGGCCTCATCCGCGTGAACTGTGTCGGCAGTGAAGTACGTACTCCTGAACTGCAGCAGTCCTCGCTCGTTCCGGCCCGTCCAGAGCGTCTCCATCAACTCCGCGAGTCGTTTCGCGCGGCTCTGCCACACGTCGTCTTCCGGCGCGAGGTGCATCATCGGCAGGATGGCGTCGGTCGAGTCCTCCGCGCTGTGCTCGACATCCGTCATCCGCGACATGTACCCGCCGGCCATGTGATCCTGGCTCATGAGGGCTTCGGAGAAGAACGTCTGCGCGGCGGTGACATCGGGCGCTTCAAAGCCGATCATCGCCGGCACCCACCAACGCCACATCTCACAATCATCGCCCCATCCGCCGCCGAACTCACCGTTCTCTTGGAGGCGGTTGTCGATCCACCACTGTACGATGTCAGCGAGTCCCTCGATGCCGATCCGCTGCTGGACGGCCCACTCGGGCGCGCCGTCAGGGATGACCCAATCGCGCTCCCAGGCAATGGGCTCGCCGAGGTACATCCTCGCGATGCGGTTCTCGGGGAACGCGTCGCGCGTCTTCTCAAAGAACCCGCGCGAGATCCCGAACCACTCGGCGCGCCGGTCGGGATAGCTCCAGATGTTTCCCGACTGCATCACCGCTGTCAGCACCATGCGGCCGCGATAGAGGTAAGTGAGCGCGTAGAGCGGCGACTCCTCGGCGATCTCGAAGTCGTAGTCCTTCGTTGCGTAGATTGGCCGGCTGTAGAAATGAAGCTGCTTGCCCTCGATCCACTTCTCGATGAACTGGATGAGGGTCTCAGCGTCGGCCTTCATCCGCGCGTCGGCGTCGGGCGACGCATCGATCTCGCGCAATAGCTCAAGCCTCGCGGAATCGTCGTCCGCGTTGCCGGCGGCGAGGATGAGGTCGGCGATCTGGGCTGGGGCGATGGCGGGCGCGGCGAGGGTGCACATGAGGACGGTCAGCGTCATCGGTTTCATGGATGGCTCCCGTGCGCGAGAATTGCAGAAGCGGTCAGGGCCCCGAGGGCGCGAATGTCCCAGCGTCGAGAACTGCCGTCGCGACGCGAAGGACGTTCCCGGCGAGGACTTTTCGGATGACCTCGTCGGAGTGGCCGCGCTGCACCATGCCAACGGTGAAGAGGGGCCAGTTGGTCCAGGCCAGGCTTTGGGTCTGGTGCGGTTGTCGCCACTCATCGGCGAAGAGCGGGTCATCGGCCGGCCAGAAGTTGCCCCAGCGCTTGCGGCTCGGGCCTCGGCTGGGGACCTTGCGTGACTCCTCGGCCATCGCTGATGAGCTGTAGGCGACGTCGGTGCCGATCGCGACGTGGTCCGGGCCGAACGTGCGGATTACGTAATCGATGTGATCCAGCAGCGCGTTGATATCGCCGGATCCGCCCAAGAATGCGGGCACGCAGCAGATTCCAATGTACCCGCCCGTGTCGCAGATCGCCCGGATGACCTCGTCCGGCTTGCCTCGATGGTGCGCGTTCAGAGCGACGCAAACCGAGTGGCTCGCAACCATGGGCTCCGTCGAGCATCGGGCCGCCTCGAGGCTCGTCTGCCAGCCCGAGTGAGCGCAGTCGACGATCATTCCGATGCGGTTCATCTCCGCGATCACCTGGCGGCCGAAGTCGCTGAGGCCCGCGTTTGCCGTCTCCACGCAGCCGTCGCCGATCATGTTTCGCCGGTTGTAGGTCAGGTGCATCATGCGGATGCCTAGCTGCAGGAAGACGCGGACATAGCGCAACTCATCCTCCGGCGACCACCAGTCTTCGACGAGCGGGACGCCGTTGGCCGTGAATGCCAGACAGTGCCGGCCAGCCGCTTTCGCCTCGGTGATGCCTGCGGGCGTGGCGGCCTTGGAGACGCGCTCTGCGAGCATGTCGGTGACGTAGGTGAACCGCGACAGCCGCTTCAGCATCCGCAAGGCCGACTGCCCCTCTTCGCCGGCGTTCTGGACAATGCAGGTGACGCCAGCCGCTTCCCACGCCTGAAGATACTCGTCCCGCTCGCGCGCATCGGTTACGCAGCGGGTCATCGTCATCTCCTCGGTGAGGTCCTGGATCTCAGCGTCAGACGCGGATTGTTCCACGGCCGCCGCGAGCGCGTCGCCGTCGACCGCGCATCTGGGTGAGAACCCATAGGCGTCGACAACCAGCGCGTCGGCGTGCAAGGCGAGTCCATGCTCGAGATCGCGCTCCGTGGGCTTGAGGAGGCGAAGGGCGGTGTCGCGGTGCTGCCGGATTGTTTCGTTCATTGTTCGCTCACCAGGTGACGTCCTGGAACGTCCGCGTCTCCGCGCTCTTGCGGGCGGCCAGGCACGACGCGGCGCTGACAATCCCCGCCTCAATCGGGCTGCGCGAGTGGCCGGCGCCCTTCACGATCTGCAAGAAATCGTAGCACAACTCCGAATCGCCGCCGAAGTGCGAGCCGCCGCCCTCGAAACGGATCGTGTCTACGCGGGCGCTGTGGTGCTCGAAGACCCGCACCTCGCCCGTGTACCAGTCGAATTCGATGGTCCCTTTGTAGCCGAGGAGGCGGGCGCCGCGGGCACCGGCCTTGTTGCGGGCGAAGAAGTTCTGCGAGTAACTCGCCTGCACGCCGCTCTCGAACTCGATGATCGCGTTGCCGCTGTCCTCGTTGCGGATGCTCTCGGAGTGCAGGCAGTGCCGCCCACTGGGCTGGAGCTTGGGGGTCTCGTGCCGGCGGTAGAACAGGTTGAACGGACTCTCGATGCACGTCTCCTGCTCCGCGCAGTCGTCGCACATCAGGTCCTCGGGCTTGTCGCCGCCGTAGACGCGCTGGCTGTGCATCGCGCAGACGGACTTCGGCGGCGAGTCGAGCAGGAATGAGATGCAGTCGAAGTCATGAGTGGCCTTCTGGAGGAACAGGCCGCCCGTCTCATCGAAATCGCGATACCAGGCACCGTAATAGCACCAGCCATACGGCACGTTGTTCCATGCCTGCACGTGCTCGATTGGCCCCAGTCGACCCGAGTCGATGATCTCCTTGGTCGTCAGTGCCAGAGAGGTCAGCCGAAGCGGGAACGAGACGACCACCTCGGACGAGCAGTCCTTGAACGCCTCGGCGAGCGCGGCAACCTGCTCCTCGCTGGTCGCCACGGGCTTCTCCAGAAAGAGCGGCAGGCCCCGCGCCGCGACCTTCGCCGCCATCGGCGTGTGAAGAGAGCAACGGGTGCCAACCAGCGCTCCATCCAGTTCCTCGGCGTCCAGCAATGCGTCCGCGTCGTCGTAGATCGCGGTGTCTTTGAGTTCCTCGAGTTCTTCCTTGAGTTCGGCCCCGCGTGGGTCCGCGATCGCCGCGATGGTGAAGTCCTCGCCGAAGTTGCGCAGTCCGCTGATGATCCCGCGGATGCGTCCGCCGTAGCCGATGACGCCAAGTCGAAGCATGTTGGTTATCCTCGTGTTTGATGGCCCGCGTCTGGGCGGACGCAGCCGGATTCACCGGCCTCAAGCAACCCACCTGCCCCGCTTACGGAGCTTCAGGCAGCATGGGGAACAGCTCGCGAAGCTCGTCTTCGGAGGGCTGGCGACCGTACTCGCTGATCCCGAGCCCCTCCGCTGTCTTGATGTCGGTCGCCGCGTCGCCGTAGAACTTCGCCAGCGCCTCGCGGCAAGCGTCGGCTTGGGAGCCGAATCGCTGGTGAAGCCGGTCCGAAAGCCACGCCCTTCGCTCCGCATCGCCATCGGGCACCTCGTCCAACTGGCCACCGTTATAGGGCAACCACTCGTAGACTTGCGAGACGTGGCAGTGGGCCATGTCGATCTTCCGCTCGAAGACGGGGTCGGTGTTGATGGCCACGGCCGGCACGAAAGGCGTCGGGTCCTTGAAGCCATCCCAGCAGTGCATGACCACCGGAGAGCGCTCGAGAGGCTTGGTGAGGGGCGCGACGTTTGGCACGGTGACGATGTACGCCGCGTCCTGAACGAGGATCCCCACCGCGCGGTGGTCCGGGTGGTAGTCGTTCGCTCTGTGGCAGATGACGATGTCGGCTCGGCACTCGCGCATGATCTCGATGACCGTCTTGCGCAGGATCACCGAAGGCTCTAGCTCGCCGTTGTGGATGTCAAGCACCTGGTAGTCGACGTCGGCGATCTTGCCCGCGGCTTGCGCTTCCGCGTAGCGGCGACGCGCCAGGTCTCCGCCACCGATCGCGTGATGTCCGGTGTCGCCGTTGGTCATCGAGACAAACCGCACGCGGTGCCCGAGCGCGCGGTAGAGCATCGCCATCCCGCCCGCCCGGAAATCGCAATCATCCGGGTGCGCGCCGAACACCACGATGTTCAGCCTGCCGTCGTCGGGCGGCGCCGGTCCGTTGAACGTGGAGAACAGTCCCACCTCGCGTCACCTCGCCTGTCAGTCTGTCGCGTGGGGTCTGGTTCCGCGAGGAGACGCGTTCCTCCTGGCTGGCTTTCGTGAAGGGGATCGCCCGCCGCGCGGGAAAACACGCTGCGACGCTGCGAGCGAAGTCAGAGAGGGAGTATCGCCATGAAACAAGCCGCCATCTTCGGCGACCAGCAAGCCGGCCTGGTAGACGCGCCCGATCCCACGCCCAAGGAAGACTGGGCGGTTGTGAAGATCGAGTTCGTGCCGATGTGTACCGAATACAAGGCATTCAAGGGCGGTGGCGAGGCCAGGAATCTCGGACATGAGGCCGTCGGCGAGGTCGTGGCGATCGACCGTCCGGGCCACGTGGCGATCGGCGACCGGGTGGTGGTCCAGCCTCAGTACCCCTGTGGTAAGTGCTTCCTGTGCCTGTCGGGCGAGTATATCCACTGCCAGGACACCATCGATCCGGCGGCGTTCCTGGGCTATGAGGGCGGCACGGCCACGTATGCCCAGTATGTGGTCAAGCCGTCATGGTTGCTCTCGCCGATCCCTGACGAGATCTCGTACGAACACGCGGGGCTGGCGCTCTGCGCTCTCGGCCCGACGTTCAACGCATGCCAGATGACGAACGTCCAAGCCGCCGATACGC
This sequence comes from uncultured Armatimonadia bacterium, assembly GCA_964555935.1. GTDB lineage: Bacteria > Armatimonadota > Zipacnadia > Zipacnadales > VGFC01 > CAZKUN01. The sequence goes on along the minus strand of CAZKUN010000142.1, from coordinate 6,929 downwards.
TGCTTGTCACGGGACTTGGTCCGGTGGGCTTGGGTGGCGTGGTGAATGGCCTGTTTCGCGGCGCGAAGGTCATTGCCGTCGACATGGTTGAGTGGCGGCGCAATCGCGCGCTCGAGATGGGCGCTGCCGCCGCCTTCGATCCGCGCGAAGACGGCCTCGTCGAGCGCATCGTCGAGATGACCGACCGTCGGGGCGTCGATGTCTCCATCGACACTTCCGGCGAGACCGCCGCGCACGAGGCGTGCCTCAATTCCACCCGCCGCAAGGGGAAGTTCTCGCTCGTGCAGGGCCTCGGCGACTCTCCGGTGGGCCTTGGACACTTCGTCTGGAGCGGGCACCAGCTCTTCGGCTCATGGCACTACAACCTCGGCGATTACTGGCGGCTGATGGAAGTCATCTTGCGGTCGGGGCTGAACGATCTACTTCACAGTCACACGTTCGGTATGAGCGAGGTGCAGAAGGCCTTCGAGCTGCAATGCACGGGCGAGTGCGCGAAGGTCATGCTGAAGGCGTGGGAGTAGCCAATTGCTGGAGGATATGTCTCAGCCCTCGTAGGTGATGCGGTAGATCGCGCCCGCGTGATCGTCTGAGACGAGGAGCGATCCGTCCGGCATCACGAGAACATCGACGGGGCGGCCCCACGGGTTGCCTCGTTGCAGCCAGCCCTCGGCGAAGACCTCGATCTCGCCGGGCTTGCCGTCCTCAGGCGAGACGAACGCCACGCGGTATCCGATCTTCTCCGATCGGTTCCACGAGCCGTGCTGGGCGATGAAGACCCCGCCCTGGTAGCGCTCGGGGAACATCTCACCCGTGTAGAAGCGCATCCCGAGCGCGGCGACGTGTGCCCCCAGCTCGACCTCCGGGCGGGTGAAGTCCGTCATCTGCTCGCCGCCGGGATTCAGGTCCGGATCGGCGACGGTCCTGCCGTGCCAGTATGGGAATCCGAAGTGCATTCCGGCCCGGGGGGGCGCGGTTCAGTTCATCGGCCGGCAAGTCGTCTCCCAGGCGATCACGCCCGTTGTCTGTGAACCACAGGTCCCCAGTCTCAGGATGCCAGTCAAAGCCGACGGTATTTCGGACTCCGCTTGCGAAGACCTCAAGCCCGCTCCCGTCCGGCTCCATGCGCATGATGCTGGCGTATCGCTCGTCCTCGCGCTCGCACGCATTGCACGGCGCTCCGACTGGCACGTATAGCTTGCCGTCCGGTCCGAATCGTATGAACTTCCATCCGTGATGGTAGTCGGTGGGGAACGAGTCATTCACGACGACCGGCGTCGGGCGACTGGTCAGCCGAGATTCGATGTCGTCGAACCGGATGACGCGATGGACTTCGGCCACGTAGAGATCGCCGCCCCGCAAGGCGACGCCGTTGGGCATGTTGAGACCGCTCGCGATTCTGGCGACGTCATCGGCGCGGAAGTCGCCGTCGCGGTCGGTTATAGCATACACCGTGCCCTCGCGCCGGGAGCCGACGAAGAGGGTCCCTTCCGGCCCCAGAGCCATCGACCGGGCACCCGGAACACGCGTCGCGTAGGGGGCGATGCGGAATCCATCAGGCAAGCTGATTCGACCCATCGGGGTCTGGCAACTGGCGAAGGTTGCCACGGCCAAGAACGCCGTCGCAGCGCGTAAGGAGAGTCGAATCATGGCGTCACCCCCTCACATACCACAACACCGGGGGGAACGCGATGGCTACGGAGTCGGGTCGGACGGGTCGCCCGAGTATCTGGCGGACGCCGTGTTGTTGCCCTCGCCGGGAAATGCTGCCGGGTATCCGGCTCACGCGAGACTCTACCCACTTCGGTAGCGAGCCGACGAGACCCTTCTCAGGAGGCAAGTTCGCGCCCGGCGCTGAACCGTGGAGGTCAGCTCTGCTAGGAGGCGCCATGCCCAATCTCGTCTGCATCTGCTGCGATACCTTTCGAGCCGACATCATCGGTGAGGGCCAGAAGCTCAGCTTCATCGACACGCCTAACCTCGATCAGCTCATGAGCGAGAGCGTCGTATTCGACCGCGCTTTCGGCGAGGCCCAGGCGACGATCCAGATGCGTCTGGCGTTCTTCACGGGCAATCGCACCTTCCCGTACCGGGAGAACCCGGGCAG
>CAZKUN010000142.1:0-4815 GCA_964555935.1 uncultured Armatimonadia bacterium | reverse complement strand
CAGTCGCGGGCTGATGTGTCAGTCCCTCGGCTGGCGCCAGATCCCCGATGAGCAGACGGCGCTCGCCGAGAAGCTCTTCGACGCGGGTTACATCACCGGATTCGTGAGCGATGTCTTCCACATGTTCAAGCCGACGATGAACTTCCATCGCGGCTTCATGCACTGGGACTTCATTCGCGGCCAGGAAGCCGATCCGCTCCGCTGCGGGCCGCTTGACGCAGTGGACATCAGCCCGTTCATCCCGGATGATGATCCCCCCAATGGGATGCACGACACCCTTCGCCAGTATCTGATGGGCATCCAGGACCGGCAGACGGAGATGGACTACTTCACGCCTCAGGTCTTCACGGGCGCCATGCGCTTCCTCGAAGACAACCACCGTCGCGCCCCGTTCTTCCTGTGGATCGATAGCTTCGCTCCGCATGAGTTCTGGGATCCGCCGATGCATTTTGCGGACCAGTATTTCAGCGACCTGTCAGCGAAGGACTTCATCCTGCCTCAGTTCGCGAACCGGGGCCATGTCGCGACGGTTAGCGAAGCGGAAATCGAGCGCGCGAAGGCGCTCTATTATGGCTACGTAACGTTTGTAGATAAGTGGATAGGGGCGCTGCTGAACACGCTGGATGAGATGCGGCTGATGGATGATACGATCGTGATGTTCACCAGCGATCACGGCACGGAGGTCATGGACAACGGGGTCTTTGCCAAGAACATTAATGGCCCGCGCATTTATAACCACCAGATCCCGCTGATGATCCGAATGCCCGGCGCGGAGCGGGCGGGGACGCGTGTCGAGCCCTTCGTGCTCAGCCACGACATCCACGCCACAATCCTGGACCTGCTCGACGTCGAGCACCCAGAGGAGATCGAGGGCCAAAGCGCGTGGCCGCTCGTGACGGGCAAGGCCGACGACCTGCATGGCGACACGATCATCTCAAGCTGGACCGAGCGCGCGTGTGTTCGCGATCGCGAGTGGGCGATGATCGTCGACACGCTGAAGCCCGAGCCGCGGCCGGAGCTGTTCCATACGGCCGAGGATCCGTACGAGGGCACGGACGTTGCGTCCGATCACCCGGAGGTCATTTCGGACCGGATGGGCAAGCTTGAGGACTTCCTGGGCGGGCCGTTGCCGGCGACGTACGCTCACCAGGTCGATCGACGCAATGAGATGACGCTGAGAAGACACTTGGAGATCCGGCGGGAGAAAGGCCTCCCGATCTGAAGATGAGGGACCGACACATGACGAGGAAGCTGACAATACTGGTTGCTATCCTGCTTGCGTCGAGCATGCAAGCGCAGATCCCGGCCGAGAAGGCCGACGCGATCATCACGGCCTCGGGCGTACCTGGCGGGCTGTGCGTCTACGTGGGCCCGGCCGATGGCGAGCTGTGCGCGGCGCTCGGGGCTGGCGGCGGGTTCCTGGTGCATGCCCTGAGTCGCGACGATGTCTCCGCCGCTCGCGCGTCTATTCGGTCGAAGGGCGTCTACGGTCTGGTGTCGATCGAGCAACTCACCGACGCGCAGATAGCCGCGGGCAAGCTTCCATACACTGAGAATCTCGTCAACCTCCTGGTAGCTCCGGATTTCGATGGCTACCTCCCGATGCTCGCCGACGGCATGAGGACGCTGGCGCCGAGAGGCGTTGCGATGCTTGGGGTGGGGTCTGACGATTCTGATGCAGCCCAGGCGCTCGCCGCCAACGCGATTCCGGGCGCGGAGTCGGTTACGGTCGAGAATGGTTGGGCGCGGATCGAGAAGGCCTGGCCCGAGGGCATGGATGAGTGGGAACATCCCCGTCACGGCATTGACGGGAACGCGGTGTCCAAGGACGCCTACGCCGGCCCGCCAAGGCGCGTGCGCTGGGTCACCGGACCGTACACGCCTATCGGCGATATGGTGAGCGCGGGCGGGCGGAACTACTACGCCAACCTGGCGGTGCGGGATTCGTTCAACGGGCTGCCGGTCTGGCGAGCCGACCGAGGTCAGACGGGATGGAGCGGCGACAGCTTCCCCGCCAAGCCGGGCACGGTGACGCCTGTGGCGATTGGCGATCGGCTGTATGTCGTCGATCGAGGGGCACTGACAGCGGTCGACGGCTACACGGGTGAAGTGCTACAGACATACCCGGAGGCCGGCGCTCCGTTTGAGATGGTCATTCATGACGGGACGATCTACGCGCTGAACACGACCTCCGTGCGTGCGGTGGATGTTGAGACCGGCAAGCAGCTGTGGATTCGCGCGGTCAGTGACCCGCACTCAGCAACCATCGGTGAAGACGCGCTCTTCCTTACCGAGGGCAACGTCCGCCGCGGCCAGGCGCGCATCGCGCTTCGGCTGAATCTCAAGACGGGGGCCGAGGAATGGCGCGTGAAGTCGCAGCAGTATAAGAGCGAGGAGAACACATTCTCGTGGCTGACGAAGGCCGGGGCGTGCGTCTACTACGATGGCATGCTCGCGTTCGAGGTCTCCTCGTTCACCGACTTCGGCGACAGGAACGGGATCTACGTCATGTCCGCCAAGGATGGGAGCTTCCTGTGGTCTCACGCCGTCGACGGCATGGGCCACTGGAAGCAAGCCCGCGTGACGTTCCTGCGCGACGCAGCGGTCGTGCTCAACGGCTACGACGTCGAGCAACTCGACCCGAAGACCGGCGAACTCCTGAAGACTCACAAGTCCTTCGGCGGGCACTGCTTCCCGCCTGTGGGGCTTCGCGACTTCTTCCTCTCGGGCGAGATGAGTCTCACTGACGTCATCACCGGCGCGGTTGACTCCAACCGCATCACCAAGAGTTCCTGCTCGCGGAGTTCGGGCGTCATGCCGGCCAACGGGTTGCTCTACGCGACGCCGAAATCGTGCACGTGTTGGCCGATGCTGCACGGCGTGGTCGCGATGGCGCCGGCGCGGGAGGGCGGTCCGCTGGTCATGAAGCCCAGCACGGTCCGCTACGTCGGCGACCTCGATCCGAAGCCCACTTCCGTCACGTCGCCCGGCGACTGGCCTGCCTATCGCCGCGATGCCTGGCGCAGCGGGACCAACGCGACGCCCGTGCCAACCGATCTCCAAGTTCTCTGGTCGACCAAACTGCCGGGCCGGCAGGAGAGTCGCTTCAGGGGGGACTGGGAAGAGAACCTGAAGGTGCGCGGCCCTGTCACCGGGCCGGTTGTTGCCGGAGGCCTGACGATCGTCGCCCAGCCTGACGCGCACCGCGTGGTTGCGATGGATGCCGACACTGGTGAGGAGAGATGGTCCTTCACAGCCGACGGTCGGGTCGACACGCCACCGACGGTCCACCAGGGGCTGTGCCTGTTTGGCTCGCGCGCGGGACGCGTGTACTGTCTGCGCGCGCGTGACGGCAGCCCTGTTTGGGAGATTCGTCTTGTCGACCACGAGGAGCGGATTGTCTCACACGCTCAAATCGAGTCGCCCTGGCCCATCGCCGGCAGCGTTCTCGTCGACGGCGACACCGCCTACTTCGCGGCCGGGCTGCAGTATCTCGCCGACGGTGGAATTCGCGTCTTCGCGGTCGACCCGTGGACGGGCGAGATCCGTTGGAGCGCTCCGGTCACCGACCTCCCCGACTTCCACTACTACGCCGGAGCCGGGCTGGAGTTTGACGCCTATGATCTCCTCGTGAAAGAGGGCAACGGCGTTTCGATGTCGCGCTGGCAGTTCGCAGCGGGTACGGGCGAGTTGTCAATCGATCGCGAGAGCGGTTACGTGCGGGCCATGGATGCCATGGCGCCACGAGGCCTCTGGACGTATGGGAGCCGGCAGTTCTACGGCGGCAAGAGCCGCGTCACCAAGCGACCGTTGGCCGTCTTCAACGGCAGCCGGATCTTCTCGTGCACGGACGACAAACAGAGCCTCTTCCGTCGCGACTTCACCGCTGAGGATCTCGCGGCCTTCGATACCAAATGGTATGCGAATCGCGATCGCGTGGTCGCGGAGCGCGAGGGCAAGGGTGATTACACGCGCCAGATGCGGCTGGCCCATGGCGCGGCGTGGACGACTGAGATCTTCGACGAGAAGAACTCCGTCGGCGCGCTCGTGCTGACTCGCGGCGCTCTCTTCGCGGCGGGGGTCGAGGGCGGACTCGTCGCAGTCGACAGCGCTACTGGCGCCAAGATCATTGAGCGCGATATGCCTCCGCTGGTTTGGGACGGGCTGATCGCCGCCAACGAGCGCCTATACGCGACGACGCAAGATGGCACGGTGCTGTGCCTCGGCAGCAACTAGGCGTAACACTGGCCGTCGCGCCGGTGTAGACCGTCATATCGCCACTCACTGGGGGATTTCGGATGCGAACGCGTGCCATGCTGCTGGTCAGCCTGCTTCTCGTGTTGGCGAGTTGGGCATTTGCGCAGGAGGAGGGTCAGACCACCGGCAAAGTTATCACCGTCGGTGAGGGCCGCGTCGTCGTCGGGCTGTACAAATCTCATAGCTCATATCATGTCTCCATGATATCAGAGGTGATACTATGACAAAGCCGAAGTGGGCGACCATTGGCGAGGCCGCGAAGATCCTCGACTTGTCCCGCACCAGGATCGAACAACTCATCCGCGAGAGGAAGCTAGACGAAGAGCCCTGCCTCGGTGTGCGCATTCTCTCCATCGCCAGCGTGGAGAAGCTGAAGAAGGAGCGGGCGGCGAAGGCCAAGGCGAAGTGACCCAGGCCGGCGCCGGCGCGCGGCCCGTCGGTCGCTCCCACCCGTGATCGGACGGGAGAGCGGCGGCGGGTCGGTGGGTGCCGAAGCCTGGCGAGGCCTTTTGGCTCGTCAGACGCGCCGGGAGTGTCGATGCAGGGGTAGGCCTCAGG
>CAZKUN010000141.1:9468-24048 GCA_964555935.1 uncultured Armatimonadia bacterium | reverse complement strand
GTTAATCACAACGCGCCTGCCCGATTCGAATCGGGCAGGCGCGTTGTGATTAACCTGAAGAGGTCAAGCGCCCCGGTTGGGGAAAGTGCCTCTGTTTGCCGCCAGGGAGGCGACTACTGCGGAGGGTAGCCCTTCAGTGAATCGTCCGGCTCCGCGTATTTGTCCTTAGCCCCGGCGCCCTCACCGGGAGATTGGCCGGCATAGGGATCCTCAATCGCAATGTCGCCGGGGTTGTCCGTGCCCTTTTCGCTAAAGGAGATATACGCGACGGTCACGCCGAGGGCGATGATAATGACGACCGCCGCGACCATCATGGCGGGCGAGACTTGTTTTTTCAATGTGGTGTCCTTCCCGAGCTGAAGCGCGGCTCCGCATCCAGTACTTCGCTCTCTTACATGACGATCTCAGAACCCGCTTTCCTCGCTGGAGCGGCACTATCCTCGTTGAAGTAACGCAGGTCACGTCGCGGTCGGGGCCACGGCCTCGGCGCCGATGACTCAAGGAGGCACATTCGTGAGCAACCTACCAGCCGCCGTCGCCGCACCCGAGCGTATCCTCATGGGGCCCGGCCCCAGCAACGTTCCGCCAAGCGTCCTGACATCCATGGCCCAGCCGTGCATCGGGCATTTAGACCCCTGGTTCATCGATCGCATGAACGAGGTCCAGTGCATGCTCCGCGAGGTCATGCAGACGAAGAACGAATTGACTATCCCAATGTCAGCCACGGGATCCGCGGGCATGGAGACGTGCCTGGTGAATCTCATCGAGCCCGGCGACCGCTGCGTCATCGGCGTCAACGGCGTGTTCGGCGGCCGGATGTGCGACATCGTTGAGCGCGCCGGCGGCGAGTGCGTCAAGGTAGAAGCGCCGTGGGGCGAGCCGATCGATCCCTCCGCCATCGAAGCCGCGGTGCAGGGCGGCAAGACGAAGCTCGTCGCGGTCGTGCATGCCGAGACATCGACGGGCGTCTTGCAACCGTTGGAGGACATCTCCCGCATCGCCCACGAAAACGACGCCCTGTTCGTTGTCGACGCTGTCACCAGCCTCGGCGGGCACCCGGTGCTCGTCGATGAGTGGGGCATCGACGCGTGCTACTCCGGCACGCAGAAATGCCTCAGCGTCCCGCCCGGCCTCTCCCCTGTCTCGTTCAGCCAGCGCGCGGTTGACGCTGTCATGGCCCGCAAGTCGAAGGTCCAGAGCTGGTACCTCGACCTCACCATGATCTGCAACTACTGGGGCGAGGACCGCGCCTACCATCACACGGCGCCCATCAACATGATCCTCGGCCTCCACGAGGGCCTGCGGCTGATCCTGGAAGAGGGTCTGGAGGCCCGCTGGGCGCGGCACGAGGCGAATCACGAGTTGCTCGTAGCCGGCCTCGCCGACCTGGGCCTAAGTCTCTTTCCGAAGGCCGAGAACTCGCTCTGGACGTTGAATGCGGTGAGACTGCCTGATGGATTCGATGACGTCGGCGGACGGAAGGCCCTGCTGAGCGAGTACGGGCTCGAGGTCGGCGGCGGCCTGGGTGATCTCAAGGGGCTCGTCTGGCGCGTGGGCATCATGGGGCACAGCTCCACGAAGCGCCACGTTGCGGTCTTCCTGAGCGCGCTGAAGGAACTGCTATAGGAGAGGGTTTGTCGGATCTGGAGATCCGACCTACGGGGGCGACGGCGACGGCATGCCGGCAAGGATGCCGGGGAAACTCCGATCCACGACGTGCCGGCAAGGATGCCGGCGGTCCAGTCAACGACGTGCCGGCGAGACACCGGCGGCCAAGTCAGAGACGGACACGACGACAGGGATGTCATTGGAAAGGACAGAAGATGGCGCTCTCCAAGTATGAGATTGCGCGATTGACCGAGGCCGTCGGATCCGAGAACACGACCATTGAACCGCTCGAGTTGCGCGCGTATGAGTACGACGCGGCGCTCGATCGAGGTACGCCGGATCTCGTCGTGTTCCCGACGAGCACGCAGGCGGTCGCTGATGTCTTGAGCTTCTGCAATAGCAAGGGCATCCCGGCCACCGCCCGAGGATCAGGCACCAGCCTGTCGGGCGGCCCCGTGCCGCTACACGGCGGCGTCATCGTCGAGTTCTCCCGCATGGAAGAACTCATCGAGGTCGACCTCGAGAGCCAGCGGGCGAGGATTCAGCCTGGCTACCTCAACTTCGACTTCATCGAGGCGCTGGAGGAATACGGGCACCTGTATGCGCCCGATCCGTCGAGCCAGCGCGTCTGCACCATGGGCGGGAACATCGCCGAAAACTCGGGCGGCCCGCACTGCCTGAAATACGGCGTCACGACCAACCACGTCACCGGGATGACGACGGTCCTGGCCGACGGCGAGGTGCTCAAGCTCGGCGGAAAGACGATAGAGAACGCGGGCTACGACCTGCGAGGCGTTGTGATCGGCTCCGAGGGCACGCTCTGCGTCGTCACCGAGATCACGTGCCGGATTCTCCCGCAACCCGAGAAGATCGTCACCATGCTTGCGGTGTTCGATTCGATCATCACGGCCGCCGAGGCGGTCAGCGGGATCATCGCCTCGGGCATGATCCCCGCCACGCTTGAGATGATGGATCGCGACATCATCCGCGCCGTCGAGGAAGCCGTCCACGCAGGCTACCCGCTTGACGCGGAAGCCGTGCTGATCATCGAACTCGACGGCCAAGCGGCGGGCATGGACGACCAGGTCAAACAGATCACCGACGTGTGCGAGAGAATCGGCGCGATGCGGTTTGAGGTCGCGAAGGACGAACAGCAACGGGAGTTGATCTGGCGGGGTCGCAAGGGCGCGTTCGGCGCCGTCGCGAGGATCTCCCCCAACAAACTCGTGACCGACATAGTCGTCCCTCGCACCGCACTCCCGCGCGTGTTGGCCGACGTCAAGGAGATCGGCCGCCGTCACGGGCTGAACATCGGGAACGTCTTCCACGCGGGTGACGGGAATCTGCACCCGCAACTATTGTTCGATGACCGGGACGCCGACGAGCTGGCGCGTGTCAAGCTGGCCGACAAGGAGATCTGCAGGCTCGCGGTGGAGCGCGGCGGCGTGCTGACCGGCGAGCATGGCATCGGCTCGCAGAAGACATACGCGATGCCGCTCCTGTGCGCCCCACAGGATCTCGCCGGGATGCGCCGACTGAAGCGAATTTTCGACCCTAACGGGACGCTCAACCCAGGCAAGGTCCTCCCCGACGAGACGGACGGCGAACGAGAGCTGGTCGCTCTGCCTTACTCCGGCGACATCCCGTCATCCGGCGAGATCGCCCCGGGATCGTATGAGGAGGCCGCCGGCTTGCTGGCCGAGGCGACTCGACGCGAACAACGTCTCGTGCCCGTCGGCGGCCGTACGAAGGTCGATGCTTTCACCGAGGCGCCGGCACTCAGCTCCAGCGGGCTGGCGGAGATCGTCGACAATGACTGGGAGAACCTGACGGTCACCGTGCAGGCCGGCGTCACCATCAGCGACCTGCAAGCCGAACTCGCGAAACACGGGCATTTCTGTCCGCTCACCGCGCCCTTTGCTGACGCGGCGACCGTGGGAGGCGTCATCGCCGCCAACAGCAATGGCCCTCTCCGCTTCGCACTGGGCGAGGTCCGCGACATGCTGCTAGGCGTGCGCTTCGCAACGTGCCTCGGCCAAGTGGAGACGTCCGGCAGCAAGACCGTGAAGAACGTTGTCGGCTACGACATCAAACGCTTGCTCGTTGGCTCGGGCGGATCGCTCGGCATGCTGGTCGAGGCGACGTTCCGCACGTTGCCTCTGCCCATCGCGGAGCAGACGCTGGTGCTCGCCATCGACGACATCGAGAGCGCGTTGGCGATCGCCCACGACATCCGCGTCTCCCAATTGCTCCCATCGGCCATCGAGTTGGTGAATGACGTCCATTGGACGCTCGCCGCGAAGCCCCTGGGGCTGACGTCCGGTGACGGACAGTGGCGGATGCTGCTATCGATGCGGGGGTATGCCGCGGACGTCGAGTTCATGCGCGGCGGGCTGGCGAGTCTCGCCGAGAATCACGGCGGACGAGTTGCCGATACGCTCGACGCCGACGGCGCCGGCCCTGTCTGGCGAAATGTCACCGAGCCGTCCCGCCTGATCGGCGAGCAATTCACCGGGCTGAAGGTCGTCGTGCCAGCAGGCGAGATGCATGCTCCCCTGGTCCGCATCGCCGGCCTGGCCGCTGAGACCGGTACCACCGTCTCGATCCGCGCGAGCGCGGGGAGCGGCGTGATTCACGTGATCGCGCCCGGCGCCGCCGAGGCGTTCGGACGCGAGCTAGTCGGCGATCCCGCGGCGCCCAACGGGTTCATCACAACCGACGCGCCCGCCGGCCTCGCCGCGCAGATGATCGCTTGCCCAACGCCCGACCGGATCAGCGCGGGCATCAAGGCCGCCTCCGATCCGGCGGGGATCTTGCCTGACGTGCCGTGCTGATCTCGACGGGCTGGAAGCCCGTCGCTACGCGACCACCATATTGAGGTTGATATGCCGAAGATCGATTCACAATTCGTCTCTGACGAACTGGCCCGCTGCAACCGGTGCGGCTTCTGCATCCGAACGTGCCCCACGTACCGCGTCACCGGCAGCGAGGGCAATGTCGCGCGGGCGCGGAACGAACTCGTCCGATCGGTGCAGCGTGGCGACGATGAGCTGATGGAGGAGATGTACGACCGTTTCTTCCAGTGCCTGATGTGCGGCGCGTGTACCGATGCATGCCTGACCGACGTTGAGACCGACGAGATCATGGTCGAGGCGCGCGAGGCGTACCGCGACACCCACGGACACCCATGGCTTCAGCGCTTCATCTTCCGCGAACTCTTGCCTTACCCAGACAAGCTCGCCCGATACGTCCGGATGATCTCGCTCGGGAAGAACACCGGCATCTCCGGACTCGCGCGAAACTTGGGACTGCTGAAGATCGTAAGTCAGAAGCTCGCCAAGGCCGATTCGCTCGTCGAGAAGATGCCGCCGAAGTTCTTCCGCGATCAGATGAAAGACCTGGGCTTCGAGGACGCCGAGGATCTCCCCGAGGGCTACCTCCGCCTCAAGCCGGCAGGCGAGCCGACCGGCCCGAGCGTGGCCTACTTCGTCGGCTGTGGGAGCAACTTCCAGGTCCCGAGCCAGGTCGTTGGCGCCATCCGCCTGATGTCGGCTGGCGGCTGCGATATCATCGTGCCCCCAAACTGCTGTTGCGGTCTGCCGCCCTACTCCTACGGCGACCGCGAGGCCGCGCGCGTGTTGGCGGAGATGAACGTAAAGACGCTCTCGGCCATTGACGTCGATGTGATCGTCACCGAGTGCGGATCGTGCTCATCGTTCCTGAAGAAATACCCGAAGCTGCTGGCGGAATCTGATCTGCTCGAGGCCGCGGAGGCGCTGCAAGGCAAGACGCGCGACGCGACCGAGATCCTATTCGAGCTTGATCTGCCTGAGCCGCGCGAGCCGGATCTGCGCGTGACCTACCACGACCCATGCCATCTCGGGCGGAAACAGAAAATCACCAAGGAGCCGCGCGAGATGCTGACACGCATCCCTGGTGTCGAATTGGTCGAGATGAAGGAAGCCGACTGGTGCTGCGGCGGCGCGGGGTCGTATAACATGAGCGAGCCGGAGATGTCGGATAGAATCATCGCCCGGAAGACGAAGCACGTCGCCGAGACGAGCGCCGATGTGCTGGTAACCGCTTGCCCGGCGTGCGTCATCCAACTCGCCCGGGGCGTCCGCGAAGCTGGCCTCGATATGCAGGTGAAGCATCTGTCGGAGGTGATGGAGGAAGCGTACCTGCCACCGGTTGATGCAGGCGATTGACACATATATCTTATGCATCTACAATGCATACAGGTGATGCATATGAGAACTACGCTTGATATACCCAAGGAACTGCTGGAACAGGTCCAGAGCCTGGCGGAAGCCCCTACCAAGAAGCAGGCCGTCGTCACGGCGCTCGAGGAGTACGTCAAGTCACGCCTGCGGGAGCGTCTGCTTGCGCGGCTGGGGACGACGAAGCTCAACCTCACCCCAGAGGACCTGAGAGACATGCGCGAGGGGCGTGAACTGCCATCGCGCGATGAACCGATGGTACTGCTTGGGCCTTGGGGTGGGCCTCTGCGCGCGCCGAAGGAGAAGCCTGATTGGACAGATGGGTCCTGATCGACACAAGCGCCTGGGTTGAGGCCCTCGCGCCTGACGGCGACGCCCGCAACCGGGATCTCGTGAGGGAGTTAGTCGTGTCACGGCGCGCCGCCACCTGCGAGGTGGTGGTCGCCGAGGTCCTGCGCGGGGCGTTGGACGATGCGGATGCCACAGCAATGACTGCAGAGATGGGCCTCATGCGAGACCTGCCCTGCGATGGCATGGGCGCTAGAGCCGCAGCCATGGGACGGCGCCTTGATGCGCCCAGAAACCGATTCGCTGACTTGCTCATCGCAGCCGTGGCTCAGGTCCACGGCGTGCGCATCCTGACTCGAGATCGGCATCTCAAGCGAATCGCAGCCACGTTCGGCATCGATGAAGCGCCCGTGTAGGCCAGCGATAGGAACGGGCGCCCGGTTCAGAACAGAGGGTCGTGGGTGCCAAGGAACGTGCAGAAGCAGTGCAACGCGATCACGATGAACGATCCGTAGACCAGGACCGATGTCCCCACCATGATCAGCGCCCGCCACCCGTAGTCCATCGTGGCCTCCGATCACATCACCAGAACCTCTCCCGCCTCGACTTCACCCACGCCAGCAAGTCCTCACGCGGCCATGTGTTGATGACGGCCGCCCTCGTCGCCCAGCCGCGCCGAGCGGTGGCGACTCCGTAGCGCATGTTCGCGAGATGCTCCGGCCGATGCGCGTCCGTGTTGATGCTGATCTTCACACCGCGCTCCATCGCCAGCCGAACGTGCACGTCACACAGGTCTAGACGTTGGGGAAAGGCATTGACCTCTAACGCAACGTCGAATTCAGCCGCGGCCTCAACGATCGCCTCCATGTCGACCGGATAGCCCTCGCGCTTCAGGATCAGGCGTCCCGTCGGGTGGCAGAGGATGTCGACCATTCCCGTCTCGAGCGCTGTGACGATGCGCCTGGTCATGCGATCTCGGTCGTCAGTGAATCCCTGGTGAATTGACCCCAATACGAGATCGAGCGCCGCCAGCTCATCCGGCTCGTAGTCGAGCGATCCGTCAGACTTGATGTCAACCTCATTTGCGTGGAGCACGCGGAACCCTTTGCCCGCATCGTCCAGCGTCGCGTTGAGGTCGCCCACCTCGGCGTGCTGGGCCGCGAGCTTGCCGGGCGCCAAGCCATGCGCGACCTGCAGCGACTGCGAATGATCCGAGATCGCCATGTAGTCGTAGCCTCGCGCCATGCAGCTCTCGGCCATCTGGGCGACCGTGTGGGTGCCATCGCTCCACTCGCTGTGCATCTGGAGGTCACACCGGATGTCGCCCGGCTCCACGAGATCCGGCAGCTCACCCGCGACAGCCGCCTGGACCTCGCCATGGTCCTCTCGGATCTCCGGAGGGATCCACGCCACGTCGAGCGCGGCGTAGCAGTCTTCCTCGGTCGCGCCCGCCACGCTCTCCCCCGCCTCGCCTTCGTCAGTCAGCCTGGAGACGGCATACTCGTTGACCGTCAGCGACATCCTGCGCGCGCGCTCGCGAAGGGCGATGTTATGGTTCTTTGACCCCGTGAAATACAGCAACGCCGCGCCGTAACTCTCGGGCGGCACGACGCGCAAATCCACTTGCCGGCCGACCTCGAGAATCGCGCTCGTCTTCGTCTCCCCCGAGAGCATGATCTCTCGGATTTCAGGAAGAGCCTTGAACGCCTCCATGACAACTTCAGGCGATTCGCTGGTGGCGAGGATGTCGAGATCGCCAACCGTCTCGCGCATCCGGCGCGTGCTGCCAGCGTAAGTGACCGTCAGAGTCTCGGGCAGCGCGTCGAGCGCCTCGACAATGGCCTCGGCGATGGGCAGCACGTCACCCAGCCGCGCCCGCTCGTCCCCCTCGCGAAAGAGCGCGATCCCGCGCAGTATCTTCTCCTCAGATTTCGCCCCCATCCCCGCGAGCTTCCGCAGTTCCTCCGCCTCCGCGGCGGCTTGCAGCTCGTCGACATTTCGGATGCCGGATTCCTTCCAGAAAAGCGAGACCTTCTTCGGTCCGATGCCCTGGATCTTCAGCATGTCGAGCAAGCCATCGGGCACTTGGCTCTTCAGTTCCTCGTGGTACTCCATCGTCCCATCGTCGAGCAGTTCCTCGATCTTCGCGGCGAGGCTCTTCCCCACTCGGGGAATGCTGGTCAGGCCGTCGCCCTCGCGGATGGTCGCCAAGTCATCCGGAAGCCCGCGAATGCTCTCGGCCGCCCGCCGGTAGCTACGGAACTTGAAGGCGTCCTCGCCGATGATCTCGAGAATGTCGCCGACCTCGTCCATGATGCGAACGACATCGGAGTTGTCCATTGGTTGCCCCTATCGCCCGCTCATCTGGGCGAGGAATTTCGCGCTGCGGATATTCGCGTCGATGTGGAAGTCGCGGTGCTCGCCGATCAGCCACGCCAGCTCGCGGGAGACACGCGGGTCGAGCTTCAACCGGCTCGCGCCCTCAGGCCCCAGTCGACGCAGCGCGCTGAAGCTCTGGCGCGTCGCCGGGCTGATGACCCGGTGCTCGTCCTCCCCCGCGCAGTCCCGACAGAGCGTCCCACCCAAGCCCGGCGAGAACGCAACCAGCGTCTGAGCATCCATCTCGCCGCAGGCGACACATGCGTCCACCTGCGCGCCGAGGCCGATGAGCGCCATGTACTGAGCCTGGAACGCCCATGTCACGATGTACGGGTCATCAGCATCGCATAGGATTCGGAGCGTCATCTCCAGCAGCTCAAAGATCGCCAGGCCCTCTTCGCCCATCTCGGTAGTCTTGTCGACCAACTCAACGATGAACGCCGCGCACCCCATCCGTCGCATGTCCAGGCGCAGAGAGTAGAATGCCTCCTCCACCTCGCACTGGGTGAGGTGGTCGAGGTTGCGTCCGTCCGCGAAGAGACAGCGAGAGAGGGTGAAGAGTTCGGTGGCGGGGGTGAGCTTGCTGCCCGGCTTGCCAATGCCGCGAGCGGTCGCCTCGATCTTGCCGCGCTCTTCCGAGTAGAAGTGGCAGATCGCTTCGCTATCGCGGATGCGGTAGTTGCGAAGCGTGATGACCCTGGCTGGGTAAGTGGGCACGAGGGCCTCCGGCGGCTACACTGTAGAGGTAAGTATGGTGACGGTTGCGCTGGTGCCGAGGCGGGTCGCGCCGGCGTCAATCATCGTCACGGCGTCAGCGAGCGTGCGGATTCCGCCGGCAGCCTTAACGCCAATCTCAGCGCCGACGTTCTCGCGGAGCAGCGAGACATCCTCAGGCGTTGCGCCGCCAGTCCCAAAGCCTGTTGACGTCTTCACGTAGTCCACGCCGACGCTGACGCCAACCTCACACGCCCGGCGTTTCTCGTCATCGGTCAGATAGCAGCACTCGAGGATCATCTTACACTTGATCTCGCGCTGCTTCTCTTCTCCCATCGCGTTGACGGAGAGCACCACCTCGCGCGCGTCTCTCTCGACGGTTGCCCAGTCGCCCGACTTCGCCGCGCCGACGTTCATCACGAAGTCAATCTCGCGAGCCCCGAGTTCAATGCTCAACCTGGCCTCGAGGGCTTTGATCGCGATCAACGTGCTGCCGAGAGGGAAGCCGACCGTGCCACCGACCAGCACGTCCGACTCAGCCAGCAGCTTCGCGCAGACTTGCGTCCAGGCGGGCATGACGCAGACGGACGCGACGCCATGCTCAACCGCCACCCGGCACGCGGCCTCAACTGTCGCGAGGTCGGTGTCGGCTCTCAGCGCGGAGTGATCGATCATCCGCACAAGGTCGGCCCGCGCGATGCCCACCGCTATCTCTCCTTGCCGGTCGCCAAATCAGCCGCGAAGGCAGCCGCCTGCTCTACGATGGATTCAGGACTATCGCCGTCGTCGATGAGCTTCACCATCGCGCTCCCGACAATGGCCCCGTCCGCCAGCTTGCAGACCTCACGGACGTGGTCGGCCTTCGACACGCCAAAACCCACCGAGATCGGCTTGTCGGTCTTCTCGCGGATGCGCGACACCAGACCCTTCAACTCCGGAGAGACCTCATCGCGGACGCCGGTCACGCCGGCGCGCGCGACGCAATACACGAACCCCGTCGACAGCTCTGCTGCCTTCTCGATCCGCTCAGGAGTGCTCGCCGGCGCGACAAGGAAGATCGACTGCATGTCATTGGCGTCAACAATGCTCAGCCAATCGCCCGCCTCCTCCGGCGGAAGATCAGTGACGAGCATGCCGTCGACCCCGGCCGCCTTCGCCGTCTTGGCAAAGGTCGCCGGGTCATTCTGCAGGATCGGATTCCAGCACGTCATGAAGGCAATCGGGATGTCCGTCTGCTCTCGGATGCGGGTGACCGATTCCATGACCCCCGCCACCGTGCAGCCTCGCGCCAAGGCCTGCTGGCCGGCTGACTGGATGATCGGGCCATCGGCCAGAGGGTCCGAGAACGGAATGCCAAGCTCGATCATGTCGACGCCGGCCTCGGCTAGCGCCGGCACGAGCATCTCCGTGCCCTTCAGACACGGGTGCCCGGCAGTGATGTAGACAATCAGATGGCCGCGATCCTCGGCCCTGGCGTCTGCGAACGATTTCTCGATGCGGTTCACGGGGCTGCCTCCAGGCGTGTGGATCACGATTCTTCCCCGAGCACGCGACGCGCTTCCTCCGCGTCTTTGTCGCCGCGGCCGGAGAGATTGATGATAACGATGTCGTCTGCTTTGAGTTCGTCCTTGTGCGTGAAGGCCCACGACACGGCGTGCGCGCTTTCGAGCGCGGGGATGATTCCCTCAAGCTCGCTCAGCGCCGTGAAGGCATGGAGCGCCTCGTCGTCGGTGGCGTACGTGTAACTGGCCCGCCCCAGGTCGCTGAGGTTCGAGTGCTCAGGTCCGACGCCGGGGTAATCGAGCCCGGCTGAGACGGAGTGAGTGCCCTTGATCTGACCGTCATCGTCTTGAAGCGTGTAGCTCGCGGCGCCGTGCAAAACGCCATACGTCCCGGCCGAGATCGACGCCGCGTGGTCATCGCCTTCGATCCCCCGGCCACCACCCTCAACGCCGATCAGTTCGACCTCGGAGTCATCCATGAAGCCCCGGAAGATCCCCATCGCGTTCGAGCCGCCGCCGACACACGCCACGACCTTCGTCGGCAATCGGCCCTCCTTCTCGAGACACTGCTCCCGGGCCTCGCGCCCGATCACGCTCTGGAAGTCGCCGACGAGCGTCGGGTATGGGTGCGGACCCGCCACGCTGCCGAAGATGTAGTACGTGTCATCGACGTTGGCAATCCAGTCGCGGATCGCCTCGTTGATTGCGTCCTTGAGCGTCTTCGTGCCGCTGTAGACGGGCTCGACGCGAGTGCCCAGGAGCTTCATGCGGAACACGTTCAGCGCCTGACGCACCGTGTCGATCTCGCCCATGTAGACGATGCACTCCATGTCAAACAGGGCGGCGACGGTTGCTGTCGCGACGCCATGCTGACCGGCGCCCGTCTCGGCAATGATCCGTGGCTTGCCCATCCGCTTGGCGAGCAGTGCCTGGCCCATGCAGTTGTTCAGCTTGTGCGAGCCGGTGTGACAGAGATCCTCGCGCTTCAGATAGATCTTCGCTCCACACTCTTCGCTGAGGCGCGGGCAGTACGTCAGGCCCGTCGGACGGCCGACGTACTCGCGGTAGTAGTGCTCAAGTTCCTCGCGGAATTCCGGGTCGTGCCGGTACTGCTCGTAGGCCGCATCAAGCTCGTCGAGCACGGGCGCGAGCATCTCGGGCACGTATTGACCACCGTAGCGGCCGAAGTAGCCTTTCTTCTCGGATGTGGCCATGGTTAGTTCCCCTTTAAAGCGTCGTCGATCGAGACGATCGACGTACGGAACGGAGACGACATGCCGGCAAGGATGCCGTGGAAACTCCGACATCGAGTTTCCCTGGTCCAGTCAACGGCAACGGCGTCGGGGTTGAAACCCCTCCTACTCACGGCGTCGACCCGTGGCGCAGGCATTCTTGCCTGCGTCCGTCGGCAAATGGCGACGGGGCTCAACCCCTCCCACACACGGCGAGCAACGGATCACTCGTCAGTCGGCGCGAAACCGGGTCGGTAGACGGATGTCAGCGGCGCCATCACGGTCGCCAAGTTCTCGGCCTGCATGAGCGAAGTGCCCACCAACACGGCCTGAGCGCCCGCGCGAGCAACACGCTCGACATCCTCGCGCGTGTAGATGCCGCTTTCGCTGACCAGAATAGCATCCCGCGGCACGTGCTTCGCAAGCGCCTCGGTCGTCGCCAGGTCAAGCGTCATCGTGTCGAGGTCGCGGTTGTTGATGCCGATGATCTCGGCCCTCAGATCCACCGCGCGATGCAGTTCGGCCTCGTTGTGGGTCTCAACCAGCGCCGCCATGCCCAACTCATGCGCGATCCCCGTCATGTCCACGATCTGGTCATCGGTGAGAATGCGGACGATCAGCAGGATCGCGTCGGCGTTGTGCAAGCGCGCCTCGTAGATCTGGTACGGGTCAAACATGAAGTCCTTGCGCATGATCGGCAGCGGCATGTACTTGCGCGCGCGGCGAATGTGGAACAGCTCGCCGCCGAAGTATCTGTCTTCAGTGAGCACGCTGAGAGCCGCCGCGCCATTGCCCGCGTAATCCTGAGCGATGATGCGCGGGTCGAATAGCTCATCGGCAATTTGGCCCTTCGAGGGTGAGGCGCGCTTGATCTCGGCAATGACACGCACGTCCGGCCCCTCGAGCGAGGCGCGAAAGTTGCGCGGCTCGGGAACATCGGCCACCCGCGCCTTGATCTCATCCAGCGACATCAGGCGCTTCGCCTCGCGGACGACGCCCTCTTTGTACGCGACGATCTCATCGAGAATCACTGCGCTACTCTCCGTTGGAGAAGCTGATCATCTTGCGCAGCGTGCGTCGCGCGGCGCCATCGTCGATGCTCTTCTCGGCCAGGTCGAAACCGTCCGACACGCTGTCCGCCTTGCCGCCGACATAGATTGCGGCAGCCGCGTTCACGACCACGATGTCTCGCTTCGGCCCGGTCTCGCCTTCGAGAATGCTAACAAGCTGCTCCGCCATCTCGGCCGGTTCGCCACCAGCGAGATCTTCGGGAGTGGCCTGGTCCAGGCCGAACGTATCGAGCGTCCACTCGACATCGCCATCGACGCCGCAGTTGACCTCCTGCACCAGCGTCGGGCCCATTGTCGAGATTTCGTCCATGCCGTCGAGGCCATGCACAACGAGACCGCGCTCGCAGCCCAACTCGCGCAGCGCCCCCGCAACCAGCGGGACCATCTCCCGCGAGAAGACGCCGATGATCTGGCGCTTGGCGCCGGCCGGATTCGTCAACGGACCAAGGATATTGAAGACCGTGCGAATTGCCATCTCGCGTCGCGGGCCGATGGCATATCCCATCGCCGGGTGGAGATTCGGGGCGAACAGGAAGCCAATCCCCACGTCGTCGATGCTCCATCCGACCTGCTCGGCCGTCATGTCCATATTCAGGCCGAGTTCTTTCAGGACGTCGGCGCTGCCGCACTGACTCGAAACGGAGCGATTCCCGTGCTTGGCAATCGGCACGCCCGCCCCCGCGGCAACCAGCGCCGCGCAGGTGGAGATGTTGAACGTGTCGCACGAATCGCCGCCCGTGCCGCAAGTGTCGACGACATCCTCGCGCGTCGTGCGGACCGTAAGGCAGCTATCGCGCATCGAACGCGCGAACCCAGCGACCTCCACGGGAGTCTCGCCCTTCATCCTGAGACCGACGAGAAGGCCCCCGATCTGCGCCGGCGTGCACTCGCCTGCCATGATCTCCGCCATCGTCATCTCGGCCTGGCCGGCGGTGAGGCTCTCGCCGTTCACGACCATGTCGATCGCTTTCTCAATCACTGGGCACTGCCTCCTTAACCAGACAGCTTCACGAAGTTTCGCAGCAAGTCCATCCCGCAATGAGTCAGGATCGATTCCGGATGGAACTGCACGCCTTCGATCGGATACTCCTTGTGCCGCACGCCCATGATCTCACCGATGTCTGTCTCCGCAGTGATCTCAAGGCACTCCGGCACGGTATCTCGGTAGATCAGCAGCGAATGGTAGCGAACCGCCTCAAACGGGTTGGGCAGCCCATCGAAGACGCCCTTGCCGTCATGCTGAATCATGCTCGTCTTGCCATGCATCAGCCTGTCCGCCCGATCCACGACGCCGCCGTACGTGTGGCCGATCGATTGGTGCCCCAGGCACACGCCCAGGATGGGCAACTCGCCCGCGAACCGTTGGATCACGTCACACGAGATCCCCGCGTCCTTGGGCGTGCACGGCCCGGGGCTGATGACGATGCGATCGGCCCCAAGCTCCGCGAGCTCATCGACGGTGATCTTGTCGTTTCGGTATACCTGCACCTCTTCGCCCATGCTCGCGAGGTACTGGTAGAGGTTGTAGGTGAACGAATCGTAGTTGTCGATCATCACGATCATCGTG
>CAZKUN010000141.1:0-9458 GCA_964555935.1 uncultured Armatimonadia bacterium | reverse complement strand
TCCCTGTTCCGCGAGTTGTATCGCATCCAGCAGCGCCCCGGCTTTCAGCAGCGTCTCTTCGTACTCTTCATCCGGATCGCTGTCGGCCACGATCCCGCCACCGGCTTGCACGTGCGCCATATCGCCCTTCATGACGATGGTCCGGAGCGTGATGCACGTGTCCATCGATCCACCGAAGCCGAAGTACCCGATCGCGCCGCCATACGGTCCGCGACGGACCGGCTCGAACTCGTCGATGATCTCCATCGCGCGGATCTTCGGCGCCCCCGACAGCGTGCCGGCGGGGAACGTTGCGCGCAGCAGGTCGAACTGGTCCTTGTCCGCGCTCAGCCGCCCGTGCACGTTGCTGACGATGTGCATCACGTGGCTGTAGCGCTCGATGAACATGAGGTCGCCCTCGTCGAGCCTGACCGATCCGGGCTCGCAGACGCGACCGATGTCATTGCGGTGCAGGTCGACGAGCATGACGTGCTCCGCGCGCTCCTTCTCGCTGGCGAGCAGTTCCTCTTCCAGCGCGAGGTCCTCCTCACCCGTCTTGCCTCGAGGACGCGTCCCGGCGATCGGGCGCGTCACGACATCACCCTTGTCCTCGGTGACAAGAATCTCCGGCGACGCGCCAATGAGCTTCAAGTCGCCGAAACTCAGGTAGAACATGTACGGCGAGGGGTTGATCGCGCGCAGGGCGCGGTAAACGTCGAACGGGTCGGCCGTGACTTGCGTGCTCATCCGATGGCTGATGACCGCCTGGATGATGTCGCCCGCCGCGATGTACTCCTTCGCGGCGAGGACAGCGTCTCGGTGCTGGTCCTTCGTCATCGTGGACGAGTAACTCGACGCGTCGACCTTGGGGAGCTGGCCCGGGACCACGCTGAACTGCTTTGCCTCCGGCAGCGGCCCCTGGAGCGCGAGAATCGTCTCGTCGATGCGCTCGCAGGCCGTGCGGTAAGCATCATCCACGTCGTCGCCCACGCTCGCGTTGCTGAGCACGCGGACGCGGTGCATGACGTGGTCGAAGATGACGATCGTGTGCGCGAACATCATCGCGCATTCCGGCAGGTCGAGGTCATCCGGGTTCGCGTCGGGTATGTCCTCGAAGAACCGGACCATGTCGTAGGAGATGTAGCCTACGGCCCCGCCGCAGAATCGCTCCCACCCCGGGATCTTGACGAACTCATACTTGTCCAGCAATCTCTTCAGTTCGTCGAGGGGATCCTCACCCTCGGGAAGCGTGCTCACATGCTCTTCGCCGCTCTCGCTGACGGTGATCTCGCGGCCACGACTAGTGAACATCCGGTCGGGCTTGACGGCGATGTAGCTGTACCGGGCGATGTTCTCTCCCCCGGCAACGCTCTCAAGCAGGAATGCGTTGCCATTGCCCATCTCCTGCAACTTCATGAACGCCGACACGGGGGTCTCGATATCGGCGACGATTTCCTTGTAGACGGGAATCAGATTCCCGTTCTCGGCGCGCTGTTTGAACTCTGTGAGGTCTGGCACATACATGGCTGATCTCTCCTAACGGGTTGAGTTCGTTATCCTGTTAGCGCCCGACATGTAGGCCAGCAACACGGTCGCGTCGACAGCCGCTTCGCTAGCGATTGCATGAGGAGAGTGTGGCGTGCGCGCACCATGTTCGACCTCCCTTCACGTCGACCCATGGGCCAAGAAGACACGATTTCCCCGAAGTTCGGGGCAGTCCTCCCGCTCTCCGGCAAGGAGTATGCGTGTCCCCGGAGAATA
Source organism: uncultured Armatimonadia bacterium (assembly GCA_964555935.1). Classification (GTDB taxonomy): domain Bacteria; phylum Armatimonadota; class Zipacnadia; order Zipacnadales; family VGFC01; genus CAZKUN01. The sequence goes on along the minus strand of CAZKUN010000141.1, from coordinate 7,718 downwards.
CCTGCAGGTCGACGGACCGACGGATGTGGCTGTAACGCGAATGGGGTTCTACCAGGGGGCACAAAAAAGGGCCGCTTGCGCACCGGGAACCCCGAACGCTTACGGCCTGGCTGTCTACCTGTGCAACGACATGCACCAAGACACCCGCCCGAGCGTTCGGGCTAGCGCCAATACCACAAGGTGTCGCAAAGCGGCGTCGTTGTCATTCTTTCCACCAGGACGCAGTGTAGCCCAAGCCGACATGCGTGTCAAGGCGGCCGGGTGGATCAGGCGAAGGGCGATGTGATCGGTTGCCACGAACGCGTGATTGCCCGGCCTTGACGCAAGAGTTACACTACCGCGCGAGCAAACAGGTCGCGCGGGCGCTCTGCAATGGCGAGTCGGATCGCACCGCCCTCATCGAAGCGGCGATGCCTCTGGCGGACGCCCAGACCGACTCCGCCAGGCGCCGAGCCGCCACCGCGGTGATGACGCGACTTGGCCTCGGCAGGCGCCGTCACGTCACGCCTACGGGGCTTCACACCCTTCTATCGTCACTGCCTGAACAATCCGGTCGTCAACTGCTGACGTACGTCGTCGCGCGGCACGAGCCCATGGTGCGAGCCACGGCGTTCGACGTGCTGTATCCGCACTTCGTCGAGCGGCGGACGCCCGAAGGATTGAGTGCCGAGGAGTTTTCCGCCGCGAACGCGAACGGGCTCTTTGAAGATGAGGGCGCGATCACGCACGCGGCCGTCGCGACCTGCGCCAAGCGGCAGTGGGGAGTCACCAACTCCTCAACCACGCGGCGCATCCTGCGAGTCCTCCGCAAGGGAGGGGTCTTGGGGTCGGCCTGGATCTCTCGGAGCGGCAACCGCTGCCTGGGCCATTTTCCGGTCGTGCGAGTGCCGGACATCGCGACATTTGCCTACGCGATGTATGCCATCGCCGCCGATGGCCATTACGTCCGTCTCGATCGTCTTTGGTCGGGCCTGCTCGTTCACCTGTTCATGCTGCGCCCGGTCGTGGTGGACTACCTGCTGGAGCACGCCGAAGCCGCTGGTTTGGCAGAGAGCCCGCAAGCCGGAACCGCCGTATTGCCCTACGAATCGCTCGAATCCGCCGCCGCCGCCATCCTGAAAGCGAACCACGCGGGGAGATAGATGCTTCCGACGCGACGCCCAACACCTGCTGGCCCCTCCGCGGGCCCCAAGGTTACCGACCTCGTTCAGGCGGTGGCGCTGGACCGCTCTGTCCAGTTGGCGCAGATCACAGCGCTGCGCGCGCAACTCGACGAAGATGACGCTCAGATCAGCGACATCACGAAAGCCGCGCTAACGGAGACGGTCGGCGAGTATGTTCTCGACGGTGGCGAGAACGAAGCCGCGCTGGCGGCCATTCTGCGGTCGCTGAGCCGTCCCGAGCGCTACGGCGGGGCGTTCTACCTGCATGGCGTCGCGAGCTCCGGCAAATCGCACCTGCTCGGGCTGGTCTCCCTGCTCGCCGAATCGCAACGCGCGCGAGACGCGTTTGCCGCGAGCCATCCCCATCTCGCCGGACTGTGCGACGCTTTGGCTAGCTCGGAACCACTGCTTGTCGTCATGTGCGACCTCGGCGCGCATCGAGGTCAGCAAGACCAGCTCGAGGATGTCATCTTTGAGTGTACCGAAACCGAGCTTCACAGACCGAAGTACGCCACCAACATCCCGCTCACCGAACTGACTCACGCGCTCCAGCTCATCGACCGCCATCTCGTGCCCGCCCACCGCGATGCGCTCGACGCGGCGGTTGCTGAGCGCGTGCCAGGCTTTGAGAGTTGGGAGCATCTCCGCGCGGAGAGTCCCGGCGGCGCGGCCCGACTGGCGCGAACCATCGTCGGTGATGTGGGCCTCCCCCTGGACTTCCGTCAATCACGCGTGGAGCGCCTGGCGACGCTGCTTGAGGCCGTGCGCACGCTCAACCTCCGTGGCGTCCTCTGGCTGATCGACGGGCTGTCGGCGTTCATGTCAGGCGCCGGCACCAAGGGCATGACCGGCGACTGGGATTTCCTGCACTTCCTCGCCCAGCGCGCGAAGATCACGCCCCTGTGGACGCTTATCGGCCTGCGCCACAGCCCTCAGATGCTCGCCGAGACGCATCCGTACGCCGTTGGCGAGATCGAGCGCGACGCTGAGGGAGCGTTCGGCCTCTCGAACGCCCACATCCGCGACGTCGTCGCGCGTCGCGTCGTTCGCCCGGTCGATTCTGAAGCGTTCGACGCCGAGATCACCGCGACCCACGCGGCTCACGAGAAGCGCATGCCGGCGCCACCGTTCGGGGTCGACCGCCTGCGCGGCAGCTATCCCCTGCACCCGCTCACGCAGCAGTGCGTCGAGTCGGTGTCGACGCGGCTGTTCTCTGAAATTGGCAGTCTTGGTGACTTCGTCCACGCCACGATCGCCGGCGACGCCACGCGAGGCATCCGCTCGGGCGACACGCGTCCCGCCGGCGATCTCGTCAGCCCCGCGGAGGCGTACGACTACCTCGCCTCGCAGATTGCCAATCATACGGACGTCTCAGTCTACGCCTACGACGTCGTCGATTTCTACGCGCGCAACTCGGCAACCATCGCCCCGGGCCAGGAAGACGTCTGTCTGGCCGCCGCGAAGTCTCTGACCCTCTGTCGGCTCGCCAACCTCGCGCCGACCGTCGCCGAGTTGGCCGATGCCCTCTTCCCCGCTTCCGATCACCCAGAGCTGCCCGTCTCGCAGCTTCAGGACGTGCTTGAGCAGATGCGGCTGAAGGGCCGCCACATTGAGGTCCGCAAGCAACCCGGCGAGGGGACGGATCTGTACCGGGCTGACGCGCGCACGACCTTCGCCGACGCGGCCAGGCGACGCCTGGCCGCCATGAAGGCCACGATTGACCCGGAGGACCCGCGGCTGCGCGAGTACCTCCACTCCGTCAGCTCTGACGCCATTCTCCCGCTCGGCGAGCTGGCGATGGGGCCGCTGTCTCAGCCTGTCGAATGGCACAACACGACGCGCTACGTCTCCATTGAGGCCGCCAACATGGCTGCCATGCAGGCTGGCGCCCTCACCGATGCCGCGACAACGCTGGCGGATCCCTCCAGCCTCGAGGACTGCCTGATTTACGTCGCCGATCCCCTTCGAGCGGCCGCCCAGCGCGAGCGTTGGCTGGCGCTGGCTGGAGCCCTTCCGAACACGCGCGCGACCGCTGGTCTCGTTGCGTGGGTGCCGCGACCGTTGACGGACCAGGAACTCGACACGCTCAAGTCCGGGCTCGCCTGCCGGACGCTGCTGGACGAACCGAGCCTCAGCGGCACTCCCGACGCGCAAGGCTTGCGGATGCGGCTTGAGGAGGAAGAAGCTGCCTTCGCCCAGGAGGCGCGGGCCACAGCCGTCGAGGCCTACTACGGCGGCGAGGTGCTCAACAACCGCGGCGTGGTAATGTCGGCCCAGGAACTCAACCCCGTGCGCGGCGACTGGGGCTCGACCGTCGCGGCCATGGGGGCCTCCGCGCTGAGCCGCCTCTTCCCGGGCTTCCCGCCGATCGCCCCGACGCGTCGGCTGGAGGGGCAGGAACAGACAGACCTGCTCATCGATCAGTTCGTGCTTCCCGCCGAGGCGCCCGTCGACGAGGAGAATCCACTCAACGCCCTGATCCAGAGCATCGCCGTCCCGCTTGGGATCGCCGTGCAAGAGGACGACCGGTGGGAACTGCGCGCTGACGGAGCCGCCGTCCGTGGCCTGATGGAGTACATCGAACGCCGAGATCGCCCGGCGGGATCCCAGGTCTTCGACTGTGGCGACCTCGCGTTATACATGCTGAAATCCGAGATCGGGTTGCCCGTCGAGCTATTCGAGGTCGCCGTGGCGGCCCTGGTGCGTACGGGGTTCCTGGCAGCGGTCGGTGAGGACGGCGTTCCCGATCCATGGCGACAGATCGGTCTGCCCATACGCCAGCATGTCAGCCGTCTCATGCAGGCGCCATTGCTGGAGATGGGCGAGTGGCAGCAAATCGGCCGACTGGCCCGCGCGGCCCTGGGCACGGCCGTCGTAACGCCGAGTCGCCTCACGCAAGAGGCTCTCTGGGATCAATTCCTGGCGGCTCGCGACGCCTACGGTCAGCGCGCGGCGGTCGTGAAATCACAGCTCCAGGGCCTCTCGGCGCGCCTCACGCAGAACGGCGCCAACTGGGAGGAGACGCGCCAGGCTCTCGCCACGCTGGATGCGTTCTTCGCCGCCTTTGACGACAACCTGCCGGCGGCCACCGGACTGAAGGAAGTCCTGGGTCGCACCGCCGCCTACATGAAGACCCAGGGCGGCCGGATGAAGCTCCGCACGCTGCTCGAATTCGCCGAGGACCTTGAGGGGTTCCTCAAGGAGCCGGCCCAGGAACTGATCGCGATCCACGAGTACCTCAACGACCCGAGCCTCTCGATCGACGATCACTCCGAACTCGTGCGCATCCGCAGTCGTATCCTCACCTACCTTGGGTCGGGCGAGCAGCTCTTCCGCGACCGGTCCGCGCTGCAGCGCACGGCTCAGGCATTCATGGCGGCGTACCGGCGTTCGTATCTCGCCTGCCACGCAGCCCAGTACCGCGCGTCGAAGTTCCAGGCATTCTCCACGTTCCGCGAATCGCAAGAGTACCTCACGCTCGAGCGGCTCTCGCGGCTCGCGGTGGAGATGGACATCGACAAACCGGCCGTCGACACGATGCTCGACGATCAGATCGCCCAGCACTGCTCGGGCACGGGTCTCGCTGAATCGCTCAGTGACCGGCCGACCTGTCCGCGATGCGGGCTCCGCCTGGACGACGAGGTCCGCCTGCTTAGCATCGATCAGATCCGCGAAGCAACCCTCGGGGCGATCCGAACGTACATCCAGCAGTTGCACTCGCCCGAGATCACAGCAACGGTCCAGGCATACGTCGAGTCGCTGGGCGCGGACAGTCCCGTCAACCACGCGCTCAACCGCGTCCAGACGCTCAGCCTGAAGGCCCGCCCGCGCGAGGTGATGTCGGTCTTCAGCGAAGACGTGGTCGCGCATCTAAACCGCGCGCTCGGCGGACAACTCGTGCATTCGCGACGCCTGGATGTGCTCGGCGCGAAGCTTGCGGATCGAACCTTGACCCGCGATGAGATCGCCCGTATTGTTGAGGCGTGGCTCGAGGGCGATGACGATGTCAGGCCCGAAGACCTGGTTGTCGTCGACATCTGAGCCGGCCCTTCACCTACCCCGCACGCAGTCCGACAAGCCAGGAGACAAGCATGCAGGACATGCTCCGAACCGCCATCGCGGACGCCATCGCGGCGGCGGTCGCCGACGAATCGTTGCCCGAACTCGACGTCCCCGAGTTCACTGTCGAAGAACCGCCGCGCCAGGATATGGGCGACTTCGCCTGCAACGTGGCGATGATGCTCGCCAAGCCTGCGAGGAAGTCCCCTCGCGACATCGCGCAGATCGTCATCGACCACATCCCCGAGCTTTCGGTGCTGGACCGAGTCGAGATCGCCGGGCCCGGCTTCCTCAACCTATACGTCAGCAACGACTGGCTCTACGTCGCCTTGCGGGAGTGCATCAAGGGCGACGGCGCCTATGGACGCTCGGATATCGGCGCCGGCCAGAAGATTCAGGTCGAGTTCGTCTCCGCGAACCCGGTCGGCCCGCTGCACATCGGCAACGCTCGCGGCGGCCCGTATGGCGACGTGTTGGCCAGCATCTTCGAGTTCTGCGGGTATGAAGTCGAGCGCGAGTACTACGTCAACGATGGCCGTGACAACACGCAATTGCAGACCTTCGGCCGCTCGATACGGCTGCGTTATCTCGAGCTGCTCGGTGAGACGATCGAGTTCCCCGAGGACCTCTACCAGGGCGACTACGTCGTCGACTTCGCCCAGCGCCTCCTCGATGAGCAAGCCGACGCCCTGCGGGACCTGCCCGACGAGGCCGACACGTGGGTGACGTTCGCCGACATTGTCGTCGCCTGGGTCCTGGAGAGTCTGAAGGCCGACCTCGGCGACTTCGGCATTGAGTTCGACGTGTGGTTCAGCGAGCGGACGCTTCACGACAAGGGCGCTGTGCTGGCTGAGATCGACCGGCTTGTCGAGATGGGCGTCGCGTACGAGAAGGACGGCGCCATCTGGCTCAAGACCCAGGAACATGGCGATGACGAGGACCGCGTGCTGATTCGCCAGGGCGGCGCGCCAACGTACATCGCGTCTGACCTTGCCTACGCCCGGGACAAGTACGCCCGTGGCGCTGACAAGGTCATCTACGTTTGGGGCCCCGACCACGCGGGATACGTCCCGCGGATGCGCGCGGCTGTCGAGGCCATCGGAATCGACCTCAACCAGGCCGAGTTCGTCATCTCTCAGATCGTGCGGTTCCTCCGCGATGGCGAGGTCGTGCGACTCTCGAAGCGCAAGGGCTCGGTCGTGACCTTGCGCAGCCTCATGGATGAAATCGGACGCGACGCGGCGCGCTTTCACTTCCTCATGCGCACCATCGAATCGCACATGGACTTCGACCTCACCCTCGCCGGCAAACAGGCGAACGAGAATCCCGTCTTCTATGTTCAGTACGCTCACACGCGGACGTGTGGCGTACTTCGGAAAGCTGAGAACGAGGGCTTCCAAGTGCCGGCGATCGATGACGCGAAACTTGAACTGCTCGAACATCCGGATGAGCTGGCTCTCCTGCGGAAGATCTCCGATTTCCCGGGCGACGTCGAGGCTGCTGCCGCGACTCTCGGTCCGCATCGGCTGACGACGTTTGCCCGCGAGATATCGGCTCTGTTCCACCAGTTCTACACGACGTGCCGAGTGATGGATCCAGCGCAACCAGAACTCACTGGCGCGCGTCTATGCGTGGTGAAGGGCACGCGAGTGATCCTCGCCACCATCTGCCGGTTGCTCGGCATCACGGCGCCCGAAACCATGTAGCATTCCAGGACCAGGCGGGAGCGCGGTTCTCCCGTTTGGCCCACATGCCCGATCCGAGGGGGGCACGATGAAGTGGACTTGCGAGCTGGGCATGATCGGTGGTCTGTGGGCCGCCCCCCCTGTTATCTCCCAGATTTCCCTGTTTTCAGACACTTTCGAATCATACGCCCGGGGCGACTACCTCGACCTCCGCTGGCAAGTCGAGTCGGGCCAGTGGGACGCGAGCGGCGGCAGCCTCATCGGCCGAGCCGCGGACCGCGGGACGTGCTGGGCGAGCGCCAGCCCCGTCGCGGCGGATCAGGAGATCAGCGTTCTACTCACTCCCGGCGAGCGCGTCCGCGACGGCGCGTGGGCCGCTGCCGCGCTGGTTCTATGGGCGGGCCCGTCGGACTTCTGGCGATTGTCGCTCGTTGATGCGCCCGATGGTCGCCGCTACGCGGAGTTGCTCGAGAGCCGCGCTGGTCGCTGGCAAGCTCAGAACGACGGGTCAGCGGCACTCGCGGTTCTGCCTGACGGCGTCGACGGGTTCGAGTGGCAGACAGGCCATGCCTATCGGTTGCGGTTGCGCGTCGATGCCGCGCGCATTCGGGGCACGATCACCGACGACGACACGGGCGACGTGGTATTTCGCAGGGGCTACCGCCTGCCGCCCGACGCCAACGCGGTGCGACGCGGGAGGGCCGGCGTCATGGTCGAATCTCTGGAGGCCGCGTTCGATGACGTCCGAGCCACCGGCGTGCCATCCCGCCGCGCCCGCGCCGCTCGCGCGGCCGCGATTCTCGCCACCGGA
>CAZKUN010000140.1:0-24091 GCA_964555935.1 uncultured Armatimonadia bacterium | reverse complement strand
AATGGCACCATCGTCCACGGCTTCCAGTACACCGACCCCGAGCGCCGCCGTGAGCCGACCTCGTATTACACCGAGGGGAGCGGCGTGTCGCGAGGGATCCTGCACCACTCTCGGCGTGACGAGGGCATGCGGTTCGGAATCGTCGGGCTGGGCTCGGGCTCGCTGGCCGTCTACGGCCGAGAAGGCGACACCATGCGCTTCTACGACATCGACCCGGACGTGGTCGAGGTCGCCTCGGACGCGGACTACTTCACGTATCTCAGCGACTGCCCGGCGGAGGTGGACGTTGTTCTGGGCGATGCTCGGCTCTCGCTCGAGCGGGAGCTGGCCGACGGCTCGAACGAGTTCGACGTGCTCGTGCTCGATGCGTTCAGCAGCGATGCAGTTCCCGCGCACCTTCTGACGCGCGAGGCGTTCTCGATCTACCTCCAGCACATGCGCGAACCCGGTGGGATCATCATCGTTCACGTCTCCAACCGCGTGCTGGACCTGGCGCCAGTGGTGCGCGCGCTTGCTGAACACTATGATCTGAGCGCCGTTGACGTGAACCTCGTCGCCGACGACGATGACGACTACGCGTCTGACTGGATCCTCATGGCCAGTGATCCTGAGTGTCTCGAAGTGCCGGGCATCGCTGACGGGGCCACGTCGCTGGATTACGCGGCGGAGTTGAGGCTGTGGACCGACGACTACCATAGCCTGTTTTCGATCCTCTACTAGAAAGTGGTTTCAATACCGCAGTGGTAGGGCTTCACTGCCCGATCCCCAGCCTGATGTTGCAGACGTGCCGCCACCGGTAACTGTCCTGATACGAGAGGGCCGGGTTATTCTCGGGGAAGTAACATGGCAGCGTGTTGCCGGGCCCATCACCGACCCGCGCCGACAGATACGCGTACCCTCGATCGCTGGCCCGACACAGTTGCAGCCACGCGATGTGCTGGCCCTCCGGGGGCACGTCGATCTCGGAATCGAGGCGTGTCTAGGCCGAAGGCCTGCTCGCAGTAGACGAGGCAGGGCGAAACGGACTCGATCGCGCGAGGCACGTGGACTTAGCTGCCGATCCTCACCTGTGCCAGCGCCTTCGACTGGCCGCCATCCTCGTTCCGCGCCGTGACCTCGACGAGGTAGATGCCATTCGGCACCCTCAGACCGGTATCACTCATCGCGTTCCAGATCAGCGTGTTCGCTCCGGCCTCACAGTCACTAGCAGTGCAGATCGTCTTGATTGGGCGGCCGGCGATGTTGAGGACGCGGGCCTCCACCTGCGCCGCGGAGGACAGCGCAAACTGGACGTGAGCGCCCGCGCTCGTCGGCACTGCCATCAGGCCGGTGACGCGCACGGTGCCTGTCGAGGCTCCATCGTCGACGCTCGTGACCATCTTCACGACGTCGTGGTTCTGGAGCCAGTTGCTGGGCCCCCACGCGGCTCGCCCGACTTGCACGTACAGCGCGTGTTGAGACTGGGCCGGGGTCGCGGCCAGCGTAACGCGGGCGGCGACATCCACCCACCCACCCGCGACGACGTTGGCCGGCGTCTCCCAGCCGCCTCCACTCACCTGCGAGGTAATGTCCGTGCTGCCGTTGAGCAGGTAGGTGATTGAGGCATCACCCACCGCGGCGGGACCCCTTACCTCGAGTTTCTGGGGCGCGTTGAGGTCGTTCTGAGCCCGCATTGCGTAGTCAACACTGCCGCCCGCCGCCGCGGAACCGTTGACCCGCTGCTTGTAGGCGGTCCTGTTGTAGAGGTTCTCGCCTTTCCACTTCTGCCCGTCCCAGACCAACCCATCGACGAACTGGCGTTTCCTCGGGATGACGCTCGGGCCATCCGCCCACCCAGTCGGCGCGCCCGTGGCCGCGCCATCGCCGTCGCTCGCCACGAAACGGTATCGCCAAAGGCCTGGCGCCAATCGTCGGCGGTAGGAGTAGACTGCGCCGCTGCCGGGCGAGCCGGACACCCGGTGCAGGTTCTTCAAACGCCACGGCACGCCGTCGCGCTCGAGCTCTATCTTTGCGGTGGTCGGCCAATCGCTGTCGGCGTCCTTGTAGACGGCCCTGAACGTGAACATCGTGGTCGGATACTGGCCCTCTTCCGGGTCACAGCCATCCGTCTCGTAACCCGACGTGCCCACCCACAGTAGTCCTGGAAGCCGGGAGGAGTACCACGACGGCACCGTGTCGTGATCATCGTTGTGCGTGACATTCGCCTGAGCGCTCCCGTCGGCATCCATCACGTAGACCTCCTCGTCCCCGTCGCGGAGGCTACGGAAGACGATCTGGCTCCCATCGGCAGACCAGGTTGCGTAATTGTCGCTCGCCGTGTCAGTGGTCAACCGAGTCTGGTTGCTGCCGTCGGCCTCCATCACGTAGATCTCGTTGTTACTGTCTCGACTACTGGTGAAAGCAATCGAGTTCCCGCTTGGGGACCACGCCGGGTGGTTATCGCTCGCGAGGTTGTTGGTGAGTCGCGTCTGACCAGTGCCGTTGGCGTTCATGACGTAGACTTCCCAGTTGCTGTCACGATTGCTGCGGAAGGCGATTCGACTGCCGTCGGGCGACCACGAGGGAACAGAGTCGCGGGTTGTGTGGGTCGTCAATTGGGCGTGCCCGGAACCGTCAGCGTTCATCACGTGAACGTTGTCGTAGTCGTCGAGCCAGCTCGAGTAGGCGATCTTCGACCCGTCTGGCGACCAGGACACACTGTAGTCGTTGACGTCGTTGTAGGTCAGGCGGGTCTGGTTCGTGCCATCGGCATCCATCACGTAGATCTCGTTGTTGCCATCACGGTCGCTGCCGAACGCAATGCGCTTGCCGTCCGGCGACCAACGCGGGTAGTAGTCCGTGGCTTCATTGCTAGTTAGGCGGGTCTGGCCTGTACCATCGGAGTCCATCACGTAGATCTCCCAGTCACCGTCGCGATCACTCGCGAAGGCGACTCGGTGCTTAATCGCCATTGGTCCGTCGTCGCAGAAACCAGTACCGGCATTGCCAACACACGCCAGCAGAACGAATCCAGCCGTCATCAGTCTCATTGCCGCGCCTCTGTCCCTTGACCTGGCTCAGGCCGCCTCGCCCGGCGTTATGACACTTCACCACGCTGGGACCCCGGGCCTGCCCTTGGCGGGGAACGGCGGAGGGTATTGAGGCGTCTGCATTATCTCTGCGTCCAAGCGAACCTGTCGGCGCATTTGCGCGTCCATCGTAGGGTACCAACCACTCTACGGAGACCATGCCCATGACTGCCACGTTCCGCTCTGCCTTGACCGTGGTCCTATCCCTGCTCGTGCTGGCGAATGCCGCGACTGCCGATGACTGGCCGCAGTTTCGCGGTCTGACTCGCGACGGCAAATCCGCCGAGACTGGCTTGCTCGCCGAGTGGCCGGCGGATGGGCCGGAGCTTCTCTGGCACGTGTCCGGAATCGGCAACGGCTACACGCATGTGACGGTCGCGAACGGGCTGATCTACGTGACGGGCGGAGCGGGCGATGAAGGCGTTCTGCAGGCCTACACGCTGGAAGGCGAGCCGAAGTGGCGGGCGACATACGGCACCGAATGGAACGCGGCCTACCCCGGCGCGCGGAGCATTCCCACTGTTCATGATGGGCGCGTTTATGTCGTGAGCGGGCTGGGGGATCTCGCCTGCCTCGACGCAGCGACGGGTGAGCCGGCCTGGTCGCTGAAGCTCTTCGCGCAGTACGAAGCCCCGGCGATCATGATGTGGGGTTTCGCCGAGAGCCTGCTCATCGACGGAGAGAAGCTGATCGCCACTCCGTGCGGCGACAAGGCGACGATGGTCGCGCTGAACCGCGAGACGGGAGAGGAGATCTGGACCAGTCCGGCGTTGGGCCAGGGATCGAGCTTCTGCTCGCCGATGCTCATCGAACGCGCGGAGCAGCGGCTCATCGTCACGCTCACCGAGACGCATGTCGTCGCGTTTTCCGCCGAGGACGGCGCGGTGGTTTGGCAGCATCCATACCAAAACGCGCGCCAGAATCACCCAGTCACGCCCATCTACGACGACGGGATGATCTACATCACGAGCGGCTACGGCAAAGGCGCGGTGGGTCTGGCGCTATCCGAGGACGGCACGAGCGTCACGCAACTCTGGGAGCAACCGCAGCAAGACCCCGTTCACGGACAGGCGGTGCTGGTAGATGGACACGTGTACGCGTCCAGCCATCAGCGGGCGAGCGGTCGCTGGTCGTGCGTCGAACTCGCGACGGGCAAGCTGGCCTGGGAGGACGCGTGCGTCGGCAAGGGCGGCTCGGTCATCTACGCCGATGGCATGCTGTACTGTTACTCCGAGAGCGGCGTGGTGGGGCTCGTGCGGCCGACACCTGAGGGTTGCGAGGTCGTGAGCACGTTCGAGGTGCCGCATGGCGAGGGCCCGCACTGGGCCCATCCCGTCATCGCCGACGGGAGACTATACATCCGCCACGGCGACGCGTTGATGTGCTACGACGTCACGGGCGGCTAGCCCTCCGTCTGTCTGACGATCCAGAATCGATCCACCCAGAGGGCCTCGACGCCATCGGGGTTATCGGTGGGCGCGACGTAGATGTATAGCGCGCCGTCAAGCGGCACCGTCCCAAGTTCGTAAGTCTGATACTCGCCGTCCTCGATCTCCTCGCAGGCGACTCCTCCCGTAGCAAGGCTCTTCTTCTGGTCCATGTGGTAGATGCCAAAGGTGAACGCGCCACCGGTGTCGGCCTTCTTCTCCACCCGAATACTCGCGTAGCAGGCGAACTCCCCGCCGCCCGGTAGGTCCAGCCACTGTTGCGTCGCCCACTCATGGTGGCTTCCGGGCATGCGGGCAGCCGCGCCGTCGGAGGCCTTGGCGTCCTCAACAAGACTCACCCACTGCCCATCACGCCCCAGGTGGAAGCCGTCATCCTGCAGGTCGAGGTAATCGGTCTGCGCCAAGTCCTCGCAGCCCGGCGGCACCGGGGATGGCATCCGGTTGAGACCTGTGGTGCGTTGCTCGAAGGTCTCGATCGGGCTCCCCTCGGAGATCTTCGTGATTTCGTTCTTTCGAGCCACCGCCATGAACGTGTCCGTGTTGGTGGCCATATCATCCGGCCCCGGCCAGTCCTGCCCCGCAAACCTCGCCTGGACGGAGAGTTCGCGCCAGCGGCGTCCCCACACGTAGCGAATGCCCAGCCGCGCGATCTGGACGCGGTTCAACACGTCAGCATCATCAGCCACAGCCGCCTCCGCCTGGTCGAAGAGTTCCTCGGACTTCGCGAGGAGGTCTAGATCCAGGAACGATGCGTTCACGGGGCTGAAGCAACGCAGGTTGTGGTCAGCCGCCATCGCTCCATCGTAAGCCAAGTCCATGTGCTGGCGGATCTGGGGCGCCGCCGCGCCGTAGTAGCCGTTCAGGAATTCGTCGACCAGCTCGTCGGCGTCACGCGATGGATCCCACAGCACCTTCGCCAGCACCCATGCCTTGAGCTGCGCCATCTCCCCGCCGGGCGATTGGTACGCCCCCTGCTCGAAGATCCCCGCGACCCCATGCTCAACGAAGAAGCGCACGTTCGGCCCCAGCACCCAGTAGTTCGGGTGGGGGATCATGTAGTGGGAGAAGTTCGTCGTGTAATCCCAGACGTACAGCCGGTCGCAGATCTTCGACCAGCCCTCAATGTCCGCGCGGAAGCTCTCGTTGCGCTCGCCAGAGGCCAGCGGCTTCAGGAAGTCGCACTCGATGCTGCAGAGCCTGACGATGACGTTGGGCAACGGGCGCGCGAACTTGGGCGGCTTGCGCGTGTATTGGTAGGCGAGCGTATCGATCGCGACGTCGGGGTAAGTCTCCCCCACGCGCTCGGCGACGTAGTTGACGAAGTGGAGCAGCGGGCCGGCCGGCGATTCCTCAAGATCCTCGAGGGCCTTGCACTCCTGGCAGAGGCAGTGGCCGTCCCAATCGTTCTGCGAGACCGAGACGATGCTGGCGGTCGGGTCGGCCTCGATGGCCGCCATGACCTTCCCGAGCATCGCGTCTTTGAGGGCCTGGTTCGTCAGGCAGAGCTGGTTCCGACCGGTCATGCGCTCGCCGCCGCGCTCGCTGAACCACTCGGGGTGCTCCTCGAAATACTGCTCGGTGGGGAAGAACTGGTTGAACGTGTGCACCATGAACGGGCCGCCATACGTCACCTGTCCGCCGTGGTGCTCCTCGAGCCGCGCGCGAAGGCCATTGCTCTTGTTGCGCGCCGCCCAGTCGCCATCGAACGCGTCCGACCAGAAGACCTCGCGATACTCCAGCGGCGGGATGTAGGTGCGGTTCAGTTCGGGCACGGTCAGCGTCGGTCGCGATGGAATCTCGCTCGCGGTTGAACTCCACCAGCGACAGCCGACCTCGTCCTCCAGGAAGCTGTAGACGGCATACAGCGTGCCGCGAGGCCGGTCGCCCGCCAATAGCAGATTTTCGCCGGAGCTGCGGATCACCGTCCCGTCGGGCGCCAGGGCATCGAAGTCGACATCAGGCGCCAGCGCCTCTGCTGCCGGTCCGGGACCGACCACGATGGTCTTGCCCTCAGGCAGCGCGTCGACCGTATCGACTGGGAACTCAGCCCCCGTGACTTGCTGCAGAAGACTCGCCAATTCAGCCGCCGCGTGTTGCTCCGCCGCGGTCGCGTCGGGGTCGATGGTGATTCGGTAGTCTGTCTGCCCACCAGTCGCCAGCGTCAGATCGGCATGGGCGCATGAAAATCCAGTTGTCAGACTAGCGATCGCGAGGATGCGTAACATGGTTCGGGCGCTCCGGTTGAGAGGCGATGATCCGGCGTTGGCGGTCAGTCCCACGGCTTCGGCTCAATGGGAAGCGTAACGTGAGTCCCGGCTTCGGCGGCGGCGCAAGCGGCTTCGGCGATCTCAACCGCGGCGCGACCTTCGGATCCTGTGGACGATATGGTGGATGGCTCATCGCGGAGCAGCTTGATCCACTCCTCCACGCAGCGGCCGTGGCCCGAGCCGCTTTCAGTCGCGAGCTTGGCGAAGCCCGTGTCCGGTGTCGGCTCCTCGCAGTCGAACATGGTCCCGAGATCCGCACCCTCATAGCTCATCACGTGCGTGCCCCGACCCGACATGTAGTATGCCTCACCGAGGGTGCCGCAGACCTGGACCATCTCGTACCAGAGGGCGCGGGACTGAGCGCCAGTGAGCGTGTCGACGCCCGAACGCGTCATCCAGTTGATCGACAGTTGCGCGAGGGCGCCGGATGACATCTGGGCCGCGATGACGCCGAAGGTCTCGCCCTCCATCCGCTCGGGCAGGATCTTCGTCATGCAGGTGACCGCATCCACCTCGCCGCCATACCAGCGGAGCGCGTCGATCTGGTGGGTCAGGCAACTCGTGATCGCCCCGCCGCCGACACGGTCTCGATCGCGGATCCAGCTCAGCCGGCCGACGGGCACGTCCTGATTGTGGTCGAGCTTCCAGTAGTTGATCTCGCCGAGAATGCCCGAGTCCACGACCTGCTTGAGAGCCACCCACTCCGGGGCATAGCGCCGGTCGTGACACACGGTGAGCGACACGCCCGCTGCGCCGCACGCTTCGATCATCCGGTCGCACTCCCACACGTTCCTGGCCATGACCTTCTCGACCAGCACGTGCTTACCCGCCTCGGCGGCAGCGATGGCCGCAGGCATGTGGAGATCGTGGGGCAGGCAGATATCGACGGCATCGACCTCCGCATCCACAAGCAACGCCTCGTAGTCCAGGCAGATAGTAACCTCGTCGCCGAACAGCTCCCGGATTCGCGGCGCGTTCTCCTCACGCGGCTCGGCGACGGCGACGACTTCGGCCGTCTCGCTCGAAGCCCTGTATCCGGGCGCGTGAGCGCCCGTGATTCCGCCGCCGCCGAGGACTCCGATCCGTGTCTTAGGCATCAATGCTAGCTCCTCTCGCAGTCCATCCGCGCGAGCAGTCCGTGGAAGTACTCGCGCGCGCTTGCCAGGCGGTCCTCGATCTGCCCTAGGTAGGGGATCTCCTCATACTCGTCCGGCGGCGGCAGCTCTCCGGACTCGATCCTTCGCTGGCAGTCCCACGCGAGCCGCACGAACTCCGCCAGCTCATCGCGGGACAAGTCGCCCTGTTCGGCCAGCCAGTCTGACTCGAACATCCACGCGCCAAACAGCCACTTGTGGTCCTCGATCGAGAGCGGCAGATCGGGCTCGTGCTCGGCGAGGATCGGCAGGATCTGCCCCCAGTCGACGATGCCCTCACCCGGCGGGCGGCCCTGGCGGGTCACGCCCCGGTCGCTGAAGTACAATATGGCGTCCTTTGCGTGGGTGAGGTGCGTGTACGGCGCGGCTCGACGAGCGGCGGCGACGGGATCCTCGCCGAAGATCAGCACGTTCGCGGTATCGAGGCAGATGCCGGCGACGTCGGGCCCGACATCCTCGGCGATGCGGACAAGCTCGAAGGTGGTCACTTCACCATGGGTCTCAAGATCGATCCGACTACCATGCGCCCGCAGAACCGGCGCCAGTTCCCGGATCAGCTCGGACGAATCCGCCAGGTGCGTGGGCCACGGCACGGGGTCGCGGTACCGCGTGTCCTCCCCGCCGAGCAAGCTGTGCAACTCGTGCCAGCCGCACTCAGCCGCGGCCTCGATCTGTTGTCGGATGGTTTGCACGCGCTCAGCGCGGGATGTCTCCCCGAAGTACGGATTGGGCGACAGGACGGATACGTGGCTGTATAGCCCAAGCGCATCGGCGTGGGCGCGGATTTCGCGGAGTCGCCCCACATCAGTGCCCAAGGCGCCGAACTGCGCGCCCTCGAACCCGCGGTTCCTGATGTAGTCGAGCTGCTGGATGGGATCGAGGCCCAGCTCGCGGATGGTGAACGTGTCGATGCCGACTCTCATTGCAGCGCCCTCGCAATAGAGCGTAGTCTGGATGACTGCCATGCTGCTTCGTGGCGACCAGCCTGCTGCCCTCCGCCGGGAGGTCTGCCCCACCATTCGCGGTTAACATGGGTAGTGACCACGCAGTTCACCACACGCTCTCGGGAGATAATCGATGCCGGCGGCAGACACCCCACGCGCCTCTCGAGTTCGAGGACTCAGCGCGCGGGCAGTGCTACTGGCGGTCGCTCTGATCCCGCTCAACATCGTCTGGATCCAGAGCATGGAGCTGGTCTGGAATTCGGGCCAGCCGACGATGCTCTCGCTGTTCTTCAATGCCGTGTTCGTGCTGCTGGTGCTGGCGCTGGGCAACCTTGCGCTCCGACGGTGGCTCCCCCGGCTGGCCCTCCGCCCGGATGAACTCGCAGTGGTGTACGTCATGGTGAGCTTTGCCAGCGCGGTCGGCGGCCACGACTTCCTACAAGTTCTGGTGCTGATGCTCCCCGCCGGCGCCTATTACGCCACGCCTGAGAACCACTGGGGAGACCTGCTGGCGAAGCACCCGTCCCCTTCCCTACTCGTAACTGACCCCGAAGCCATCCGCCACTTCTGGGAAGGCAGCGGCTCCCCGGAGTTGTTCCATGGGCTGCTCCCGTGGCTCAAGCCGGCCGCCATGTGGCTCGGATTCGCGCTCGTGCTTCTCGGCGTGATGATGTGCATCAACACGTTGGTCTGGCGGCGTTGGACAGAGCAGGAGAAGCTCACATATCCGCTGACTGAGATCCCGTTTCAGGTATGCAGCCCCGGCTTCAAGCTCATCGGCCCCAGCCTATTTGGGAGCGGCCTGCTGTGGGTCGGGCTTGCCCTCGCCGGCGGCATCGACCTGCTGAACGGTCTGGCGCATCTATATCCATCACTCCCGTCGCTCAAGCTGACCGCGCACAACCTCAGCCCGCTGCTGCAGGCCAACCCGTGGAAGGCCATGGGCAACACTTGGGTATCGGTCTATCCGTTCGCCATCGGGCTTGGCTACCTGATGCCGCAGGACTTCCTCTTCTCGTGCTGGTTCTTCTACTGGTTCTGGAAGCTAGAACTCATCGTCGGCGCGCTCATCGGGCAGCTCCAGACGGGGTTGCCTCACGTGCCCGAGCAGACCTTCGGCGCCTATCTCGGCATCGCCGTCTTCGCGCTGTGGGCGGGTCGGAAGTACTTCACCCAGATCGCGCGCGACGTGCTGAGGGGCGTCTCCCCGGCGGACGAACCAAGGCAAGCCGTCTCGTACCGGGTCGCGTTTGCGGGGCTGGCTGTGGGCGGCGTGCTCTTGACGGGATTCATGGTGAAGATGCTGGGCGCAAGCGTCGTGTCGGCAGTGGTCTATCTGGTGGCGTATCTGCTGATGTCTCTGGCGATGACTCGGATGCGCGCCGAGTTTGGCCTGCCGGTCCACGACCTCTTCACCGGCCCGCTTGCGATGATGGTCAACATCGGCGGATCGAAGATGTGGGGGCAGAAGAGCATCGTGGGTCTCAGCCTGCTCTGGTGGCTCGAACGAGTGCAGCGCAGTCACCCCATGCCCCACGGCCTGGAGGGGCTCAGCCTCGGCGAGAGGCGGGGCGTCAGAGGCTCGGGAATGCTCGCGGCCATCGGGATAGCGGCGGTCGTCGGCGCGGTCGCAACCGTGGGCAGCCTCGTGCGTTTGGGATCGACCCACGGCTTCGCGACCCTCGGCACCGACGCGCCGTACCTGGGCAATGGAGGTTTCAGCCGCCCCGCGAGTTGGCTGGCCTATCGCCGCCCGCCCAACCTCAGCAAGCTGGGCGCGCTGGGAGTGGGCGCCGCCTTCACCGTGGCCCTGATGCTGCTGCGCCAACGCTACGTCTGGTGGCCATTCCATCCCGTCGGCTTCGCGGCGTCGAGCATCTGGTTCATCGGTCTGCTATGGGTCCCGCTGTTCGTGGCGTGGGTGATCAAGGGTCTGGTGATCCGATATGGTGGAAACAAGCTCTACAGCCGGCTCGTGCCGCTGTTCGTGGGGCTCGTGCTGGGCGAGTTCCTCATGGGCGGGCTGTGGGGTCTCATCGGCGCGATCGGCCGTTTCCCGACGTACCGTTTCTGGGCGTACTAGCGCTGGTTTCAGAACCCCAACAACCGGGCCGGTCGAAGCTGGAGCTTCGACCTACGGGGGCTTTGAAACCACTTATGGACCCCGTGCGGGTCATTTCGCGTCATCAGCATTCCCGTGCCGGCGCTGTTTGTCGTCACGTGACGACAAACAACCACACCCTCGTCGCCGCGGCTCGCCATACCGCGCAAGCACTAAGCCCCATCC
Source organism: uncultured Armatimonadia bacterium (assembly GCA_964555935.1). Taxonomy (GTDB): domain Bacteria; phylum Armatimonadota; class Zipacnadia; order Zipacnadales; family VGFC01; genus CAZKUN01. The sequence continues at coordinate 12,923 of CAZKUN010000140.1, read as the reverse complement.
ACCTCGCGCAGGAAGAGCCGCATCGATCGATGGCTGTGCATCAGATCAAGCGTCGGCGTCGCGGGCGGGATGTCGATGTAGTCGAAGAACCCATCGCCGATGTTCTGATAGCACAAGCCGTCGATGGCGTCGTTTGGGAAGTAGTTGAAGATCCCCCTCGCCGCCCGCAGCACGAGAGCGTCCACATCATCGGGCGGGCCGACATGACGAAGAACGGCCCCCGCCGCGAGTAGCTCCATCAACGCCCACCACGGGTAGGTGACAAGGCGCGTGGGCTCGGTCTGTCGGCCGAAATGCTCCCGCGCAACCGCATCGCTCACGCGATCCGCGATGTCCTCGACGCAATCGTTCGGGATCGCGCGCAGCGTGTTCCGGTCGATGTTCTTGCGGACCAGATCGCGGTGTGGATGGAAGCCATTGCCGGCAGCCCACAGGAAGATGCCCCGGGCCGTTTCGCGCAGCGACCGGCGCTCCCCTTCGGGCAGGAATACCGCGAACCGGGCGGCGAATGCCGTGAACTCGATCGCGTGGCCGGGGTCGGTGACAACGCGGCCGACTTCGTCGGGCACGGGCTCGCCGCCGCGACTGACCTCCCAGAACGCGTCGTCCTGCGCGCGGTGGTGGTTGGCGAGGATATGGCTGACACACTCGTTGCCAAGATCCACGAATGGTCGAGCCGCCGCCTGAAACTCAGGCGATGAGGGTTGGTGGCAGACGGCCAACGTCTCCAGGATGTCGGCCATTGCCCCGAGCGCGATCATGAACGGTCCTTGCGCTCTTTCGCCGGCGGGCCGAGGCGCGTCAGCCTCAATGAACCGGTCCCTGGCGAGCGCGTCGCGGAGCGATTCGAAGAGCGTCTTCCCCACCTCGCCCGCTTCCGCATCGGTGAAGATCAGGTCGTGCTGCAGCAACCCGTTCATGACGAACATGTGAGAGTAGCTCGAACCATCCGGGCCGATCTTCACGTTCAGAGGATCGCCGGTCGCTCGGTTCGTCGCGTCATCCACCACGTGCGGCAGGTACCCGTTCAGTTCCCACCGTTCGACGAGCGCGTCGCGGATGTGCTGGGCATACTCGCGCGTTACCTCACGGTCGCCGAGGGCGAGCAGATGACAGATCGACAGCTCTGCCAGGCTCCGACCGTCCGTCCACGAGAAACAGCAACGGTGAGCGTGCGGCTTGCCCGTGACCGAGTTGATGTTGAAGTACCCGCCGCGGTAGCCTGGGCGATGGTCGGACTGGAATCGCTCCAGGAAGAAACGCAGGTAGTTGTCGCGATATGCGTCGATGAAGCTGTTGAGGTTGGCATCGATGCGCAACGGATCCGGGCATTCCCAGCTCATGGTCTCTCCGTGTGTCGCGGGTTGCCTGCCGCGCATCAGCTTCCGGTCATTCGCCCCGCGCACCTGCCCGCAGGGGCGGTCGCGCGCGCGGCGAACCACCCATCGCGTGGGAGCACCAGCGACTGCCGGAGTTAGGGTGATCGATGAACGATCTCAAGCGACCTTACGAGGCGCTGCTGTGGGTGGAACTCATTGGGTTCGACAATGAGCTGGCGGACTATGGCGTCGAGGCCTACTTGCAGGGCGCCGGCCTCGTCCCGGACGCCGTGTCGCTGTTTGTCTACACGCCTGAGTTCGTCCACACGCACGCCGGCACGCTGGATGAGACACTTCTGCCACCCGACTGCGGCTCGTACGGAGGCCATCCGAGTAACTACCAACGCGCGCGTCAGGACTGGACGCGGGCCCAGTTGCTGAGGCTTGTCAGGGCGCTCCAGAGCCACGGCATCGCGGTCTTCTTCTGCGTTTTCGACGTCTGCGCCAGCCCCACGTGGATCGCCGAGCACCCGGAGATCCTCAACATCACCAACGAGGGCGAGCGGACCGGATCGATCTCGCCATTCAAGCACCTGTCCGATGGATCGCTATACGAGGACTTCTTCACCCGACAACTCGGCGCGGTGCTCCGCGACTACGGTTTCGATGGATACCACCAGGGCGACGGCTACTGCCACCCGCGCTACCCGCTATACAAGGCCGATTACTCCGCCGACATGACCGCGCAATTCTGTGCCCACGCGGGCTGCGAGTTGCCGGAGACCATCGGCCCCGAAGCCGGCGATGAGCCGGGCGTCGTGACCGAGCGCTCCGCGTGGATTTGGCGCCATGCTCGGGCCGAGTGGATCCACTTCCACGCCGATCGGATGGTGCAGTTCTGCGAGAAGGTCATCAGCGTCGTCCACGCCGAGGGCAAGAAGGTCATCCTCAACAACGCGTTGACGCGCGACCCATTCCAGGCGCTGTACCGACACGGCGTTGACTACCAGCGCATTGCAGCGGCGGGGGCGGATGGTTTCGTCATCGAGACGGTCGCGCCGGGAGTCATCATCGGTGGCGAGAGCGGGCGCGCGGCGGATCCACACTACGACTTCCAGGCCACCGTGCTGCTCATCTCCGCGGCCGTCCCCAACCGCAAGCTCTGGTGCATCAACAGCGCCCACGATGTGAACGAGCAGTGGGACGTCCTCCTACACGGGCCGACCTTGCTCGAGCGAGAGATCTACTGCCACAGCAGCCTGTTCCGCCAGGAATCCGGCGATCTGCGTCGCTGCGTCTCGGGGGCGCTGGTGTGCCTGGCCGACGGCATACGCCCCCACGAGTGGGAGTGGCTGCGGCGATGGTGGGAGCTGGGATACGGGACGGACCCGCGGGGCGTTCTCGGCGCGACGGTGGTCTGGTCTGATGAGGCTCACGCCAACCAACTTGATGATTACCTCGCCACCCGTCGCTATAGCACGCACAAGCTTCTCTATGAACTGATGACCCGCGGCGCGCCATTGCATTGCGTGGTTGACGTTGCGGACACCGGCGCTGTCCAAGGGCCGCTGGTGGTTCTGAACCCGCATCTCTTCCCCCGTGAGCAACTCGAATCCGTGCTGGCGCGCGACCAGGGACCGGTGATCATGGTGGGCGGATTGCCTGAATGGCTCCCGGAAACCACGCACAGATTCTCAGACTGCCACGGGCCGAACGAATTGGGCTTCGCCGCGTATGGGGACATCCCACCGGCCGAGGTCTCAATCACCGACGATCCCGAGATCATCCCAGAAGATCTGATGGACCTGCCGGACCCGCCTTTCTACTTCGATGAGTTGTATTTCCGCAAGGTGTCCGACAGCTTCCTGGATGCCTGCGCGGAGACCATTTGCGGAGCCGCCGACGCGGTGGAGGTCAAGGCCGGTGACGAGTCCATCAACGTCCGCGCGCTCGACATGGGGCCTGGGCGGGTGCGCCTCCTGGTGGACAACAGCGCTCCGCATTACGTCATCGCCGAACTCGATCTGCACCGTCCCATCAAGCGCATCGAGGTGGCGACGGCCTTCCCCGGCCAAGCCCCTCCCGTCGCGGAATCGCGCATCTGGAACCTGCGCGTCCCCGGCAGGGGGATGGTCGTGCTGGATGTTGAGATGGACGTCCAAGACGGGATCGAGCAGAGGGATGTGGCGCTCATGATGGTCGGGCCGACCGCTTGCGGTACGTAGACGATCTTCACTCAGCCGCGCCCGTCCGCCTCGCCACCATCCGGACGAAGCCCAGGTGCCGGCCCCCGTCGGCGCGGAGCTGAGCAAGCTCGGACGCGGCCCCCTCCTCGCCCTGATGGCTCATGCCCGTTGGATCCAGGGCCTCGTGCCAATGTATCCACAACTCACACCCCCGCGGAAGCGCTTCGGCCAACTCCACCTCAAGCCCAGGGCAACGCTCCCAGTGGCGCCGCCACCAGTCCACCGAGTTCATCCAGTGCCACTCGTTGCTCCGGTGCTCAGGCGGGGGCTGTGGCACCTCCTCTGGCGACGCCGGGCTCACGATGCCGATCTGTCCTCCTGGCTTGAGCAGCTTGAGCATGTAGAACTCGAGGTAGTGGACATCAGTCCCGAAGTAGTGGAAACCATCCAGGCTGACAATCGCATCGAAGAACCCCTCGGCATACGGCAACGAGCGCGCCTCGGCGTAGATGGGGTGCACGCTGTCGGCGACTCCGGCCTCGCGGATGCGCTGCCAGTTGTCCGTCGGCGTGACCCAGAGATCCGTGGCCCACACCTCCACCCCGAACTCCTTGGCCAGGAATATCGAACTCATCGCCCTTCCGCAGGCCATGTCCAGTACCCGCATGCCAGGCTTCAGATCCATCACCTGACTCAGAGCCTCGGTGATCCAAAGCACGTTCGGGCCCATCTCGTTTTCGAACACCCAGATGGGATCGTACTTCGACGAGCGCGGGAACTCGTCAACTCTGAGCATCTCGACCAGTTGGCTTCTGTCAATGTCCATCTTCATCTCCCCCAAAGCGATGGTGCCCGCGTGCGAGTGGCGCGTCTGGGCGCCCGGGCTGTTGGCCAGACCGTCAGCCATCCATTGCAGTGCTTCACTGTCCGGGCGCCAGCAACCTGCACATCTGATCGCGGAAGCCGGCAAGGCGGGCTAGTGACGGCCAGGCCCGGTGATGAGGGGGCCATCGTGCCACCTGCTGGGCTCGCCGCTTGCGCCCGGTGATGTGAACTGGTACTCCCACACATCGGCCCCCAACTCGACGGTCGCGCGATAGACGCTGGCGTCGCCCTCGCCTCGGCCGCGAGCGCGGGTCATGGTGATGGTGCGGTACGGGTCGCCATCGCGGCGAAGATTGAGCTGCACGGTTGGCGCTGCGGTCGGGCCCACGTATCGGACGGCGAAGAGGAATCTGTTGTTCGGAGGCCCCGCGTCGGGACCGACGCCGTCCTGCTCGAAACCCTCGGCGCCCACCCACTCGAGAGTCGGGTGCGCCACGCTGCAGATGAACTGCTGCGGCCTCAGCGGGGCGTCGGAGATACGCACCTCGTCGATCGTGCCATGGATGGCGAAGCTTCCACGATCTCCCCCATGGTACCCGCCGATCCCTAAGCCAGGGCTCATCGCTGGGTTGAGACCCACGCGCGGGCGCGTGGAGGTCTCCATGGATGCCATGAGGTCACCATTCACGTACAGCCCGAGGAAACCGGTCTCAGCGTCGAGGACGCCGGCGACGTGAATCGGGACGCCGATCCACCTAAATGGGCACGTGACAGTTGCCGGCGGATCGCCGGGCTTGCCTCCGGGACCCTCGATGTGAAAGCTGAGTGCCCGCGCGCGAGGGTCGAGGGAGAGGACGTACGAATCCCAGCCGGGGGCGTTGTCGCCGCGGAAGATGATGAAATTGGCGACCCCGTGCCGCGAGTATCCCTTGATCTCAACGAAGGCCTCGAGGGTGAGGCTCTCCGCGAGTTGGAGTTTCTCGTGGTCGGGGACGAAGAGCCAGTCCAATCGCTCGTCGAGTTCAAGCGCCACGTTGCTGCCAGGCGCGATGCCCGCCACGTAGCGCGCGTTGCACGCGTAGGGCGTCCAGCCGTGGAGCTTGTTCGGGCCTGAATCGGGGAGAGACGCCGTGCCGCCGACGGCCTGATCCAACTCCCCGTCCTCGAAACGATACCAGGCCACCGTCTCGGCCGACGCGACGACGCCCGTCGACACCACGCACACCGCGATCAACAACGCGAGCCTCGGACCGATCATTGGTGATCCCTCCCCTGTCTGATAGTTACACAGACACCTGGCGCGGGCCTGCCGTTGCTCGACGAGAGGGCAAGATTCCCTTCTTGGGCAATAGGCGAGCCATGGACGTCTGTACCGATGCGCCCGGCGTGACGCCGCAGCATACACGCGACATAAGGAGACCTGAACCGTGCCGCACGAGCACATCAGCCGACGCAAGTTCATCTCAGCAAGCGCGCTTGCGGCTGCCTCATCGAGCGTTGCCGCGCGCAGTGCCCATGGTCAGGAGACCCCAGCAATGACCCCAACGGGACTGATCGAGTCCATCGAGAAGATAACGCTCCGCCGAGGCCGCGACGGCAGCGGGCCGACGTGGTTTCATCCGCGCGCTTGCATGGTCCCCCGCGAGGAGGGCCCGGTCGCCCTTATGACGCTTCAGGAGATCGGCGGTTCTGACTACTTCGGTCCCGTGCACTGGTCGGAGTCGCGCGATCTGGGCGCGACTTGGTCTGACCCAGAGCCCATTCCCTCCCTGGGGCGGACGCCCGGTCCGAATGACCTCGAAGCAGGCGTCTGCGACGTCGTGCCCGACTATCACCCGCCCTCGGGCGCGGTGCTGGCGCTGGGACACAACGTCTTCTACAAAGACGGGCGCTTCCCGGGCCAGCAGCCGCCGCGCTGCCCGATCTACGCGGTCAGATCTGCTCGAGGCGAATGGTCCGATGCCAAGCCATTGGAGTGGGACGATCCGCGCGGCGCGTTCATCTACACGAACAACTGCGGCCAGCGCGTGACGCTGCCGAGCGGCGACATCCTGCTCGCCTTCACTTTCGGCGCCAAGCCGACCGCGCGCTCCGTGGCAAGCGTTGTCTGCTCCTTCGACGGAGACACCCTCTCCGTTCGGGAGGTAGGGGAGGAACTGAAGCACGACGCGGGCCGGGGTCTGCTCGAGCCGTCTCTCACCCACCTCGACGATCGGTACTACCTGACGATGCGAGCCGAGGACAACCACGGATATGTGGCCGCGAGCGACGATGGGCTCAACTGGTCGGAGAAACAGCCGTGGCGGTATGACGATGGCGAATCGATTGGGATGTCGACAACGCAGCAGCACTGGCTAACCCATTCGGGCGCGCTGTTTCTCGTCTACACGCGCCGCGACGTCTCGAACGCCAATGTGATCCGCTGGCGCTCGCCGCTTTGGGTGGCAGAGGTCGACCGGGAGAGACTGTGCCTGATCCGCGCGACGGAGCAAGTCCTGCTACCCCTCGTCGGCGACGGCGTGGACGATCCTGACGGCGTTGCAATGATGGGCAACTTCAATGTCACCAACGCCAGCCCGAATGAATCGTGGGTGACGGTTGGCGAGTGCATGCCGCGCCGGGGCTACCTGGGCGACGTGCTGATGGCCCGCATCCGCTGGCGCGACCGCAACGAACTCGTTTGAGCCGCGCACTGGAGCAGAGACCAATGATCCGACATGCTGCAACAGCAGCCATCGCTCTCATCTGCGCGGCCGCGCACGGTGATTCGCTGATCCAAAACGGTGGCTTCGAGGCGACCAGCGCGCCGGCCGGGGCAGTGTCGGGCGACGGTGGCTACGGCGCGTGGACGCTAGGCGAATCCGGCCTCGTTCCCGCGAACTGGACGCTGAACCCAGCCTATCCGGGCGAGGTCTCCGTGGCCGACGGCGCGCTGCGCGTCCATGGCAATGGCCAACGCGGCCTCGCGCACGTCTACCAGCCGTGCCCGACCATCGAAACCGGCAGATGCTACGTGATCACCGCGAGCGTGCGCGGCGGGCCCGTCTCGTTCCTGATGTACGAGTACTTCGCGGACAGACCGATGAAGGTCCCCACGATCATCGCCGCGCCGGCCTCGGCGGATGAGTGGCGCGAGGTCACGGGTTACTACTGGCCGGAGGGCGACGGCTTCGCGTCCGCTTCGCTGGCCATCGTTACTCCGGAGGGAGCCACTGTGGACATCGACGATGTCGCGATCGAAGACACGGGCGTGGCGCGCTTGCCTGACGACGCGGAGCCGGTGATTATCGAGAATGACCTCGTCCGCTTGAGGCTGTCCGCCACTTCTCAGCTTGAGGAGTTCACGTGCAAGGCAACCGGCGTCAACTACGCGCGTCCGGACGCCGGCCCCCCGGTGTTTCGCGCCGGCATGTCGGGCGGCGAGATGCCGGCCCGATCGATCAAGCGAACCGGCGACGACATCGAAATAAGCTTCCCCGACCCGAGCGCGCGCGTGGTGCTGAGCATCGATGCGAAGCCACGCTACATCGCGCTGACCGTCAAGGAAGTCGAGGGCGAGGCTGTCGACTGGGTCCAGCTCTGCGACCTCAGACTCGACATCACCGAGAACGTCGGGACGCTCGTCAACGCCGCGTGGACCGATGACTTCACCGCATGCGTGCTGGCCTGCAACGACCAGGTACACTCATACGGGGCCGATGGATCGCGCGCGGCGCTGATGGCGCGATGCTATCGCGAGTATGGCCTTGAGGGCGCGCGAGTCGCCATCGTCGGAACGCCGGAGGCGCCGCTTGATGCGATCGAGGCGGTCGAACTGGCGGAGGGGCTGCCTCACCCGGAGATCGACGGCGTCTGGATCAAGCGGGCGCCTCAGCGGTTCTCGTCGTACCTGATGGCCGGCGGAGTCGGCGAGCACAACATCGACGAGATCATCGAGTTCGCGAGAGATGGCTTCGGCTGCATCGAGTTGCTGAATTGGTGGGAGTCGACGCCGACGTATGCCGTTCACCCGGGCCTCTATCCGAGTGGCATCGACGGGCTGAAGGAATGCGCCGACAAGGTCCACGCGGCTGGGATGGAGCTGGGGCTCCACGCGATGCAGGGGATGGTCGGCTGGGGCGGGATCGGGCTGAAGGATCCGTATGTCACGCCGTCGGCCGATCCGCGACTGCTGCGCGACCGCGCGGTCACGCTTGGCCAAGACGCGACATCCACCGCCACCGAACTCGCGACCTCAGGCGACCTCACCGCGTGGCCAGAGCGCGGCGATCTCTACATCAACGGGGAGGTCGTGCGTTACGCCACGCTCACGGAGAACGGCTTTGGCGACTGCACCCGCGGGATGCACGAAACCGCCACGCGCGACCACCCGGTCGGCTCTGAAGTGAGCCTGCTCGTGAACTGCTTCAACATGTGGGACCACCTGATCTACGCGCCGGATGTCAACTCAACACTGGTCGATGAGATCTGCGATTCGCTGGCCGGCGTCTTCAACGCCGTGGGCGCGGACATGGCTTACTTCGATGGCGGCGAGGAGATCGCCGTTCAGCCCCCGCAATGGGCCAATCAGGGCCGCATCGCATTGGGCGTCATGGAGCGGCTCGACCGGCCCGTGATCCTCGAAGGCAATGCTCTGTACACGCACCTATCGTGGCACGTGATCAGCCGTGGCAGTCCCAGCTACGACCCGATCTACTACGGTCGCCGCGAGTACACGCTGCGCTCGAAGGGCCAGAACCCCGCTCGCTGGGGGAAGAACCTGTTGACCGGCGATGTCGGCTGGTTCCGCGCCCACACGCACTCGCCCTCGACCCACGCGGTGACGCCCGACGAGGTGATGTTGCTCTGCCTGAAAGCCCTCGGCGGCAAGGCTCCCATCTCGTTCCAGGTCGACTCGGGCAATCTCTACGCGAACAAGCGGATGCCTGAGATGCTCGAGATCATCCGCGCCTGCGATGAGTTGAAGCGCCGCGATTACTTCTCCGACGAGGTATGCCGCGCGATCTCCGAGCCAATGGCGGAGCACGTGCTGGAGCAAGCCGATGCCGGCGAGTGGCAAGTCCGGCCGCTGACATTTGGTCCTCCCCAGGTCGTGACGCCGGGGCCGCTCACCTGGCAGAACCCCCACGCCGCGCAGCCGCCATGGATCCAGATACGCGCGCGGACGAAACTAGCCGAGCACGGGTCAGCGGACAACATCGTCCTCGCCGACTTCACGGACGGCGCGCGGTTCACTCCCGACGCCGCGGCCTCGGGCGGGCTAGGTCACTCCATCGACGCATCGACGGAGCAGACCCCGGGCGGCGCCGCCGCGATTCGATGCAGTGTCAATAACCAAATGGCAGAGCGCTCGGGCTGGACGCGCGCGACGCTCCCCATCGATCCCGTCATCGACCTGTCCAGCCACCGACGACTCGGCGTGTGGGTCCGCGCTGACGGCAGCGGCGGCATCCTTAACGTGCAACTCGTGCAAAGCCATGGCTTCCGCGATCACTACATCGACCTGGACTACGAGGGGTGGCGCTACCACGAACTCACCACCGGCGAGTCATCGCGATTCTATGACTACGGCTGGCCCTACAACTTCACCGACCTGATGTACTGGCAGTTCCGATACGACAGCATCAGGGGCATCAACCTCCTGCTCAACGACCTCGCGCCAAGCACCGAGACGGAATGCCTGATCGGGCGGATCGAGGCCTTGCGCGAATACCCGCTCCCACTCGTCTCGCCGTCGCTTCAGACGGGCGAGGGCACGATCACATTCCCCGTGTCGCTGAGGCCGGATGAGTACATCGAGATGGACTGGGATGGTATAGTTGTCGACACTTCGAGCCCAACGGAGCGGTGCTGGCGGATGTGAAGCCTGTCGGGGAGATCCGCCTCGCAACCGGCGAGAATTCAGTCGGCTTCACCTCTGACGCAGGCGAGGCGACGTCGTCGCGGGCGGAGGTCACCTTCGCCTCACGGGGTGATGCGCTGGCCAACGATCAGCGCGTTGGCCAGGCTCCGCGAGAGACCCGCGACGAGCGTCTCCGACTGGTCGCCGCCCAGCGCGGAGGTCACCGCATCGTGCGGGGGGCGTATGAGCGCGCTCCTCAAGCGCCGCCCCAATCGATACCCGCCTTCGACGGCGCGGGCAACGTGTGGGAGGTCCGGAATCACCTTGCCGAGCCCTACCGCGCGGCCGTCGTCATCTCGCGAAGCGGCGCGATGCCTGACGTCGACTATGACGATGCGCAGGCCGTCGTGCTTGAGGATTTCGAGGATCTGACGACGTACGATATGTCCGAGCGCAATCAGTTCGAGCAGTTCGTCATCGGCGGCGGCAAGCAGCTCACTGACGAGGGCCCGGTCCGTGCCGGCGTTTCGCAGACGTTCGAGTCTTCAGCCGAAGGCGCTCGCGCGGGTGGTCCGTGTGGCGTCTATTCGGCCGCGAACGACGGCGGGCCGAGCGGCTGGTGCGCCAAGGGCAAGCGCTTCGCCGCGCCCGTCGATCTCTCTGGCCACAGCGCGATCGCGCTATGGCTGCATGGCGACGGGAAAGGCGAACAACTCAGACTGCAGCTGCGCGATAGCAGCGGCGCGCACGCGGACTGGATCGTACCGATCGCGTACACGGGATGGCGGCTGCAGGTCTTCGCGACGGCCGACGTGGTGGACTTCGATTGGTCGGAGGTTGCGTACGTGCTCTTCTACTTCAATGGCCTCCCGGCCGCGACGCAGGTGTCGCTGAGACTCGACGACCTGAAGGCCATCCCCGAACTCGCGCAGCCCCGCTCGCTCGCGCGACCGGTCATCACCATCGGCGACCGGCGGGTGAAACTGCCGGCGACGGTCGGACCGAACGACGCGGTCACCATCGATGCCGATGGTCGGCTGGCTCTCTGGCGTGGAGAACGTCGCGAGAGGAAAGCCCTCAAGGCGCGGGGCCCAAGCCTCGTGCTGAAGCCAGGCGCGAATCGCATCCAGTTGGATTGCGATAGGGCCGACGAGGCTCCGCGAGATGTCGTGGTCGATGTGCTCCACATCGAACCGGTTGACTAGCGTTTCAGGACGTACACCGCCGCGTCACCGGGCTGCAATTCGCAGGATACCTGCTCCCCGGCACCTACCGCCTGTCCTGAGTAGAATTCCACGCCCGCTCCCGCGTCGACGGGGAGTTGGATCTGGTGTTCCACCACGCGACTGCCTTGGTTCATCACGCAGACCAACGTGGTCTGGCCCGCGCTAAGCACCTGTCCCTGAGTGATGTCAAAGCCCTCAAGAGCAGCGGCCGGCTTGCCGTTGAGGAAGACATCCTCATGCTCAGCCGCGAGCCGCGTCACCTCACCGATGGCATGCCACACGCGCCCGTCGAAGCTCTTGCGATCATAGACGAGAATGCCCCCCGTCCCAGCGAGCAACATGCGCAGCGACCTGGCCTTCGTCACCGGCGTCAGCGGCGTGGTTATGGTGGTGTCGTATGGTACTGAGAGCAGGCCACACACCAGGGGAATCCCCTGCAGCGCCTCGACCGTCTTAGCAATGACCGGCTCGCCATCGCCGTAGCCGCACCCGGCGCGATCGCACGATTGGAGATCGCCGATGTACTGCCAGTCGATGCCATACATCTCCGCATTCGAGGGCGTTTGGTAGCCACTGTAGATCGTGAACTCCGTCCCCGGCGCGAGTCGGTGAACCGTCTCCTTGAACTTGGCGAACATCTCCGCCACGCGCCGCGCCATGAAGTCAATCCACTCGGCCGCGTGCTCCTGTTTGATGCTCTCGGCGTCGAGCGTAGCGTCCGCCGGCACGCCGTCTCGCTCCCTGAACGCGGCGAGGCAGAGCGGGCAGTAACACGAATGCGGGCCGGCGTATGGCCCGTATTCGTAGTCGATGTCAACCACCTGCGGCCTCACCTCGTCGATGCGCGCCTTCAGGGCCGTCTCAACCGCGGGCCACCCTTCGCCCAGCAAGAAACTCATGCACATCCGATCGTCGAGCGGCTCGCCATCGCCAGTGATGAGGCGCTGCTCGGGCTCCGCCTCGAGGTGGTCTGACAGGTTCATCCCCCACGGTTTGAAGTTGGTGGTGAGTGTCTGCCCCAACCCGCGCGGCGGGGAGTGGTCGGTGGTCCAGCGATCTCCCGCGACGATATCATTGAAGCCCGCGGCTTGGGCGCACTCGAGGATCCCCTCACGCACGGTCAGATCATCGATGTTGGTGAACCACCCGCCCCAGAGCTGGAAGACAAGCGTCTCGGGCTGGCGGCCCGCGAGTTCGGGGAGCACGCGCACGTTGAACCGCTGCGGCGCCTCGCTAATGTTGCCTCCATTTGCCTCGCTCCAATAGATGAACTCAGCGTCGGGATCGGGATCGCCGGCCCCCTCGCGGTAGCGGACATGGGCCTCGAACATCGACATGATGAAGTGTCTACCCGACAGCAGCAGCTTGTCGGCGACCACCTTGACGACGCGCATCTCGCGCCCGTCTACCTGCCGCGTACCCTCGGGCGAGAGTTGGAACTCAGGTTGCTCATCGTTGGTCGTGCCATAGAACCCGGTGCTGCCGACGATCTCAAACTCGGGCGGCGTGGCAATGAACGTCGTCC
>CAZKUN010000139.1:0-24226 GCA_964555935.1 uncultured Armatimonadia bacterium | reverse complement strand
CCTGTTCTGACGGCTGATATGGTAGCCGGCGAGCGGGAAGACGGCACGTTGGAGATGCTGGAGCTGACGGCCTTGCGCCCGCGCGCGCTTGTGCTTGGCAAGTTCCTCGCCGCGGTGGCCGCGGCGTTTGTCCTCGCGGTCTCGATATTCCCATTCTTGCTGCTGGGCGATCTCGCGGGCGGCCCGAGCATGGGATTCTCAGTCCCCATCATCGGCGCCGCCGTGCTCTACTGTCTGCCTTTCGCCGCCGTCGGGATCGGTAGGTCGGTGCGCAGTTCCACGCGCGCGGAGGCAATGCGCTCCGCTTTCCGGGACATGCTGATATGGCCGGCTGTTGGGCTGGCAATCGCATCCGGTGGCGCCATGGGCGTCTACATGCTCAGGTCGCTGCTGAATGCGACCCAGACAAGCAATCAGGTTGTCTTCTGGGTTTGCCAGGTCATCTCGTTCCCCGCGGGGTTCGTGTGGACGGATGTCTGGGATTGGATCGGCATGACGCCCTGGTTCTGGCTCGGCGTGCCGATCGCCCTGACGATCCACTGCCTTCGCGGCGCGTGGGGCACGGCCGCCTGGCTCGAGCCGACTCGTGTTGCTGAGCGCACTCAGGCGCAGCGACGCGCGCGGGCCGATCGCGACGCCGGCGCGGCGCCGCTGCCCCCTGGCGTGGCGCCACCCAAGGACGCGCGTCGTCGCGCTCGCGTGCGCCGGGGCGAGAAATCGCCCTGGCAGCGGCATTCTGAGCGGATCAAGAACCCCGTCGAGGTCCTCGCGATCGTGAAGAAGCGCGACGCTGCCTGGCACTTCGCGCTATTTGGGTGGATCCTGCCCGTGCTCATCGTCGGCGCGCCCATTGGGGTCGATCCCGATCTCGCGACGCGCCGAGACTTCTTCCCAAGCTTCGCGGCGATGGCGTGGATAGGGCTGATGTTGGCCTACATCTGCATGGTGACGCCGACGATCATCACAGCGGAGCGCGAGGGGGGCACGCTCAACGCCCTGCGGATGACGAACCTGACCGCCGTCGACATCGTCTGGGGCAAGCTCAAGGCGCGCTCGACGGAGATAGGTCTGCTCCTGCTCTTCGGCGCGCTATTCGTCTCGATCTTCTACATCTGGGGCTCCCTGACGGTCACGAGCCTGGTGCTGCTCTGGATCAGCGGCGTCGTCTACGTCGCCGCCTACAGCGGATTTGGCGCGGTCGTATCGCTCTGGTGCAAGCGCAGCACGCAGGCCATCCTGGCTCTGTGGGCGCTGCTGTTTGTGCCGGTGATGCTCAGCCTCGCTCTCGCCATGATGAATCACTTCGTCTCGCACCGGGTGCTGCTGCCGATGTCACCGCTGCTTGTCTCCTACCGCTGCCTGGTCTTCGACATGCCAGACCCAACGGGCGTCGGCGTATACTTCCCGGCCCGCATTGCGTACGCGATCTGGGGGACATCGCTCGCCGTTCATGGCGCCATCGCCATCGCATCGTGGTGGATTGCCTTGCGCAAGTTCGATCTCGTCCTCCACGAGAATCGTGGTGGCAGCTAGGATGACCCCGAATGAGGACCTCACCGTGGCGCGGGCATTCTTGCCCGCAGCCGTCTGCCGTTGGGGGGCCCGACGCTGACTGATCGCGCGAAGGGCATCAGTCTCGGACTGGGCGCGTCGTTGGCATGGGGCACCGTCCCCCTCTGCGCGCGCTATCTGACCAGCGTTCACACCGTCGATCCCATCCTCCTCAATACCGCGCGGTTTGGCGTGGCGAGCGCCATTCTCATCGCCTATTGCGTCGCGACCGGACGCGGCAAGGCGCTGCTGTCGGCGATGGATGATGCGCCACGGTTCATTCTGCTCGGCCTGTTGGGCGTCGTGGCCATGGGGTCGCTCGTGATGGTCGCGGCCCAGCACACCTACTCGACTATCGCCGTGCTTCTAATGAACTCCAACGGGATCTTCATTGCGATGCTCGCCATCCTCGCGCGGGAGAAGGTGCCGCTCGTCCGGTATCTCGGGTTGGTCATTGGGTTGGCGGGGTGTGCCTGCGTGGTAGTGAATACCGATCAGGCCACGCCCGAGAACGTGAACCACCTGATCGGTGGCGGAGCGGCTCTAGCCGGAGCCCTTGCCTGGGCGGTCTACACGCTGCTTGGCAAGGCGCCATCGCGGCGGCACGGCGGCGTCGTCGCGACGACATGCGCGCTTAGCATGGGCTCGGTGGTCATGATTGCCTGGACCGTGTCCCGGGGAACGCCGGTTGAGTTGATCGGATGGGACCTTTGGGTGTTGCTGTTCGTGGCTGTGGTGCCGACGGCCGGCGGCTTCGTCGCATGGTACGCGGCGCTCGAGTACGTGCCGGCCAACCTGATCGGGCCGGTGCAGTACGCCGCGCCCGTGCTGGGGATTCTCCTCGGGTGGCTGCTGCTGAGCGAGCCGATCGGTTGGGTGTTCGTGGCCGGGGCGGCACTGGTCTTCGTGGGAGTCTGGATCGCGACGAGACCGCGCCGGGCCCCGCAGGATGGCTGCCGCTAGAGCGGCAACCACCTGCCGAGTCCGCACTCGCGGGCGCGTTGGTAGATGAGCGGCGCAACGGCCATATCGTCGATCGCCAGGCCCAGGTTGGCGGCGATGTTGATCTCATCGACTGACTCGCGGCCGGGCTTCTTGCCGGCGACCAACTCGCCTAGGTCGGCGTGGATCTCGGGGATGTCCTGGAAGTAGCCGTTGGACTGGGCGAGCCGGAGTTGGGGCACGTCATCAGTGGTGAATTTATCGGCCTCGCGTAGCGCCGGTCCATCGACGTACGAATCGTAATCCACAAGCGACGCGAATGCGCCAGGATCGAGCCAGCCGGCCTTGATGGTGCGGTGGGGGTTGAGCTGGATAGGCCCGGCCGTTACGACCATATCGCAGCCGGTGACGGCTTCCCGGGGAGTTTCGGCCACGACGGCCTCGATGCCGAACCGGGGGGCGACGTCCTTGGCGTACTCCCGCGCGATCTCAGCGTCGGTGTCGTAGGCGACGACCTTCCGCAGGTCAAACAGCGCCACCAGGGCCTCGAGGTTGCTGTGGCCCTGCACGCCACACCCGAGGATGCCGACGGTGGCTGAATCGGGCCGGGCGAGGTGCTTGGCCGCCACGGCGGTGGCCGCGCCCGTGCGCATCGCGGTGACCCAGGTGCAGTCCATCACCGAGACTGGCAGCATGGTATCGGGGTCGTTGGTGATGATCAGCCCCGTGATGTAAGGCAGCCCGCGGTCGGCGTTGGTGGGCTGACCTCCGACCCACTTCATCCCAGCTGAGCGCAGGGCCGGAATCGAGGCGGGCATGGCGTGGATGAACTCGTCGCCGCCCGCGGGATGGATGCCAGGCTTCGGGGGCATCTCAACGCGGCCCTCGCCCTTCTCCTGGAAAGCCCGCTCCACCGCCGCGACGATCTCGGCCATGGTCAGGCCGACGTTCTCCACATCGGCTCGCGATAGATACAGCAACTGGTGCTCGCTCGTGGGATCGCCCCTCTTCCGTGGGATCTGGGGTGAGCCGGGATTCCTCATATGCAACTGGGCGCGCCGGCGTTCATCGCGTTGCTTCACTGTCTGGGCTCCGGAAACCTGCACATCTGAATCGCGCCCTGCCCTCAGCTGCCTTAGAGAACCGGAAGGGGCCCCGCCGCAAGGCGGGGCCCCTTCTCGTAAATCGGACTGTGAGACAGGCGATCAAGGAGTCGTGGTGCGAGATTTTCTCGCCTCGACACCTGTCTCAACAAGGAGCGGTGATGCTAAACGGCGCTCCCCTCCTTGCTCGCCTTCTCACAGCCATATCTACTATGCACCGAGCATCACCTCCTTATAGATTTAACGGAGATAGTCAGCTTAAGCCGACAGGATCATTATAGTATCGGCCCTTGACGTCGGTCAAGTGGTCAACGGCTTTCGGGCGACGAAAAACATGCGCGTGCTGCGCGGGTTGAGCGCCTCGAACGAGTAGGCGTCATACACGCCCAGGATCTCCAGCCTCGCGTCGCGGAGCATCCCTTGCACTTCGTCGTCGGTGTAACCGCGCTGGCGGTGGACCTCAGTAAACTCGTTCTCTTCCTCGTCATCGCGCCATCGGAACCACATCTGCACCGAGCAGATTCGCGCCTCGGCGTCCCAGTCCGATTTCCACGAGTACAGCAGCGGCTCGCCCGAGCGCAGGTTGTTCTGGGTGAAGAGATCCAGCTCCAGCGCCCGGATCGTGTTGAGGTCGAAAATCAGCATTCCGCCGGGCGTGAGGCAGTGGTAGATGCTCTCGAACGCGCTGCGAAGACCCGTGGGCTCGGTGACGTAGTTCAGGCTATCGTAGAGGCACAGCACGAGGTCGAACGTGTTCTCACGGAGTCCCAGCGCGCGGGCGTCATGCACCGCGACGGGCAGCCGTTCCTGCTCGAAGGCGACTCGGACCATGCCCTCGGAGAGATCCACGCCAACCGTCTTCGTGTAGCCCCGCCGGATCATCTCGCAGCCGACCATGCCCGTTCCGCAGGCTAAGTCGAGCACGTGAGTTGCGGCGGCGTTATGCACGCGCAGGACTTCCTCCACGTAGTCGACCCAGTGGCGGTAGGGGACGCGTGACATCAGGTAGTCGTAATACGGGCCAACGGCCTGGAAAGAACTTCGCGAGGGGTGGTCTGCGGGCTTGACCCGGGCCCCAAAGATGCGCTCAACCCAGCCGCCGGACCCGGCGGATCTGTCTTTCGGCAACTGCACGATCTCCTTTGGCTTGTCAGGCGGCGTTCAGGTACCCCATGACAATGTAGAGCTTGGGCAGGTCCTCGCGGACCTTGTCACCGTAGTCGCCTTCGGGCCACGTGATTCTCACTGCCAGCATGTAACGGGACTTTCTGCTCGAATCCCAGCCCGTGACCTGAGCCTCGATCGGGATCTTGATGAACTCGTTCGGCTCAAGGGGCGGAAGGGCCTTCTGGGTGGTGACCGGGTTGATGCCCGAAGTGTCTAGCACCTCAACCGACAGGCCCTCGACCGGCTTCCCACAGACGTTGCGTATGTTGAGCGTGCTGGTGAACGTCGTGCCGACGCCGGCGTTCTTGGGCATGGTGAGCGAGCACTTGACCGGCTGCACTTCCCAGTTGGCCCGCACGGTGCTGAACGCGGCCGCGCCGGCCAGCGCCCACTCGCGCGGGCCGAACGGACCGCGGTTGCCAGCGAGCGTCGGCGAGCAGATCCGGCTGACGTCATGCACGAACGCGCCGTACAGCGGCGCGCCCTCGGTGAGTCCCTTGTCGGCGGAAGCCGCCTTGGTGATTCTGCGGTACAGCTCCTCGGGCTCCGCTACGCCGGTCAGGCCCTTGTGCATGCTCATCCCGACCTGGTCGCCGCCCATGATGTTGATGTGGTTGGCCGGGATGCCCGTTGCATCGATCGAGATCCCGTTCCGCCACTGGTCGACCGTGCTCTCATAGTGCCCTACCGTCTCGCACTCATACAGCATCGTGGCATCGATGCCGACACCCGCGTCGGCGAACATCAGCGGATCCTGCCCGTGCTGCTCGCCGTGCCACCAGCTTAGCGTGAAGCACCAGAGCGGCTTCTCGAGTTGAGACTCGGTGATGACTTGGCGTAGGTACACTGACAGCTTGTGGGCCCGGAACCAGTGCCACTGGTGGTAGAGATCGATGTTCGCCGCCCAGTTATACGCGCCCTTAGAGTTCCGCCCCTCGACGTGGTTGCAGACCCAGCCCATCTTCTGCGTGCGTGATAGGTTGGCCCAGTTGTCGGGGAGTCCCACGACGGGCATGACGTCGCCGAACTCCTCGGCCAGTTCGTAGCTACCCCAGTCGGCTCCGCTACGGATGTAGTCAAAGCCCACGTGGTCGACGCTCTCAAGGGCTTGCATGTCCGCCAGGAACTTGGTCAGATGCTGCCGACGGTTCACATCGAGAAGCGATATTGCCGCTTCCTCCTCGGGCGTTTGGCGGCTCCGGGAGTAGTTCTCGGTGAACTGGTAGTCTGGCTTGTACTTCTTCTTGTCGCGGTGCTGACTGGGCTTGTTCGGGTATGTCTCCAGCGCCGCGGCCCAGACTCCGAACTTGATGCCTCGCCGATGGGCCTCATCGCCGAGTTGGGGAATGATATCGAGATTGGACATGACCCAGGGCGTCTCGTGGGTGAGGGCTCCGGCAGGGCCATAGGCTTCCGTCACGGCGCCGCGATACCACAACGTGTCGGCGCCCATGAACTCCGCCCAGTCGAACATGGTCTTCCAGTCGCCTCTGGTGCCGTCGGGCCTGATGAGCCCGCTCCCGGATGGGTATGCCGGCTCCCACGTCACCACGCACGTGCCGAGGGGCAGGTCCATCGGACCCCGGCGTGAGATATGAAGCCGGGCCTCCGCGACGCACGTGGCATCATCGACGGGGGAGGGCTCGCCGACGTCCTTCGGCCGCTTCTTGTTCGCCTTCTCGCGCTTCCGCTCGGCCTCCGGCGTCTCCCATTCCCAGTCGGCCGGGGTAAAGGTCGCCTTCGCCTCGAACGTGTACGGCTTGTTGGGGTCCGCTTGGGCTCCGAAAGGCACGGGCCAGGTCCCGCGCCAAACTCCCGCGTTGTTGTCAAACTTCAGCGCAACCTTCTCAGTCTGTCCGACCGTCTCAACCACATCGCCCAGGTGGTCGCGAACGACTACGCTGGGCGGCTCGCTGCTAATCGGCGCTCCGATTGAGTCGACATACGTGATCTCAAGTGGCACGATGTCGTACCGATAGCACTCGTCTTTGGTGATCCGAAGCTCCAGCGGGAAGTCGGGCCGGTTGGCGTTCTGTTCCGAATCGCTCGTGAAGATTCGCTTGACGCCGGAGAAGATGGGCTTGCGGGCGGCGATGAGCGCGATCATGCCGCATCCGACGACCATCAGCAGGCAGCAGCATGAGGCGTTCTGATCGCGCCTCCTGCGCCGCCGCCGCGAGGGAAAGTCCGTGGGTCGGATGCGTACCGCGCTGACTTTCATCGCCTCACCGGTCTGCCGTCGTCGTCTACTCCCAATCCCTGTAAGAGGGACTTCAGTCCCGACGCCGTCGCCTTTGCCGTCGCCGTCTACCCATCACAGATCAACAACCACGACGTCTCGCGTCCATTTGCCCTGAGCACGAGTGAGTTCGCCCCTCGCCCGAGATCCACGCTGAACGAGATCTGTCGCGTCGCTGCATCGAGAGAGACGCTGAGCGGCTTGCCCTGGACTTCGCCCCTAGGCGCCGTCGTCACGTCATCATCAGCTAGCGTCGCGGTGACCGTCAGGCTCTTCTCTGTCACTCGGCTCCCGCGTGGGGGATCCAGGTCGGCCACGTGCAGGGCCTTCGTGTTGCAGACCCTCTTGAATGTCTCAAAGGACGTGTCCTTCACGATCATTGTTCGCGGCAGCAGGAACTGGTCTGACTGTTCGTCCGCCGGGCCGCGATCGATGGACAGCGCGGACGTGTACCCCGCATCGGCGATCGTTTCGAGAACGAACGTATCGTAGTTTCCGTACGGCAGCGCCAGCGACGTCACCTCAACCCCGGCATTTGCCTCGATCTCATCCTTGGACGCGTAAATCTGATCCTCGACCATCGCGTGGATGCTATCGGGCGCGGCACCCTTCGCGATCTTCGTCAGGTTCTCGTGGGTCTTGCTGTGCGAGGCGATTTCCCATCCCGCCTCGTCGAGCGCGATGAGGTCATCCCACGACAGGCGCTTGTCGGTCGCGCCGACTGAGTTGCTCATCACGAACGCCACGCCGACGTACCCATACTTGTCGAACATCGGCTTGGCGATGGTCAGCGCGCTCTTCCACGCATCATCGAACGAGATGACGATGGGCTTCTCGGGCAGGTCGCCCTCGCGGTTGAGGAAGGCCACGACATCCCGTACCGTTACGGTTTCGTACCCATCCTCGTTCAGCCAGGCCAGATACTGCTCCATGTCCGGGATGTTGACCGAGTAGAAGTTCTGCACGTTCTCGCCGAGGTCATGGAAGCACAGAACGGGGATCGTCCGTTGGGGGAGTGGGGGAGGGGGCGCTGGCGCCGTCGGTTCCACAACGGCGACCTCTTCCGCATCATCGCCACAGCCTGCGGCCAGGCCACCGACCAACAAACACGCCAATCCCAACGCAACTAGCCTCGCCATCACGTTCGCTCCTCCGCGTTTGTCGGTACCTGTCCCCTGGCGTACCGCTCTACGCCTCATCCACCATCTTGAGGATCACGCGCACCTGGTCGATGGCTCCGCTGAACGCCTCCGCGGCGTGGTCCACTTCCTCGGGCGTAATCGTCGCTGGGGGCTCGAGACGGAGCGTGTGCGGATCATTCAGCCCATACGCGCAGAGCACGTTCCGCTGAGCCAGCGCGGCGATGACCAGCGCGCCGACGTCAGAATCGAGGAACTCCACGCCAACTAGCAAACCGATCCCACGCACGTCCTTCACGTAGTCAGGGCTACTTGCGCCGATCGCCTGCATGGCGCTGAGTAGCTGATCCCCGCGCTCAGTGGCTCCCTTGTTGAGGTCGCCCTGTTTCGCGAGTTTCAGGGCCGCCAGAGCCGCCGCGCACGCCAGCGGATTGCCGCCGAACGTGCTCGTGTGGATGAGCGGGTCCTCGTCGAACGCGCTCCACACCTCAGCCGTGCCGACGAACGCGCCGATGGGCATCACCCCGCCGCCAAGCGCCTTGCCGAGGCACATGATGTCGGGCACCACGTCCCACCACTCGCATGCGAACAGCTTGCCCGTCCGGCACAGGCCGGTCTGGATCTCGTCGAGGATCAGCAGCGCGCCGTTGTCATCGCAGATCCGGCGCGCCGCCGGGAGGTAATCATCGGGCGGGATGATGATCCCCGCCTCGCACTGGATGGGCTCCAGGATGACGGCAGCCGTCTGGTCGTCCACCGCGGCCGCCATCGCGTCGATGTCGCCGAAGGGAACGTGGCTGAATCCGTCCAGCAGGGGCTCAAATGGCGCCTTGTACTGATCGCGACCCGATGCGGAGAGCGCGCCGAGAGTCTTGCCGTGGAACCCGCCCAACGTCGACACGAACTTCGGCCGACCGGTGGATGCGCGGGCCATCTTCAGAGCGCCCTCGACAGCCTCGGCGCCGGAGTTGCAGATGAAAGAGTGTTGAAGCGCGCCCGGCGTGACCTCGGCCAATTCAGCGCCCAGCTGAGCCATGCCCTCATTGAAGAGCAGGTGGCTGGCCAGCGGCATGAGGTGCAGTTGCTTCGCCACCGCCGCGATGATATCGGGGTGGCGATGTCCCATCGTGAAGACGCCGGGGCCGCCGAGGCAGTCCAGCCACCGGGTGCCCTCCGCGTCGATGACCCAAGACCCTTCGGTCTCGACCTCAACCGCTCCGTAACCCATGAACTTCACAACGGTGGCCCAACCGGGGTTGAGGTGGTTCTGGTAGAGTTCGAAGACGTGGTCGGTGCGGGCCTCTGCGTCGTTTGGGGTGGACATCAGCGGCCTCCCGTGGGGAATTCCGGATCCAAGCAGGCAAACAAGCGCCGCCGACTGTACGAACCGACCAGTCCGCGGCGGGTGCGTTAACGTATGGGTGGGATCTGGTCGGGGCGGCCGGATTCGAACCGGCGACCTTTTGACCCCCAGTCAAACGCGCTAACCAGGCTGCGCCACGCCCCGACCGTATCTCTTGGCCATCACACTCCCGCTAGGGTGTGCGATCGAGCCTAGTTTACAGCTTCCTTCAGCCGCTTCCCCGCTTTGAACACTGGGGCGTTCTGCGCTGGAATGTCAATCGTCTTCGACGGATCCGCCGGGTTGCGCCCTACGCGCGCTTTGCGAGCCCGGACGTCGAAACTGCCAAAGCCCGTGATCTGGACCTTGGACCCGTCTGTCAGAGCATTCGTGATGGCTTCAATGACTGCGTCTACGGTTTCCGTCGCCTCTCGTTTGGTCAGACGACCTCCAACCTTAGTAACAACAGTGTCTACCAGGTCCGCCTTGGTGACTGCTTTTGCCACAGCGTATCACCCCTTGGCGCTCTTAGCAGAGCAGGTTGTCGTCGACGCGTCTCGGCTCTGTACCTCCGGTGAATCTCCCGACTGACGGGCTTATTCTATGCAGGAAACGGCGGGCTGTCAACTTCCGTTTTGCCCTCGCGGCTCATCAGACGCGCCACCGCCTCCCGAGGCGGGACGTCTCCCTGGATCACATCGCGCACGGCCGAGGCGATCGGCATCTCCACGCCACGCTTCTCAGCCAGCTCGCACGCGGCGATCGTGGTGGGCACGCCCTCGGCCACCTGACCGCCCATTGATGCCTCGATTTCGGCCAGCGTTTGGCCCTCGGCGAGGCGGTTGCCGGTCTGCCAGTTGCGGCTTAGCGTGCTCGAGCATGTGGCGATCAGGTCGCCGATCCCGGATAGGCCCGCGAACGTCTCCGACTTCGCGCCCATGTCGACGCCCAGGCGGCGAATCTCGGCCAGCCCACGCGTCAGGAGACCGGAGCGCGTGTTGGCCCCAAAACCCAGGCCATCCGAGGCGCCGGCCGCCACGGCCACAACGTTCTTCAGTGCGCCGCCCAGCTCGACTCCGATGACGTCGCGATTGGTGTAGACGCGGAAGGTGGGGGAGAGTAGGAGTTCCTGTGCCGTGAGGGCGAGTTCAGCGTCGCGGGTGGCGATTACCGCCGCTGACGGCATTCCCTGGCAGATCTCCCGCGTGAGGTTCGGCCCTGACAGCGCCGCGATTGGCGTGTCTCGGCCCAGCTCTCGCGCCAAGACCTGGGACATGCGCAGGCCTGTTCCGTGTTCGATGCCCTTCGTGCAGGAGACGACCCACGCCCGCATGGCGATGTGCTGGGCGGCCTCCTTCGCCACCTCGCCGAGCCATTGCGATGGAACAGCGAACAGCGCCAGTCGCGCGCCTGCCAGCACTTCGCGCATCGACGTGGACGCCTCGACGGAGTCGGGAATCCGCGCGCCGGGCACCCAGCGCTCGTTGGTGCGTGACGTGTTGATCTCCTCGGCTGATTCAGGCTCCCGGACCCACCATTTGGCCGTTATGCCCTTCGAGCCGATGATGCTCGCGATGCCCGTCCCCCAGCCGCCGCCCCCGATGATGGCGACCGGGCTGATCTCGTGTCTCATTCGTCCGAGTCCTTCTCCGGAGTCTCTTCCTCATCTTCGGCGGGAGGCGTCTTCTTCCCCTGCCCGGCCTTGGGCTCCGTCCCATCCAGGAGTCGCTTGATATTCGACCGGTGCTGGAATGCTGACAGCGCGCTGATCGCGGCGATGGTGATGATCGTGATGGCATCCGCGCCCATCAGCCAGGCGAACATCCAACAAGAGGACGTTCCCATGATGGAGCCGAGCGATACGTACTTGGTGACCGCGGTGACGATGATCCAGACACCGAACGCCGACAGTCCCGCCCCCCAATTCAGTGCCAGGGCGATCCCGAGGGCCGTCGCGACGCCTTTGCCCCCGGTGAGACCCAGGTATGGGCTGTAGCAGTGCCCGAAGACAGTCGCGCCTGCCGCCAGGCCCAAGACCCAGCCCTCGAGCCCCACGACGTGGTGGGCCAGCATGACCGGGCCGTAGCCCTTTAGCACGTCGACCAGGAACGTCATGATGCCAAGCGGCTTGCCGACGGCCCGCATCACGTTCGTGGCGCCGATGTTGCCGCTGCCGAAGTTGCGGATGTCGATGCCCTTCGACTGGGCGACGAGCAACCCGACGGGAATCCCACCGATGAGGTAGCATGCGATGATTGTCGGTATGTCAGTCAACGGGTTCGTCGCAACTCACCCCGCTCGTAGGCTGATGCCGTCTTGGACCGCGAGCTTCCAGCTCGCACTGTCGTCCCGCCGTCGCCCTATTCCGTCCGTGCTGCGGCTCGCCTGAGCCGCACGCCCAATCCCCGCCTCTACTCCCGATCTTCCTTCTTGCGCGCCCGCGTGAAAATCCGGATCGGCGTGCCGTCGAAACCGAAGTCCTTGCGGAACGTGTTCATGAGGTACCGCTCGAAGGACCAGTGCATCAGCTTCGGGTCGTTCACGAAACACGCGATTGCCGGCGGCTCGGACGAGACTTGGGTTGCGTAGTAGACGCGCAATCTGCGCCCCTTGCGCGAGGGAGGAGCGTGTTTCTCTACGGCCTTGGCTAGCGCGCGGTTGAGGGCGCCCGTCGACACGCGTCGGCTGTAGTTCTCCGATACGGTCTTGGCGAGCGGGAGCACGTCGCCGATGCCTTGGCCTGTCTCGGCGGACGTGTAGATGATCTCGGCATAGTCGAGGAACGGCAGCCTGCGGCGGATATCGTGGTCGAAATCGCGCCGGAGCATCTTCTCGAACTTGGGCCCTGAGCGCTCCGCCTCGGGCACCGGGTTCTCCTCGGGAATGGCGCCGACGGCCCTCACCAGGTCCCATTTGTTTGCGATGATCGCAGTGGCTTTGCCGGCCTGTTCGGCCATTCCCGCGATGCGCTGGTCCTGCTGAGTGACCCCTTCGGATGCGTCCAGGAGCACCAGCACCACTTGCGCGCGCTCGATGGCCTTTGCCGATCGCAGCGTGGAGTAGAACTCGATGGCCTCTTTGCTCCGGGATTTGCGCCTGAGACCAGCGGTGTCGACGATGAGGTAGTCCTGTCCGTCGATCGTTACGGGGACGTCGACCGCCTCGCGCGTCGTGCCGGGGATGTCGCTGACGATGACGCGTTTCTCGCCTAAGAGCGCGTTCACCAGCGATGACTTGCCCACATTCGGGCGCCCAACGACCGCCACGGCGATCCGGTCCGGATGGGCCTCCGGCGGGTCCTCATCCTCGGGCGGCAAGGCCTCGGAGATGGCCTCACACAGCTCGTCGATGCCCTTGTTGTGAGTGGCTGATACGTCGACGGGCATCCCCAGGCGAAGGTCCAGGAACGGGGACGAATCGAGGGAGCCCTTCTCCATCTTGTTGACCGCGAGCACGTAAGGCTTGCCGGCTCGGCGAACCGTGTCGGCGACCTCCATGTCGTGGCTGGTGACGCCTTCTTGCCCGTCGACGACGAAGACGAGCAGATCGGCTTCCTCCAGCGCGATCCGCGCGTGCTCGGCGACCATGTTGACGAGCACGTCTTCCTCGCCGCCGATGATGCCGCCCGTGTCCACAAGGACGACCTCGCGCTTGTTCATGCGCGTTGTGGCGTAAAGACGGTCGCGGGTGACGCCTGGTTTATCCTCCACCACGGCGATGCGCTGACCGGTAAGCCGGTTGAACAGCGCCGACTTCCCGACATTGGTCCGACCGACAATTGCTACGAGTGGTTTGGCCATTGGTTCCGTTCGCTTATCTAGCAGAACAACGGGGGGGCCGGATACTTCGCCCTATCGGGCTCGTATTCGGCCCCCCCGGTCGGCTCTCTGTGTGCGGCAGATCTCAGCGTCGTTAGGGTAGTCTAACCCGAAAGCCGGGCTTTGACCAGTGGGACGAGGCCGCCGGCCTCAACCAGCTCAGCCGCCGGACCAACCAGCGGCGCGAAACCGTGTTCCGTGCCCTTGGTGAGGTTCTTGGCGGTCCCCGCGTCCAGATCCACCGCGAGTTCATCGCCCGCCTCGGCCTCATCCGCCAGCGAGGCGCACTCGACGATGGGCAGGCCGATGTTGAGCGAGTTGCGGTAGAAGATCCGCGCGAAGCTCTTGGCGATGACGCATGATACGCCCGAGGCCCTGATGGCAATGGGCGCGTGCTCGCGCGAACTCCCACAGCCGAAGTTCGCGCCGGCAACAATCACATCGCCGTCCTTCACTCTATCGACGAACTCGGCGTCGATGTCTTCCATGCAGTGCGCTGCCAGTTCCGCGGCCTCGCTGGTGTTCAGGTAGCGCGCGGGGATGATGACATCGGTGTCGACATGGTCGCTGTACTTGTGCGTCGTTCCCTCAATGGCCATCGTGGATGACCCTCCATTTCATATCGCCGTTCACTGGAGCACGGACGCCCTCGTCCGCATGTCGTTGCCTCGCCCTACACGTTCGCCGGCGACGTAATCTTCCCCGTCAACGCGCTCGCCGCCGCAACCGCCGGACCCGCCAGATAGACCTCGGACTCCGGGTGACCCATCCGGCCTACGAAGTTCCGATTGGTCGTCGCTACCGCCCGCTCGCCCGCCGCTAGAATCCCCATGTGTCCGCCCAGGCACGGGCCGCACGTCGGCGTGCTGACCATCGCGCCGGCCCTCAGGAAGTCCGCGACGAGGCCCTCCTCGGTCGCCTGCAGATGGATCTCATGCGTCCCCGGAATCACGATGCATCGCAGGCCCTTGGCGACATGCCGCCCGCGCAGAATGTCGGCCGCGACGCGCAGGTCCTCAATCCGTCCGTTGGTGCACGCGCCCACGACGACCTGGTCGATCTCGACACCGGCAAACTCGCTGACGCCCTTCGTGTTCTCGGGGAGGAACGGTGCGGAGACTTGCGGCTCGATCGCGCTGGCGTCCCACTCATAGACCTTGGCGTAGTCCGCGTCCGCATCCGCATCGAAGACCGAGTACTCCCGCGTTGCGCGCGCGTCGACGTAGGCTTTCGTCTTCTCGTCAAACGCGCAGACGCCGTTCTTGCCGCCCGCCTCGATGGCCATGTTGCACATGGTGAACCGCCCGGCCATCTCCATCTCGCTGATGGCCTGACCCTCGAATTCCATCGCCTGGTAGCGCGCGCCATCCACGCCGATCTGCCCGATCGTATACAGAATCAGGTCCTTGCCGCCGACATGCGGCTGGAGCGATCCGTTGAAGACGAACTTCAGCGTCTCGGGAACGCGGAACCAGCACTCGCCTGTCGCCATGCCCGCCGCGCAGTCAGTCGAGCCGACGCCGGTGCTGAACGCGGTGATCGCGCCATACGTGCACGTGTGAGAGTCCGCGCCGATGATGCAGTCGCCGGGCATCACGATGCCCTTGTCGGGGAGGAGGATGTGCTCGATGCCCGCTTCGGTCTCGTAATAGTGCAGTATGTCTTGCTCGCGCGCGAAGTCGCGCATCGCCTTCGTCTGAGTCGCGGAGGCGACGTCCTTGTTCGGCGTGGAGTGATCCGCGACGAGGGCGATTCTCTCCTTGTCGAACACGTTCGACGCCATCCTCGCGAACTCGCGGATGGCAATCGGGGCGGTGATATCATTCGCCAGCACAATGCTGAGCTTCGCGGTCACGAAGTCTCCCGGCCTCACGCTGTCCTTCCCCGCCGCGTTCGCCAGCAGCTTCTCGGTGATAGTCATGCCTGGCATGTGTCTACCCTTTCTTCTCCGGCTCTCCCGGCTTCAATCAGACCCATTAGGTCGTACTACGCTACAGCGGCGCTAGGGATACGGCGCCGGTCATTCGCTCGCTCGCGCATAGTCCTTCGCCACCTCAACCATCGCGATGAAATTCTCAGCGCCCTTCTCAGTATACGTCCCCGAAGCCGTTCCGCCCAAGCAGAACGAGCGTGGCCCTGCCGCCTCCAGACGTTCCCGAGCAATCTCCACCACCTCATCCGTCCGGCGCTTGTCGATGATCTCCATGTCGTCGAGGTTGCCGACGACGCAGTAGCGGTTGTCGATGATCTCCATCGCGCTCTTCAGATCGCAGTCGCCCCACGGCGGCGCCTCGAACGGGTCCGCCGCATCGAACCCCACCTCCGCGAACTGGTCCAGGTAATCCATCGACGGGCCATGGTTATGGAAGTACGCCACGCCGCCGTGGTGGTGGATGATGTTACACATCTCGCGATCGAACTGGATGACTAGCCGCTCAAACGCCTCCGGTCCGAGTTGGACGCTCGCGTACTCCCCGCCCACCAGCCGCCACCCATCCACGCCCTGCGCGCTCGCCTTCTCGACCCACGCATTCAGGCGCTTCGCGGCCACGCTGACCATATGCTCCATCGCGTCCGGGTCATCCGCCCAGCACAGGCAGAAGTCCTCGGGCGAGAACATGTCCGCCGGCCAGCAGATGGCGTCGCCGACACCCGCCAAGACCAGACCATCCTCACCCGTGCGCGCTTTCTCCGCGAAGAACGGCGCCACGTCCGGTTCGGGAGCCTCGTATGGGATCGAGAGGACCTTCTCAATATCCTCGGGCCGCTTCAGCGGGAACTCCACCGTCGCCGACGTGATGTCCGTGAACTGCCGCCGCAGCGTTAGATCCCCCGCCGGCGTGTGATACGTCGTCGTCGAGAAGTTGCCGTCCCGCACCGTCGTCACGTCCGCGGCGTTGCCGAGAATGGGATTCCCGCCCGCGACGCCGCCGCTGATGAACGGGTCGGTCAGCGCGACCAGCCGCTTGCACGCCGCGCTCTCCCGATCCAGCCTCGACAGACCAAACGGGCTCACCGGCACGCGATCCGGCTCCTCGCACCGCATCGCCGCCAGTATCCGCTCCCGACTCGTCATCTCTGGCATGTCGCACGACTCCTCGCAGTCTGCCGTCGTAGGTCGGATCTCCAGATCCGACACGCGCAGGTCGCGGACCGTCGGATCTGGAGATCCGACCTACGAAACCATCTCCCCCAACCAACCCCACAGCCTCGCCTCCACCGCCCGCACCCTCACGAACGTCCCCGTCATCGACGCGTCGCCCGGGAAGATCATCAGCTTGTTCTGGCGCGTCCGGCCGCGGACCTTCTCCGGCTCGCGCTCATCGGGCCCATCTACCAGAACCTCATACTCCCGCCCGACGAGGGCCGCATTCACCTCGCCCGCGACGCGATTCTGCAGATCCGCCAGCCTCAGGAAGCGCTCTTGCTTTTCGTCCTCGGGAATCTTGTCATCCATCTCGCTCGCCCGCGTGCCGGGGCGGTCGTTGTACTTGAACATGAACGCCTGATCGTACCGCACCTCTCCAAAGAGCGATAGCGTCTCCTCGAACTGCTCGCGCGTCTCCCCTGGGAAGCCCGCCATGACGTCGGTCGTGATCGCGATGTCCGGGATCGCCTCCCGCACCGCCGCTACCAGCGCCAGGTACTCGTCGCGCGTGTGCTTGCGCCCCATCCGCGCCAGCACCGCGTCTGATCCCGCCTGTATCGGCAGATGCAAGTGCTCGCAGACCTTCGGCAGCTCCGCCATTCGCCCGATCAGCTTGGGCGACAGGTCCTTCGGATGCGATGTCGTGAATCGGATGCGCTCGATGCCTTCCACCGCGTTGGCTCTCGCCAGCAGGTCCGCGAAGTCGATCGGCGGATCGATCCCGCGTCCGTATGAGTTGACGTTCTGCCCGAGTAGCGTGACCTCAACCGTCTCGCCCGCCGCCAGCGCTTCGATCTCATCAATGATCGCGCCCGGCTCGCGGCTGACCTCAGGCCCGCGCGCGTATGGCACGATGCAGTACGCGCAGTAGTTATCGCAGCCGAACATGACGTTGACCCACGCCCGCAAGCCGCCCTCGCGGTGGAACGGGATCGGCTCGTTGGGATCGCACCGGTCGAGCAGCACGTCCGTCTCGCCGCTGGACTCCATCCGGTCTCGCACGGCCTGCTCGAGTTGGGCGTAGCTGCTGGGGCCGACGATGAGGTCCACGTGCGGCGCGCGGCGCTTGATGTCATCGGGGATGAGTTGCGCCATGCACCCGGCGACGATGATCATCATATCGCGGCGCGCGCGCTTGAGTTTATTGTAGTCACCGAGCCGGGAGAACACTCTGCGATGCGGTTTCTCGCGCACCGAGCACGTGTTCATGACGATCACATCGGCCTGTGATGGCGAGTCGACGGGGGACATGCCAAATTGCGCGAGAATCCCAGCGATTCCCTCGGAGTCGTGTTCGTTCATCTGACAGCCGAACGTCTCGATGTGGTAAGTGCGCATGTCGGCTCCGGAGACAGAAGCCGAAGTATATCACCGGGGGAATGCGGGCGCAACCGCGCTGCTCGCGAGCCGACCCCTATCGGCAGTCCTTGAGCGTTTCCATCATCGCCCAGAAATTCCCAATCGGCGTCGGCGCGACCACCTGATTCGAGCAACCGATGATGCAACTCCCGCGCTCTTTCGCGACGTCCAGCGCGGTCTTCACGTGGTCGACAACCTCCGCTACGGTGCCCAGATGTAGCGTCTCGGATTCGACCCCGCCAAGCAGCGTCAAGTGCGGGAATCGATCCCGCAGCAAAGTGAGATCCATCCCCGCCCGTCGGTCGATCTCGTAGAACCCACGGATGCCCGATTCGCCAAACAGATCGTCCGCGATCGGCCAGAGATTCCCGTCGCTCGCGAACAGGTGCCAGCACCCGTGCTCGTCGCAGGCTTTGCTGACCACTTGCTGCGCGGGGAGCTGCAGATCGTGGAACGACTTGGGCGAGATGAACGGGCCATTCTTGCTGGCGAAATCGCCGCCGCCGAAGATGTAGGGGAGACCCATCTCCTTCATGACCGGAACGACCTTCACTCCGCGCCTTGCCTGACACATCAGGAACCGCGCGACGATATCAGGGCGGAGCGCAACCGCCTCGAGCCAGATCGTGTCGCGCGGGATGCAAATGCCGATGCCCGAACCGTGGATCCCACGGTTGTCGCCGAACTCATCGATGGCCGCCTGGAGCGTGGCGAAGTGCTCGGCCTTGGGCGCGTAGTCCTCGATGCCTGCTTCGGTGGCCTCGACCTGCTTCTCCAGATCATCGAACGTTGTCTCGACGGCTGGCCCGCTGTCGAGTTCCTGGAAGAGCTCGAGTTCCGGGTGGAACGTCATCACCCGATACGTCGCGTCGCGGTCGCCGAAGAGGAACGTGTTCTCGTCGATCTTCTCGGTGGGCTTCGTCGGCCAGCGCCAGTACGCCGGGCGGACGAGATCGAGATCGAGCGTGTGGATGATGTCGAAGGCATCGCGCTCGGAGCGCTCGATGAACTCCTGGTGCGCGTCCTCGCCGTCCCACATGGCCTTGGCTTCGCGATACTGCTGAATGCCGCCGCCGATGTAGGCCTCGCGGCCGAGCACCGCCGACCCCACGCGCGACGAGAGCCCCGCCTGGTAGATGGGGACCTTGTCGGTGGGTTGGTGGTTGAAGACGGCGTCGATGCGCTCTTTGGGCAGCATGGTCGGGATGGCTGACATGGATGCTCACAGCTCCTCGAAGACTTCGGTCTCGCCGACGAACAGCCAGTCGGATGCGGCGGCCGCGCGGCGCTTCGACAGCACGACGCGGATGTGTCGCGCGGTTACGGGTTCGCCGAAGACAACGAATCGCCTGCCCGCTCCGGCGCCATTCCCAAGCACTTCGATGACCGGGGCGAGCGACTGCGGAGTCGCGCCCGCCAGCACCTCGATCCGGTCGGGGCAATAACCGTTCATGCCCGCGCCGTGGCGCTGAGCGACTCCCGCGACGGTCCGCATCTCCCCGAGGTCGATGGTGATCGTGACGCGGAGCATCTCGCCCTCGGGCACGACCCACCCGATGGACTTCTGGTCGGGGTAGTGGCCGTCGAGCACGCCGTCGGTCAGCTCGCCGCCGGCGTCCGGGAAGGTGGGTGAGGGCGATGGGCTGATGTCGTAGGCGGCATTGACGGCGACATTGCTCGGGCGAGGCGAGGGCGGGCGCTCGGCTCTGATCTCGGTGAGGATTTCCGAGGCTCGCGGGTCTGGAGTTGTCGGCGGAAGCGGGCTGTCGCCGGAGAGGTATTGGGCGAGTGCGGTTGAGATGAAGGCGTTGCTCCAGCCGGTGTATGCTGAGTACGGGCCGTAGTTTGGATCATACGGCGCGCCGTAGTTCTCCCATCGCTGGACATCGAAGCCGCGCATCCACGCGCCGTCGATGCGGGGATCGTCGCTCTCAAACTGAGTGCGGACGAGGAAGTCCCCCATCGCGTGGAAGGCGTCGAGGTACGGTCCATCGCCTGCGGCATGGTGGGCCCAGAGGGCCTGCTGAAAGAGCGCGGGAGTTGTGTAGAGGTTGTCGACGAGCGGCTCGCCCGCATCGGTGGTGATGGAGCAGTCGTTGGTGTAGGCGTAACGGTAATCGCCGGGACCGGCGAGCATCACGCCATGTTGCTGGACGCTCGGTAATTCGAGGAAGTTGGCCCAGAGCGCTTCCAGGCGATCAGCCTGACCGGACGCGAATGGGACGCCGCGATGGGCAGACATGGAGCCCCATGTCTCGGTGGCGGCATCGAGGAGGCGCTTGTACTCGGCGTCGCCGGTGACGGCATGCGCCCACGCCCAGCGCAACAGGTCGAAGTCCACGACAACTGCCATCGGCGGCAGGCGGCGGAAATCCTCGCGACCGATCTGGTCGAGCTGGGACGCGCTAATGACGTGGCGGGCGATGAGTCCGTCCGGCTGGGCGACATCGCGGCACAGCTCCATGGTGCGCAGGCCGGCGCGCAGGAAGTTTTGGTCGCCGGTCTGCGCGTAGAGCCACAGCAGCGCGACCGCGATTCGCGTGTTGTCATCCCAGAAGTAGATGGCGTCAACGCCCTCGTACAGCCATGGCCAGCCGCCGTAGGTGGGGAGCGCGGGATCGACATACTGGTGAGGGAGCATGGAGCGCGCGACGCTGAGGCCGGCGTCCTGAAACTCGCCATCGCCGGCGAGCGCGCCATAGGCGTAGAGCGCTTGGGATGTGGCGGAGTTGCAGTCGACGCGGAAGGGACTCGCCAGGCTCCAGTCGGGGCCGCCGTCGAACCAGGCGAGGCAACGTTGGCTCCAGACGCCCGCGGAGCCGTCAGGTTTGGGCAGGACGCCGGAGTTGCGGAACCACTGCATGTTGCGGTCGAGCGCGCTACGGTAGGCGTCGTCGCGAGCGGAGACGCGCAGCTCAGCCGTGGCTTCGGCGAGGCCGCCAGGCGTGGTTGCGCGAACGCGGAAGGCGTGATCGCCGTCGGCGGGTTGCAGGGCCGCTTCGTAGCGGCCGGGAGCGACTCGGGAGAGTTCGAGGCCACCGGCGGATACCTCGGCGTTAGCGGCGGTCTCGACGTGGAGCGTTGCCTCGGAGCCCGTCGGTATCCAGTTGCGGGGCTCGGCCCAGACGCGCAGAGGCACGTAACGGCGAGAGACTGCGGCGCGCTCCGAGGGATCGACGAGCCATAGGGCGATGTGGCGATTCAGCGCCTGCCAGCGCTCGGTGAGGCGGTACTCGCGGGCGCTGAAGTCGCTGAACTTGGTGAGGGCGATGAGCGCCTGACCCTCGCCGAAATCGACCTCGATGAGGCCGGGGTGCTTCTCCCAGAGCGCGGCTCCTTGCGTGTTCCAGCCGACGGAGAGGCCGTCCGTGTAGAGTTCGCCGGTGACGCCATCGGTGAGCTTCGTCCCGGAGTCGCCGTACTTGCCCGATGGGGCGGCGGGGGAGAGCGTGTATGGGCGGTTGAGCGCGACGTTTGCGCCGGTTTCGTCGGTGACCTCGATCTCCCCCATGAAGAAGAAATCGGTCACATCGCTGCGCTTGTACTTGATGTACGCGAGGCGGACGAAGCGGGCGCGGGTGCGGACGGAAAAGGCCACGGCGTCGGATCTGGAGATCCGACCTACGGTGCGGCCTGCTTCGGACATTGCGTCGAGGGTCTCGCCGACGAGCAGCGTGACGGATTCGGGCAGGTAGTTGGGCTGGCCCGCGCCATAGCGTTGGGAGACGCGGCGGATGTCTGTGGTCTCGCCGAGGTCGAGCGTGACGGTGAAGGCGGCGTCGGCTTCCTTGACCTGGTAGGTGCCGATGAGGAGGCCGTAGGTGAGGAGCGTTCGCGCGCCATCAGGCAGCGAGGTTGGGACGATGCGGGCGGAGTTGTGTTCCTCGAGGATGTCGCCGAGTTCAAGCTCTGGTCCGCAATCGCCCGTGACGAAGAGGCGCTGATGCTGCGCGCGCTCCCACGCATCTGGGAGATTGGTGCCGAAGAGAGTGCCGCCGCCCGAGGGCACGGCGTGCTCGACATAGGCGCGACCGCCGGAGGCGACGTGTTGCTCCAGGGCGGAGACTTGGGATGCGGAGAGGCGGGCAGGCTCGGGATAGTCCGAGTTGCAGACGGCGACGGCGGAGTGGGCGGAGAGGACTGTTGACCGGGACACGTCGATGGCGTATTGGGCAAGCGCGGTGGTGAGGTCGGGCGCGGCACCGATGACGGTGACGTCGGCGGATGTGGAGAGCGGGCAGAGAATGATGGGAAGCAGGGACAGCATGGGAGAGACGTTCGACGGGGAGTGGCGTGGACCTTGGGAACTCTGACGGCGAGTTCCCAAGGTCCGGGCTGGGGCGGACGCTCGATGGGGAACGACGAGAACCTCGACAGCGGGCCGTTGCTTCAGTAGAATGTTGCTATGCGTGTGAGAATGGGAACGGACCGCGCTATGCTGGACGAACTGCTCCGAGGATTCTCGGGCGGGTACGTGATTCTTCGCCAACTGGGGCGGAGGAGGATGGGCGTCGCGGCCCTGGCGCTCGGGCTCTTGCTGGCGCTCGCTTCCGCCTCGCGGG
This sequence comes from uncultured Armatimonadia bacterium, assembly GCA_964555935.1. Lineage (GTDB taxonomy): Bacteria > Armatimonadota > Zipacnadia > Zipacnadales > VGFC01 > CAZKUN01. The sequence continues at coordinate 1,856 of CAZKUN010000139.1, read as the reverse complement.
CTCAATTGCCGGTCGACCTGGCCTCCGTGATCCGGGATGACTGGACCCGCCAGGCGGCGGACACGAGCGAGCGCGGCCCTGCTACCGCGGAGGACGATGCGGCCGGCGGATGCGACGGCATCAAGGACGGCGGCACGGGCTTCCATACGGAGAAGCAGCAGGACCCATGGTGGCAGGTGGACCTCGGCTCCGTCATGCCCCTGTCCCGGATCGTGCTCTGGAACCGGACCGATCACGAGATATGCCTGGAACGAGCCCGACGAGTGGTGCTCCTACTCTCGACCGATGGCGCCGCGTGGGAAGAGATCTACCGTCATGCCGGGCCGCCGTTCCATGGCTTCTCGGGCGGCCCGCCCCTCACCGTTCCCGCCTCGGGCAAGAACGCCCGTTTCGTGCGGGTCGGGCTGGCGAACGACGAGTATTTCCATCTGGACGAAGTCGAAGTGTTTGCCGCAGCCGAGCGTGAAACGAACGTGGCTCTCGACCGCCCCGCCACGCAAAGCAGCACGAGCGACTGGTCGACACCGCGGAAGAAGCCCGTCGTGTATGACCGTGACTCGCGGTTCTTTCAGCGCGCCGCCGGCCAGGCGCTGGATCTCGCGGCGGCCACTCGCGCCCTCATGCCCGGGAACGACCGACTCGCCTCCTTCGACACAGGGCTGGCGAGCCTCCGGGAGAAGTTTGACCTGGCCACGTCGGACGCGGATTTGCAGGACCTGTTCTTCGCGGCGCGGCAACTCCGACGCGAACTGATCCTCTCGCACCCGGACCTGGACTTCGACCGGCTACTCATCAACAAGCGGCCCCCACCCAAGTCGCTGTTCGCGCACTTGTGCGACCAATACTATGGCCGCCACAGCCGACCGGGACCGGGACTGACGGTGCTGGAGTCGTGGAAGGACGCGCCGCGCGAGACCGCCCTGTTCGAGGGCAAACTCCCAGAAGGCTCGATCCTCCATCCGGATCTGTCGTTCGATGCCAAGAGAGTCATCTTTTCGTTCTGCGACCATGCCGTCGCGAAAACGGACGACGTTCGCATTCCGACTCACCCAAATGTCGCGGCCCAAGGCTACGACAATGACGTGCACGGCAGGAAACGCTTCCTGATCTACGAGGGGACGCTCGACGGCAGCTCGGTGCGCCAACTGACGGGGACCGCCGACGACCCCATGACCACGCCCGACGGGCGCCGCACTGTGTTGATCGAGGACTTCGACCCGTGCTACCTCCCGGACGGAGGGTTTGCGTTCGTGTCAACGCGCAATCAAGGATTCGGGCGCTGCCACTGGGGGCGGTACACCCCGTCGTATCTACTGTATCGGGCGAATGGCGACGGCGCGAACATCGCCCAGATCTCATTCGGAGAAGCCAACGAATGGGACCCCGCCGTCCTGCCCGATGGTCGCATCATCTACACGCGATGGGACTACATCAACCGCCACAACTCATGGTACCAAAGCCTGTGGACCACCAATCCGGACGGTCGCGCGACCGAACATTACTACGGCAATTATTCGCAGAACCCGTGCATGCTGGCGGAGGCCCGGCCCGTTCCGGGGACGGATCGGATCCTGGCCACCTCCACGGCGCATCACTTCATCTCCGCGGGCTCGATCGTGCGAGTGGATCCCCGCCTCGGGCTGGATGGGCCAGAACCCCTGACGAGGCTGACGCCTGAAATTGCTTTCCCCGAAACCGAGGGCTGGGATCTTCCGGGGTGCTACACCAATCCGTTCCCGATCACGGAGGACCTGTTCCTGGCGGCCTACTCCGCCGAAACGGTCCGCTGGGAGAGCGCCAACGGGCAGTGCAGCGGAACGTGGCCGTCGGAAAGCGCGTTCGGCATCTACCTGGTG